>NZ_JAJPWR010000006.1:0-505216 GCF_046548995.1 Amycolatopsis sp. lyj-109
GCACCTGCTCCCAAAACCGCACCCGCACATCCCGCAACAACGGCACCCGACCTACCCGACCAGCCACAACACCCTCCAACCATCGGTGTTGCAACCACCCCATGAACCCAAGCGGCCTTCGGTGCGTCAGACGCAACCAAGGCCACATTGGGGCGCTTGAGATCCGGGGAACCCTCCCTAGCCTGGAGCACATGAATGATCGTGTTCTCCTCGTCACCGGCGCCTCCCGCGGCCTCGGCGCCGCGACCGCACGCCTGGCCGCCGCGTCCGGCTTCAAGGTCGCCCTTGTCGCCCGCAACGCCGAATCCGTCGCGGCCCTGGCGGCCGAACTCGGCGACGGAACAGCCATTGCCCTCGCCGCCGACGTCGCCGACTGGGCGGGCATCTCCGGTGCCGTCGCCGAAACCGTCGAACGGTTCGGGCGGCTCGATGCCGCCTTCGCCAACGCCGGCATCGGCGTCGGGACGTCCTTCTTCGGCACCGACGATCCCGATCCTCGGGCCTGGGACGAGATGGTCCGCACCAACGTCCTCGGCGCGGCCTACACCGCCCGGGCCACGCTCCCCGCGCTCAAGGAAACCGCCGGCCACCTGCTCATCACCGGCTCGGTCGCCGGCCGGTACATCCGCAACGGGAGCCTCTACTCCGCGACCAAGTGGGCGGTGACCGGTATGGCCGGCGCCATCCGCGAGGAAGCCGTCGGCACCGGCGTGCGGGTCACGCTGATCAACCCCGGCATCACCGACACGGACATCCTCACCGAGGAACAGCGCAAGAAGCCCAGGCTGGAGCCGGACGACGTCGCCCGCGCGGTGCTCTACGCGCTCCAGCAGCCGCCCTCGGTGGACGTCAACGAGATCCTGGTCCGCCCGACCGGCCAGGTGCTCTAGCGGAGCCGGGCGACCCGCCCCTGGGCACCACTGGCCCAGCAGGCGGCCCCGGCGCAGTCGACGCTGTCGAAGCTTCCGGTGCCGAACGACGTCCAGTGCCGGCCGCCGTCCGGGCTGTGGTCGCTGCCGCCCGGGCCGACCGCCAGCACCGTCCCACCCCGCCAGGCCAGGCCCGAGCGGTAGCCGGCCGGGTACCGGCCCGGGGTCGTCCAGGTCCGGCCGCGGTCCCGGGTCAGCGCGACGGCCGGGCCGGGCGCGTCCGGAGCCGCGAAATCGCCGCCGATCGCGACGCCCTGGGACGGCGTGCGGAAGGCCAGGGCGAACACGCCCGCCGACGGGCTGCTGGGCAACGGCGTATCCGACGCCGTCCAGTGCCGGCCGCCGTCGCCGGAGTGCAGGACGCGGGCGGTCGCGCCGCCGCCCGTGGCCAGCCAGGCGTCGAACGGCCCGGCCGTCGTGACGCACTGGCCGCTGGCCGCGAACCCGGCCTCGCCGGGCAGCGCGGGCGGGAAGCCGCTGTCGGGGACCGGGCGCCAGCTGCGGCCGCCGTCGAAGGTGGCCTGGACCCGGAACCGGCCGTCGACCGGGTCGCTCATCGCCAGGCCGCGCCACGGGTCGAAGAAGGCGAGGCAGTCGTAGAACGCCGCCGCGTCGGTGTTCTGGAACGTCTGGCGCCAGTGCGCGCCGCCGTCGTCGGTCCGGTAGACGCGGGAGTCGGTGCCGGGCCCGATGGAGAGGATCACGGCGTGGTCGGCGTCGAACGCCTCGATGTCGCGGAACTGCAGCGTCCCGGTCCCCGGCGGCCCGACCGAGGCCCAGGTGCGGCCCCCGTCGACCGTGCGCAGGACGGTGCCCTGCGTGCCGCTGACCCACGCCACCTGCGCGCTGACCGCGGACAGCCCGCGGAACTGGGCGGTGACACCGGTGGGCTTCAGCTCCCACGTCGGCGGGCGCTCCCCCGCCGACGCCGGAACCGCGACCGAAACGAGCAGGGCGAACACGAGCAGCACGACACGCATGCCGCGATCCTGCCGCACCCCCGCCCCGACTTTCGTCGCGTGCTCAAGTTTCGTGAAGGCCACCTTGAGGAACTTCAAGTTCCTCAAGGTGGCCTTCACGAACATCGGGCTAGAGCGAGCTGATCAGGCGTTCCACCCGCTCGTCGACCGAGCGGAACGGGTCCTTGCACAGGACCGTGCGCTGGGCCTGGTCGTTCAGCTTCAGGTGCACCCAGTCGACGGTGAAGTCGCGGCCGGCGGCCTGGGCGGCGGCGATGAAGTCGCCGCGCAGCTTGGCCCGGGTCGTCTGGGGCGGGGTGTCCTTGGCGGCCTCGATCTCGCCGTCGTCGGTGACCCGGCGGACCAGGGCCTTGCGCTGGAGCAGGTCGAAGATGCCCCGGCCGCGGCGGATGTCGTGGTAGGCCAGGTCGATCTGGGCGATCCGCGGGCTGGACAGGTCCAGGTCGTGCTTGTTCCGGTAGCGCTCGACCAGCCGGTGCTTGATCGCCCAGTCGATCTCGGTGTCGATCTTGCCGAAGTCCTGCTGCTCGACCGCGTCCAGCGCCCGGCCCCACAGCTCGATGACGCGCTCGTTCGCCGCGGTCGTGCCGTTGTCCTTGATGTGCTGGACCGCGCGGGCGTAGTACTCGCGCTGGATGTCCAGCGCCGAGGCCTCGCGCCCGCCCGCCAGCCGCACCTGGCGGCGGCCGGTGAGGTCGTGGCTGATCTCGCGGATCGCCCGGATCGGGTTGTCGAGGGTGAAGTCGCGGAACTGGACGCCGGCCTCGATCATCTCGAGCACCAGGTTCGCCGAGCCGACCTTGAGCATGGTCGTCGGCTCGGCCATGTTCGAGTCGCCCACGATGACGTGCAGCCGCCGGTAGCGCTCGGCGTCGGCGTGCGGCTCGTCGCGGGTGTTGATGATCGGCCGCGAACGGGTCGTGGCGCTGGAGACGCCCTCCCAGATGTGCTCCGCACGCTGGGAGAGGCAGTAGACCGCGCCGCGTGGGGTCTGCAGCACCTTGCCGGCGCCGCAGATGAGCTGGCGGGTCACCAGGAACGGGAGCAGCACGTCCGCGATCCGGGAGAACTCGCCCGCGCGGGTCACCAGGTAGTTCTCGTGACAGCCGTAGGAGTTGCCCGCCGAGTCGGTGTTGTTCTTGAACAGGAAGATGTCGCCGCCGATGCCCTCGTCGGCGAGCCGCCTTTCGGCGTCGACCAGCAGGTCCTCGAGGATCCGCTCACCGGCCTTGTCGTGCGTGACGAGCTGGACCAGGTCGTCACACTCGGCCGTCGCGTACTCGGGGTGCGAGCCGACGTCCAGGTAGAGCCGGGAGCCGTTCGACAGGAAGACGTTCGATGAGCGTCCCCAGGACACGACCCGCCGGAAGAGGTAACGCGCCACCTCGTCGGGCGAGAGCCTGCGTTGTCCGTGGAAGGTGCACGTGACCCCGAACTCGGTCTCGATGCCAAAGATCCGCCGCTGCATTCCACCAGAGTAGGCGCTGGACCCCCTCCGACGGTGCGCCGTTCGGGCGTCGACACGCCCCCAGTACGCCACAGACGGTGAAATCTCCCCGAATCAGGCACGATTGGAGCACAGCTCTTGACGTCACGTGGAAGGCGGACTCCTTGTCTCACCAGCTCATCCGGGCCTTCCGGCAGGTCGGCCGGACCGATCGCGCCCTGATGCGACGCAGTGCATCGCTGCCCGCCTCGAAGGCCGACGACGCTCTGATGACGCTGTCGAGATCGGCGAACAAGTCCCGCCTGTGGTGGGGCGTCGCCGCGCTGCTCGCCACCCGCAAGGGCGCGACCCGGCGGGGCGCGCTGCGCGGAGTCGTCGCGATCGCCGGGGCCAGCGCCGCGGCCAACCTCATCGGCAAGCCCCTGTTCCCCCGCCGCCGCCCGGCCGAGGAAGAGACGCCGATGCGCCGCCGCCTGCGGAAACGGCCCACGTCCTCATCCTTCCCGTCCGGCCACTCCGCGTCCGCGGCCGCCTTCGCGACGGCGGTGGCGATGGAGTCGCCGCGAGCCGGGCTCGTCGTGGCCCCGCTGGCGCTGGCCGTGGCCTATTCGCGGGTCCACACCGGCGTGCACTGGCCCTCCGACGTCGGCGTCGGGCTGGGTATCGGCGTCGGCGTCGGCCTGGCCACCCGGCACTGGTGGCCGCTGCACGACGACGTCCCGGGCCGCACGGCCCACGACGCGGACGCCCCCGAGATGGTCGACGGCGAGGACATGCTCGCGGTCGTCAACCCGAACTCCGGGGTCGCGGGCCAGGACCCGACCGAGGACGTCAAGTTCGCCTGGCCGAAGGCCACGCTGCTCTACCCGGACCCGAAGCAGGACCTGCGCACCCAGCTCGAAGCCGAGATCGACGCCCGCGGCACGGTCCGCGCGCTGGCCGTCGCGGGCGGGGACGGCACCGTCGCGGCGGTGGCCTCGGTCGCCGCCGAACGCGGCCTGCCGCTCGCCCTGGTCCCGGCGGGGACGCTCAACCACTTCGCCCGCGACGTCGGCGTCAACTCCATGCCCGATGCCGACGCCGCGACCGAGGTCGGCAACGCGGTCCGCGTCGACCTGGGCGAAGTCGAGATCGACGGCGCCGGCGAGCAGGCCCACCGCTGGTTCGTCAACACCGCCAGTCTCGGCGGCTACCCCGAGATGGTCCGGCTGCGCGAGAAGCTGCAGGAGAAGCACCCGAAGTGGCCTTCAGCGGCGATCGCGCTGGCCAGGACGCTGCGGCACGCCAAGCCGCTGACCGTCCGGCTCAACGGCAAGCGGACGCAGGTCTGGCTGCTGTTCGTCGGCAACGGCACGTACGCGCCGAAAGGGTTCGCCCCGAGCCGGCGGCCCGCGCTCGACACCGGTCTGCTCGACATCCGCTACCTGCGCGCCGACCTGCCCTACTCCCGCGCCCGGTTCCTGCTGGCGATGATCACCCGCAGCCTCGCCGCCAGCCACGTCTACCAGGAGCTCGACCTGCCCGAACTGGACGTCGAGCTGCTCGACGGCAACCGCCGCGTCGCCACCGACGGCGAGGTCGGCCCGCTCGGCAACCGGTTCCGCTTCCGGTCGCGTCCCCGGGCCCTGACGCTCTACCGCCTCTGAAGGTTGCTTTACCTTCTCTCAACGAACCCACAGCCTCCCCCGGCTAATTTCGTGATCGAGTTGCGGGCCCACCTGCCCGCGGCCAGGGGACGAGCGGGGATTCGATGGACGGGCACGGCCTGGCGAGCATCATCCACCGGGCCGCGAGCGACCCGGTGCTGCCGGGTGACGTCACCGCGCGCGCCCGCGAACTGGGACCGCTCGAATCGCCGCTCATCTGGCTCGCCTTCGCCTCAGCCGCCGTCGCGGTCCTCGCCGTCGTGGTCGCGCTCTGGTACCGCCGCCGCGTCCGGCGCTGGGGGTTCACGGCGTGCGGCGTGCTCCTGCTGCTGGCGGCGATCACCGCGCTCAACAGCTACGTCGGGTACGTCCGCACCTCCGACGACCTGGCCCGGCTCCTCCAGCGGGGCCCCGGTGTCGTCAACTTCGCCGGCCGCCTGCTCGACGACGGCAGCGAGGCCCCCGAACCGTCCTCGGGATCGGCTTCGGATTCAGCTTCGGATTCGCCGTCGTCCGCCCCCCGCCCCGGCGCGGGCACCGCGGCCGCCGGGCAGCGGATCGACGTCGTCAACCTCCCCGATCCCGCTCACGGGATCCCGTCGGGCAGCAACTACGTCATCCTCCCGCCCGGGTACGACAGCGCCCCCACCCGCCGCTACCCGGTCGTCTACCTGATCCACGGCTACCCCTTCGGGGGTCCCCGCGACTGGCTCACCTCCGGCGACGCCCCCGGCACGCTCCTGGCGCTGCAGCAGGCCAACGTCATCGCGCCGATGATCGTGGTCAGCGTCGACATGACCGCCGGGAACCCCAGCACCGACTGGGAGTGCCTGAACGTGACCGGCGGCCCCCAACTGGAGAGCTACCTGGCCGGCACCGTCGTCCCGGCCGTCGACCAGCGCTACCGCACCCTGGCCGACCGCGCCCACCGGGCACTGGGCGGCATGTCCGGCGGCGGTTTCGGCGCGCTCAACATCGGCCTGCACCACGTCGACGAGTTCGCCACGCTGGTGATCGCGCTGCCCTACGACGACCTCAACGACTCGGTCGGCATCCTCAACGGCAACCGCGCGGTCATCGCCGCCAACACGCCCCGCCGCTACCTGCCGACGATGCAGTTCCCCGCACCGATCTCGGTGATGCTCGCGGTCGGCACCGGCGCACCGACCGATGTATCGACGGCCCGCCGGATCGCCGACGCCCTGCACGCTCGGGGCCAGGAGGCGGTCGTGCACGCCGAACGCGGCTTCAACCACACCTGGCACACGGCCCGGGCGACGCTGCCGTACCTGCTGGCCTTTGCGGATCAGAACTTTCGGACGTCTCCGGCTACTTCGTGAGGGTGGGGTCTCGGGCGGGTTTTTGGCCGGGTGGTGCCTCTGCCGGGGTGGTGGTCGGCAGGGGGGTGTGGCCGGCGGTTGGCGTTCGTTTGGTGCCGCTACCGGACCTGCTCGCCGTCGCCCGGTGGCGGGTGGCGGGTGGCGGGTGGCGGGTGGCGGGTGGCGGGTGGCGGGTGGCGGGTGGGCGAAACAATGGAAGCGGGGCGTGGCCCGCCTGGCCACGCCCCGCTTCCGTTCACGAACTCACTCGCTGTCCGGCTTGGCCTCCGGCTCCTCGCCCTGGGGGTCCGGGACCGGGAGGAGCGTGTCCAGCGCTGCTCCGGTCAGGCGGCGGAACGAGCGGCGTGGGCGGTCGCGGTCCAGGACCGCCACCTCCAGTTTGATCGGGTCGGCCTCGCCGTTGCTGTTCGACGACGAAGCGGTCGCCGAGGACGACGAGCCCGCCGAAGTCGATGCCGCCGGCGGCTGGGTTGGGGTGCGCAGGGCCGCCACCGCCACGCCCAGGGCCGCCTGGAGGTCCAGGCCGTCCTCGAACGTCTCCTTCAGCTTGGCCGCGATCTTCTCGTTCTGGCCGCCCATCACGACGTACTGGGGCTCGTCGAAGATCGAGCCGTCGTAGGTCAGGCGGTACAGCTGGTCCTCCGCCGCGCTTGCGGCGACCTCCGCGACGCAGACCTCCACCTCGAACGGCTTCAGCTGCTCGGTGAAGATGCTGCCCAGCGTCGCCGCGTACGCGTTCGCCAATGCCCGCGCGCTCACGTCACGCCGGTCGTACTGGTAGCCCTTGAGGTCCGCGTGCCGGATGCCCGCCACGCGCAGGTTCTCGAACTCGCTGTAGCGCCCGACCGCGGCGAAGCCGATCCGGTCGTAGATCTCGGAGACCTTGTGCAACGTCGCCGACGGGTTCTCCGCCACGAACAGCACGCCGCCCGCGTACTTCAGCACCACCACGCTCCGGCCGCGCGCGATGCCCTTGCGCGCCAGCTCGGAACGCTCCCGCATCAGCTGTTCGGGAGAGGCATACAACGGCATCGTCACGGTGTGCGCTCCAGGTCTTTCGGTGTTCCAACGTTCACTGGTCCGGCTCCGGTCAGGACAGCCGGCGCTGCTGGCGCTCGGTCCGGCCCGCCACCACGGCCTCCGCGACCGCCGCCGTCTCCGACTCCGGCAGTTGGACGGCGCCGTGCTCGGCGGTGATCGTCACGACGCTCGGGAAGATGCGCCGCACCAGGTCCGGGCCGCCCGAGGCGGTGTCGTCGTCCGCCGCGTCGTACAGCGCCTCCACCGCGACCCGCACCGCGCCCTCGACGTCGGCGTCCGGGTCGTGCAGCTTCTTCAACGCCGATTTCGCGAACAGCGAACCCGAGCCGATGCCCGCGTAGCCGCCGTGCTCCTCGTAGCGCCCGCCCGCGGCGTCGTACGACACGATCCGCCCGGCGTGCTTGGCGTCCTCGGCCTCCAGGTCGTACCCCACGAACAACGGGATCGCCGCGAGCCCGGCCATCGCCATCTCGAGGTTCGCCTTGACCATCCCGGCCAGCTTGTTCGTCTTGCCGTCCAGCGACAGCGAAACGCCCTCGATCTTTTCGTAGTGCGCCAGCTCGACCGCGTACAGCCGCACCATCTCCACGGCCAGCCCCGCCGTGCCCGCGATGCCGACCGCCGAGTACTCGTCGGTGACGTGCACCTTTTCGATGTCGCGGCTCGCGATCAGGTTGCCCGACGTCGCCCGCCGGTCACCGGCGATCAGCACGCCGCTCGCGAACGTGCACGCGACGATCGTCGTCCCGTGCGGGATGCCCAGCTCCGCCACTCCCGGCGCCACGCGCCGTTCGGGCAGCAGCTCCGGCGCCTGCACGCGCAGGAAATCCGAAAACGACGACGTCGCCGAGGAGAAGTACGTCGCAGGCAGCGCGGGACCCGAGATGCCCCTGGTGTTGTCCATACGTGCTCAAAAATCCCATCTGTGCGGGCCAGAGGGACCAGAGCCCCGCGCGGGCGAGGACGCCACGCGGAGCCCCGGCCGCCGGCTGAACGGTCGGCAAGGGCGCAGTGCCCTCCGAGCGGCTATTCGCCGCCCTTCTGCACGTAGGCCCGGACGAAGTCCTCGGCGTTCTCCTCGAGCACGTCGTCGATCTCGTCGAGGATCGTGTCGACGTCCTCGCCGAGCTTCTCGCGCCGCTCCTGACCCGCCGCGCCGGTGTCGTCGAACTCCTCGTCGGAGTCACCACCGCCGTGCTTTTCGATCTTTTCCTGGGCCATCTCGCCTCCCGGTCTGGCTGATGTTTCCTAGCCTACCCAGCGGCCCCGACATTCGGGGTCACGCCGCGATCGCTGGTGCGTCCCGCCTAGTCCGAACCGGTGAGCGCCTCCACGAGCTCCTCCGCCGTCGCCGCGTTGTCCAGCAACTTGCCGACGTGCGCCTTCGTCCCCCGCAGCGGCTCCAAGGTCGGGATCCGCACCAACGACTCCTTGCCCACGTCGAAGATGACCGAATCCCACGAAGCCGCCGCGATCGACGTCGCGTACTTCTCCAGCGCCCGGCCGCGGAAGTAGGCCCGGGTGTCCGACGGGGGCGTCGTCACCGCGGCCAGCACCTCTTCCTCCGAAACCAGGCGCTTCATGGACCCGCGCGTGACGAGCCGGTTGTACAGGCCCTTCGCCAGCCGGACGTCCGAATACTGCAGGTCGACCAGCCGCAGCCGCGGCGCGCCCCAGGCCAGGTTGTCCCGCTGCCGGTAGCCCTCCAGCAGCCGCAGCTTGGCCGGCCAGTCCAGCCGGTCCGCGCACTCCTGCGGGTCGCGGGCCAGCGCGTCCAGCACCTCGCCCCAGACCCGCAGGACCTCCTTCGAGGCCTCGTCGGCCTCCGTGCGCTCGAGGTTCTGGGAAGCGATCTCGTGGTAGGCGAACTGCAGGTCCAGCCCGGTGTACTTCTTGCCGTTGGCCAGCGCGACCTGCGTCTTCAGCGTCGGGTCGTGGCTGATCTGGTGCACCGCCTTGACCGGCTCGTCCAGCTTCAGGTCGTCGAACCGGATGCCGGATTCGATCAGGTCCAGCACCAGGGCCGTCGTCCCGACCTTCAGGTACGTCGAGTACTCCGACATGTTCGCGTCGCCGATGATGACGTGCAGCCGCCGGTACTTGTCCGCGTCCGCGTGCGGCTCGTCGCGGGTGTTGATGATCCCGCGCTTGAGGGTGGTCTCCAGGCCGACCTCGACCTCGATGTAGTCCGCACGCTGGGAGAGCTGGAACCCGGCCTCTTCACTCTGCTGGCCGATCCCGAGCCGGCCCGAGCCGGTCACCACCTGCCGCGACACGAAGAACGGCGTCAGCCCCGCGATCACCGCGGTGAACGGCGTCGACCGCGCCATCAGGTAGTTCTCGTGCGTGCCGTAGCTCGCGCCCTTGCCGTCGACGTTGTTCTTGTACAGCTGCAGCCGCGGCTGGCCCGGCACGGAAGCGGCCTTCATCGCCGCCTCCTCCATCACCCGCTCGCCCGCCTTGTCCCAGATGACCGCGTCCCGCGCGTTCGTCACCTCGGGCGCCGAGTACTCCGGGTGCGCGTGGTCGACGTACAGCCGCGCCCCGTTGGTCAGGATGACGTTCGCCGCGCCCAGGTCCTCGACGTCCGGGTCGTGCCCCGGCCCGCTCGGGCCGGTCAGGTCGAACCCGCGCGCGTCCCGCAACGGGCTCTCCACCTCGTAGTCCCACCGCGCCCGCCGGGCGCGCGGGATGTCGGCCGCCGCCGCGTAGGCCAGCACGACCTGGGTGGAGGTGAGTACCGGGTTCGCCGTCGCGTCGCCCGGCACGGAGATGCCGTACTCGACTTCGGTTCCCATGATCCGCCGCATGTCACCACCCTACGGGGTCGTCCTAGTGGAACGATGCACCCATGCCAGGCAGTGACGAACTCGTTGCCCTCTATGACCAGGCCGGCGCGGTGGTCGGCGAAACCAGCCGCGCCCGCGTCCGCGCCGATGCGCTGTGGCACGCCGCCGGCGTCGTCCTGGTCCGTTCGGGTGACGGGACCGCGGTCTACGTGCATCTGCGCACGCCCGGTAAGGACGTGTTCCCCTCCACCTGGGACTGCTGGGCCGGAGGGGTGGTCGCCGCGGGCGAGACCCCGGCCGAGTGCGCCCGCCGCGAACTCGCCGAAGAACTCGGCGTCCAGGGAGTGGAACCCGTGCCCCTGTTCACCAAGGTCTACGACGACGGCCGCAACCGCTGCCACAACTTCGCCTTCGAAGTCCGCTGGGACGGCCCGATCCGCCACCAGGCCGAAGAGATCGCCGAAGGTCGCTGGATCCCGCTGGAAGAGCTGCGGGCCTGGATCGACGACCCGGCCCCCGCGCTGCCGTTCATCCCCGATGGCCGCGAAGGCGTCCAGGAATGGTTCCGCCGCTACTGCTGAGCGGTGAGCTTCGCCGTCATCGCGGGCAGCAGCCGCTTCGCCGCGTCGACCGCCCGGGCCTCCGTGCTCGCCGAGACCGTCAGCTCGGACACCAGGCTTCCCTTGGCCAGCATCACCGTGCAGGTCTTGCCGTCGCGCCAGGCACGCTGCAGCTCGACCCCGGGCTGGACCGGGACGCTCACCGTCTTGCCCGCGCACTCGGTCTCCGCGACGGCCTGGGCGGCCGACCGGTCCGGGAACGCGAGGACACGGTGGCTCAGCAGCGACGCGCCGGGGTAGCGCCAGGTCGCTGTCCGGCTGCCCACCGACGGCCCATCCGCCAGGCACCCCGAGACCTCGCCGGAAGCCGGCTCGACGCCTTCTTCCGCGACATCGGCGTCGGTCAGCAGCGCCCGCTCCGCGAGCGGCCCGAGATCGGGGACCGCCGGTTTCTCCGGCGCGGCCTGAGCCTGACTCACCCGCGGTTCCGCGTGGACCGGCGCCGACGTGGTCACCGGATCGTCGTAGTACGTCTCGAGGTTGTTCGGGTCGGGCCCGTCGCAGCCGGTGAGGCCGACCAACGCGACCGCGGCCAACGCGATCGCCTGCCGATGACGCACCTCGACTCCTGTCATCCGGTTCTCGTGCCTGCGCAGAGTAGTGCAGCGCCTCAGTCCCACCGCAACGAGGACCGGTGTCGCCAGTACTCCTCCGGATCCTCCGCCACGCCGGCCAGCACGGCCACCTCCGTCGTGCTCAGGGAAAGCGTGGTGGCGCGCAGGTTCGCCGCCAGCTGCGCCGGGCTCGCCGGGCCGATGACCGCCCGGCCGGCCCAGTCGTTCGCCAGCACCGCCGCCACCGAGACCGCGTCCGGCCCGGTCCCGTGTGCGGCGGCGATCTCGCGGACCGCGGCCGGCGCTTCGACCACCAGCCTGCCGTTGGCCAGGGTTTCCTTGACCAGTACGCGGTTCCCCGCCGCGTGCGCCGCGGCCAGGGCCGGCCCCGCGGACGGTTCCAGGACGTTCCACGTCGACTGCACCGCCGAGAACACCGGCCGCCCGGCCACCTCCAGCGCGAACGCCCGCTCGATCGCCTCCGCCTGGGCCGGCCCGGACGTCGAAAACCCGACCGCGACCCCGTTCGCGGACAACTCCGCGAGCGCCTCGAGCAACGGCTCGTCGGTGAAGAGCGGACTGTCCACAGTGAGCGAATGCACCTGGTAGAGCCCGACCCGATCGCCCAGCAGCGCCAGGGTTTCCGCCCACTGCGTCGCGAACCGGACCGCCGAATGCTCCTTCACCTCGTGGACGTCGGCGTCCAGCCGCCACTCCCCGACGTAGGCGTAGCCCCACTTGCTCGAGATCTCGACGTCCAGGTGCCCGCGCTCGGCCAGCCAACCGGCCAGGAACTCCTCGGAACGCCCGTAGGACCGGGCGACGTCGACGTGCCGGACGCCCGCGGCGTACGCGTCGTCGAGGACCGCGAACGTCGCCGCGCGCATCGAAGCGACGTCCCGCACCGGCGGCAGCGCCCCGCCCCGGCCCAGGTTGATGTAGGCGGGACGGCCCAGTGCCGCCAGGCCGAGGGCGATGCGGTCCACGCGCGCGCTCATGCGGTCTGCTTGTGCCGCAGGATGGCCAGCCACTGACCCGCGGTCTGTGCCTGGCGGTGCAGCTTTTCGAGGCGCGCGGCCGGGGCGCGGACGTAGCCCTTGCCGAAGACGGGGGCGATCTGCCGCAGGCTGGCGCCGCCTTCACGGGCCGCGAGCAGCAGCCAGTCCGAGGCGTCGGCGCAGGCCGCGGACGCGCGGCGCAGCTCGCCGAGCATGTCGATGAGTTCCTGGGCGGGCACCTCCCCCGCTTCGACGGCGGCCGCCGTCGTCTCCAGCCAGGCCAGGACGTCGGCTTCGGTGATGGGTGCGCGGGGCCGGGTTTCTTCGGTCACGGCGCTGAGTATAGGTCGTTATACGCGCGGGACCGGGGAGCACACGCCGGGTGCGGTTATGCTGATCTCGAAGCCCATGACTGCGCACATCGAACCCGGATCCGGTCCCGAACCGCACGTCGAGCAGCTGCTCGACGTGTTCAAGGCGCTCGCGAATCCGGTGCGGCTGCAGGTGTTGCGGTGGCTTCGGGAGCCGGTGCGGCACTTCTTCGACGAGCAGAGACCGGTCGAGCGGGCCATCGCCGATCCGGTCGAGGTCGGCGTGTGCGTGACCCACATCCAGGAGAAGACCGGGCTGGCGCAGTCGACCGTGTCGGCGTACATGGCGGAGCTGCAGCGCGCCGGGCTGGTCCGGGCGACCCGCGTCGGGAAGTGGACGCACTACAAGCGGGACGAAGCCCGGATCGCCGAGCTCGTCGCCACCCTCGGCCACACCCTCTGACCAGCTGCTCCCCCGCTGCACCACCCCCTTCGTCTCTTCATATCGAAGATCCGCAATACTTCGATCTATGAGCATGATCAAGAACCTGCGGCTCGGCCGCTACGGGATCTGGACGTTCGACTTCGAGGACCAGCCGGCCGGCCTGATCCGGGACTCGGTGCAGGAGCTGGAAGAACTCGGCTGGCCGGCGATCTGGATCCCGGAGAGCGAAGGACGCGAGGCCCTGACGCACGCCGGGTTCCTGCTGTCGGCCACCGAACGCCTCACCGTCGTGAACGGCATCGCGCAGATCTGGTCCCGCGAGGCGCAGTGGACCCGCGGCGCGGCGGTCCTGCTGGCCGACGCCTACCCGGACCGCCACCTGCTCGGGCTCGGCTTCGGCGCCGGAAAGCCCGGCGCGAAGCCGCTCCGGGCGATGAACGACTACCTCGACGCCCTGGACGCCGACCCGAAGGTCAACCCGGCACCGCGCTCGCCGGTGCGCCGGATCCTCGCCGCCTACGGCCCGAAGATGCTGGAGCTGGCCCGCGACCGGTCGGCCGGCGCGCACACCTACCACGTGACGCCGGAGCACACGGCCCAGGCGCGGGAGATCCTCGGCGCGGAGCCGTTCCTGGGCGTCGAGCACGCGGTGCTGTTCGAGACGGACGCGGCCAGGGCGCGCGAGGTCGCCCGCAAGCACCTGCACCCGTACCTCACCACGCCGTACAACATCGCCAAGTTCCTCCGGCTCGGCTACACCGAAGAGGACATCGACCGCGGCAGCGACCGGCTCGTCGACGACCTCGTGTTCTGGGGCGACCTCGAGACCATCACCGCGAAGCTGAGCGCGCACCTGGAGGCGGGCGCGGACCACATCGGCATCCAGGTGATCGGCGTCGAGCCGGGCACCTCGGCGATGCCGCACTGGCGCCGGCTGACCGAGGCGCTGCTACCCGCGTAGGCCGAACCGCGCGGTGCAGTGCCACACCCGCTTGAGCACCTGGGGATCGTGCCGGTCGGCGCGGACGGCGTCACCGATGACACGGGCGTCCAGCCACCCGTCCTCGGCGATGTCCTCGCCGGCCCGCACGACGTCCTCGCCGCGGTAGTCCGCGTGCCGGGCGAGTTCCGTCACCGAGAGCCGGAACCCGTGGTGCCAGTATGTCGGGATCGGGAACTCCGCTGCCGCCGCCTCGACGTCGGTGCCGCGGAAGGACGGGTCCAGGACGAGCGCGGCGACGTCGTCGGGCAGCCGGAGCGGGCCGTGCACGTGGGCCTCGATGTAGTCGTCGAGCTCGTCGGGAGCGTCGGCATCGACGAGCGGGATCAGCGGCATGTGCGTCACCGTGCCGAAGTGGGCCGGCTCCCTGAAGCTGTCCGGGTAGCAGAACGTCGTGCGCCTCAGCACTTCCCGCTTGAGCCGGAAGTGGGCCGACCCGAACCGGATCGAGCCACCGGCCGTACGGCGGCGGCGGTTGAGCGAGCCGTACTTCGGGCGGGCCGACGGCGGCAGCTCGTCGTAGACACCGCCGAACATCCGGTGCTCCCAGCGCCACCGGTCCCCGCCGGGGTGTGCGGTCAGGCCGCCGTTGCCCGTACCGGTCTCGAACTGCGAGCGGTAGACACCGTCGGTCAGCCAGTGCCGCAGCAACGGCACGGACCCCGCCGGCCGGTCCGGGTGGAAGTGGATCGTGACGTCCAGGCCCGCCGGCACCGGCGGCCCCTCGGTGCGGGCCTCGACGTACTCGACCGCCGCCTGCCATTCCTGCGCCATGGTATAGGTCGTTATACCCAACGCGGCGTCGGAAAACCACTGGCTTCGCGGCCGGTCCGGCGGTTTGACTGCGGGCCATGCGATGGGCGGAGTTCGGGGTCACGGTGCGGTTCGCGCTGCTGGCCGTGGTGTGGGGTGCGAGTTTCCTATTCATCAAGGTGGGTCTCGGCGGGCTCTCCCCCGGCCAGGTCGCGCTCGCCCGCGTCGCGCTGGGTGCGCTGGCGCTGGCCGTGATCCTGCTGGTGCGCCGGCGGCCGCTGCCCCGTGATCCCGTGTTGTGGGGGCACCTCGCGGCCGTGTCGGTGTTGCTGTGCGTCGTGCCGTTCCTGCTGTTCTCGTGGGCGGAGCAGTACATTTCGTCCGGGCTGGCCAGCATCTTCAACGCGACGACGCCGCTGGTCACGATGCTGCTGGCGGCCGCGGCGCTGCCGGAGGAGCGGTTCACCCCGCCCCGGGTGCTCGGCCTGCTGCTCGGGTTCGCCGGCGTGCTCACGATCGTCGGGGTGTGGCACGGCATCGACGTGTCCCACCAGCTGACGGCCCAGCTGGCCTGCCTCGGCGCGACGACGTGCTACGGCGCGTGTTTCGTGTACCTGCGCCGGTTCGTCTCACCTCGTGGGACGGATCCGGTGGTCGTCGCGTTCGGGCAGACGGCGTCGGCGACGGTGATCCTGGGCCTGCTGACCCCGGCGATCGCGGCGACGCCGGTGCACCTGACCGTGCCGGTGGTGGCGAGCATGATCGCCCTCGGCGTCTTCGGCACGGGCATCGCGTACGCCTGGAACACCCGGATCATCGCCGCCTGGGGCGCGGCCAACGCCTCCGCGGTGACGTACTTGACGCCGGTGGTCGGCGTGCTGCTCGGCGTGCTCGTGCTCGGTGAACCGGTGAGCTGGAACCAGCCGGCCGGGGCGCTGCTGGTGGTGCTGGGGATCCTCGCCGCCCACGGGAAGCTGCGCCGTCGCCGCTCGACCAGGGCCGGAGCCGAGCTCGCCGACGCGAAGTGACCCGGCCGGGGGTCCGGGGGCTTGCCCTCGGGCGGGGTTTGGGGGGTGCACCCCAAAAAACACGAGACGGGTGGGGCCGGCTTGCGCTTTCCGCAAGCAGACCCCACCCGCCTCAGCCGGCGGGGCGGTTGCTTCGGCAACCGCCCCATCGCGCGTTCGAACTACAGGTACTGACCGGTGTTCGTGGCGGTGTCGATCGCCCGCCCCGAGTCCTGGTTCTTGCCGGTGACGAGCGTGCGGATGTAGACGATCCGCTCGCCCTTCTTGCCGGAGATCCGGGCCCAGTCGTCCGGGTTGGTGGTGTTGGGCAGGTCCTCGTTCTCCGCGAACTCGTCGACGATCGCGTCGAGCAGGTGCTGCACGCGGAGACCGGGCTGCTTGGTCTCCAGCACCGACTTGATCGCCGACTTCTTCGCCCGGTCGACGATGTTCTGGATCATCGCGCCCGAGTTGAAGTCGCGGAAGTACAGGACTTCCTTGTCCCCGTTGGCGTAGGTCACCTCGAGGAACCGGTTCTCGTCGCTCTCCTCGTACATCCGCTCGACGGTGTGCTGGATCATCGCGTCGAACGTCGCCTTGGCGTCGCCGCCGAACTCGGCGAGGTCGTCGGCGTGGATCGGCAGGCCTTCGGCCAGGTACTTGGAGAAGATGTCCTTCGCGCCTTCGGCGTCCGGACGCTCGATCTTGATCTTGACGTCGAGCCGGCCCGGCCGCAGGATCGCCGGGTCGATCATGTCCTCGCGGTTGGAGGCGCCGATGACGATGACGTTCTCCAGGCCTTCGACACCGTCGATCTCCGACAGCAGCTGGGGCACGATCGTGGTCTCGACGTCGGACGACACGCCCGAACCACGGGTCCGGAAGATCGAGTCCATCTCGTCGAAGAACACGATCACCGGGGTGCCCTCGGAGGCCTTCTCCCGCGCTCGCTGGAAGATCAGGCGGATGTGCCGCTCGGTCTCCCCGACGAACTTGTTGAGCAGCTCGGGACCCTTGATGTTCAGGAAGTAGGACTTCCCGTCCTCGTTGTCGCCCCGCGCCGCGGCCACCTTCTTGGCCAGCGAGTTCGCCACCGCCTTGGCGATGAGCGTCTTGCCGCAGCCCGGCGGGCCGTAGAGCAGTACGCCCTTGGGCGGTCGCAGCTGGTACTCCTGGTACAGGTCGGCGTGCAGGAACGGCAGCTCGACCGCGTCCCTGATCTGCTCGATCTGCCGGGTGAGGCCACCGATGTCCTCGTAGCGGACGTCGGGCACCTCCTCCAGCACCAGGTCCTCGACCTCCGCCTTCGGCACGCGCTCGTACGCGTACCCGGCCTTGGAGTCGACCAGGAGCGAGTCGCCCGGCTTGAGCGGCTGCTCGGCCAGCAGATCGGAGAGCAGGACCACCCGCTCTTCGTCCGCGTGCCCGACCACCAGCGCACGACGGCTGCCGCCCTCGACGTCGGCGGCGAGCACCTCGCGCAACGCACAGACCTCGCCGATGCGTTCGAAGCCGCCGGCCTCGACCACGGTGAGCGCCTCGTTGAGCCGAAGCGCCTGACCGCGGCGCAACGACGCGAGCTCGACCGCGGGTGAGACCGACACCCGCATCTTCCGGCCGGCCGTGAAGACGTCCACCGTGTTGTCCTCGTAGGCCTCGACGAAGACGCCGTACCCGGACGGTGGCTGGGCCAGCCTGTCGACCTCCTCGCGGAGGGCGAGGAGCTGTCCTCGCGCTTCGCGCAGGGTTTCGACCAGTTTGGTGTTGCGTTCGGTGAGCTGGCTCACCCTTTCCGAGGCCTCGGCGAGCCGCTGTTCGAGAACGCGGTTCTGCCGTGGCGAGTCCGTCAGTTTGCGGCGCAGCAGCGCCACTTCTTCCTCGAGAAAACGGATCTGCCGAGCCTGCTCGTCTGCCGTCGTCCCAGCTCCGGATGTTGCTGAAGGGTCGGCCTCCTCGCGCCGACCTCCGGGAAGGTCATGATGCATCGGGCACCTCCTCGGAGTGCTTTTCATTCCACGGTACCGGCGATCACCGACAAGAAAAGCCCTTTCCGGATCACAAGATCGGCGCGTCGCGGTTTGCCGACCACCCCCAGCACGGACATTCCCGCAGCGCAAGCGGCCATTTCGGTGCCGCGGCGCCGGTGTGTCGCAAGTCCGTCCGGGCTGAGATGAAGCAAGCACGTCGGGAGTACCCCGGCCGCGGGACGCCCAACCCTCGCGCGGATCCGGGCAATTCCGGCCAGTTCCGCCCTAACCGCGCGCCGGCCCGGCCCGGTGGCTAGCATCGGGCGACGCTGTACCGGCCTCGACGGCCGGGCGCTACCGAAGGAACGCTAGGGGGCACCCGTCATGACCTACCCGCCGCAGCAACCGGGCGGCTACGGCCAGCAGCCCGGCGGCTACGGGCAGCAGCCCGGGCCGTACGGCCAGCCGCAGCAGGGCGGCTACCCCCAGAGCGGCCCCCAGCCCCAGCCCGGTTACGGCGGTGGCCAGCAGTACGGCCAGGGCGGCGGGTACGACGGCACGCAGCAGTACGGCCAGCCCGGCTACGACGGGACCCAGCAGCACGGCCAGGGCGGCGGGTACGACCCCACCCAGCAGTACGGGCAGGGCGGATACGACGGGACCCAGCAGTACGGGCAGGGCGGATACGACGGGACCCAGCAGTACGGGCACCCCGGCCAGGGCGGTTACCCGCCGCAGACGGGCCCTCAGCCCCAGCAGGGCTATCCGCAGCAGGACCAGTGGGGCCAGCCGCCCCAGGCTTTCGGCGGCTACGACCAGTACGGCGGCGGCTTCGGCGAGGCGCCCCCGCCCAAGAAGAAGAAAACCGGCCTGATCGTCGGCATCGCGGCGGCCGCGGTGGTCGTCGTCGGCGGCGGGGCGACCGCGCTGGTCCTCACCAGCGGCGACGACCAGCCGGCCGCCGCACCGCCCGCGAGCAGCAGCAGCCCGGTGGCGCCGACGACGGCGCCGAAGGCGTCCACCCCGAAGCCCAAGAGCACCGCGCCGACCAGCCCGACGTCGAAGAGCAGCAAGCCCGCGGGCGGCCCCGCCCCCGGCGGCAAGGCCAGCTCCCAGGAGCTGTTCGACGCGACCCTCGTGGCCTACAACGCGAGTGACGAGAACGCGCTCGGCGACACCATCTGCCGCAGCGTCTACGAGGGCACCACCGGCGACATCCCGAAGGTCACCGTGAAGCTGACCGGCACGCCGCAGGAGACCGGCGACAAGGCCACCGTCCGCTACTCCGCCACCGACGGCAGCAAGACCAAGGTCGGCACGATGTCGGCGCAGAAGGAATCCGGGCTCTGGTGCCTGTCCAACGTCCAGGCGGACGGCTCGTGAGCACCCGGCGTCGGTGAACCGCGCGTTGGCCGCCGGGCTGGTCCTGGTCGGCGTGGCCGGGGCGGGCGTGGTCCTGGGGCTGCTGCTCGTCGCCCCGGCCGGCTCCCCGCCCCCGGCGTCGGCCACGCCTTCGCCGCCGCCCCGCCCGACGACACCCTCGGCCCCCGACGAGGCCGACACGGCGGCGGTGGCGGTCCTGGCGCGGGCGATCGTGGACGCGATCGCCCGCCACGACTCGGCGGCGTTCGGGAAGCTGACGTGCCGCCCGCAGACCGCGGAGGCGCTCGCGGGCCTGCAGCGGATGTGGGACGCGGCCGGCCCGGTCACCGCGAAGCTGCTGGCGCCCCCGGAGCTGCGCGGCGAGTCGGCGACGGCAAAGGTGCACGTCGAAGCGGCGGGCGGGGTCAAGGACACGCCCTTCCCGCTGCACAAGGAGAACGGCCGCTGGTGCGTGCCGGGCTGAGTGGTCGCTACCCGAGTGGCGACCGCTGGGTGGTGACCACCACTAAGGCCGGGGCGTGAACCCGTCGGGCCAGCGGGTGGTGGCGTCGGCGACGGCACCGGTCACGTCCGTGCCCTCCAGATCGGCCGCGGTGAGGTCGGCCCCGCGCAGATCCGCGTCCCGCAGCAGCGTGCCGGTCAGGGTCGCGCCGGCGAGGTGCGCGTTCCGCAGCACCGCGCCCTCCAGGTTCGCCCCGGCGAAACAGACCCGCGGGATGGCGAGGCCGGTCAGGTCGGCGTCGCGCAGGTCGACGCGTTCCAGCTCGGACGCCGCGCCCGGTTCGATCATCCCGCCGCGGCCCAGCGCGGCGAGCGCGGCCGAGACGTCGTCGGCCGGACCACCTTCGCGGCGCGGCGTCGCTTCACCCCGCCACGGCGCCCGGGCGCAGATGAACGACGTGAGCAGCGCGTGGACGTGCCCGCGGTACCGGGGATCGAGCTCCGCCAGCTGCTCCAGCGCGTAGACGGCGCCCTGCCGGGTCGGCTCCCGGTCGGCACCCAGCTGCTCGATCGCCTTGGTGAACAGGTCGATCGACCGGCTCTCGCGGTTGAGCAGCAGCTGCCGGGAGGTGAGGACGGCACCCAGCCCGACCCCGGCCAGCGCCAGGAGACCCCCGAGCGCCTGCAGGAGCGTGGCGCGGACGTCGTTCACGGCCTTCAGCCGGTCCGCCACCCCCAAGCCCGGTGCGTGGCCGACCAGCCACGACGGCGCGAAGCCCACGCACAGCACCACCAGGACGGCCACCACGGCCGCGGCCGCCGCGAATCCGGCCTTCCGGCGCGGCGGCACTCCCTCAGCCCTTGCCCTTGCTCGGCCGGCGCGACACGCGCGGGGACACGGTCCCGTCCGCCAGCCGGCGCGCCGTCAGCAGGAACGCCGTGTGCGCCACCATCCGGTGGTCCGGGCGGACCGCCAGGCCCACCACGTGCCACGGGCGCATCAGCGTCTCCCACGACTCGGGCTCGGTCCAGCACTGCTGCTCGCGCAGCGACTCCGTGACGCGCGACAGCTGCGTCACGGTCGCGACGTAGACCGTCAGCACGCCACCCGGCACCAGGTTGGCGGCCACGTTCGGCAGTTGGTCCCACGGCGCCAGCATGTCGAGCACGACCCGGTCGACCTCGCCCTCGTGTGACGCCAGGTCGGCCACCGTGAGCGACCAGTTGGCCGGCTTCTCGCCGAAGAACTTCACCACGTTGCGCTCGGCGTGTTCGGCGTGGTCGTCGCGGATCTCGTACGAGTGCACCTGCCCGGCCGGGCCGACCGCGCGCAGCAGCGAGCACGTCAGCGCGCCGGAGCCGGCGCCCGCCTCGAGCACGCGCGCGCCGGGGAAGATGTCGCCCCACATCACGATCTGCGCCGCGTCCTTCGGGTAGATCACCTGGGCGCCGCGGGGCATCGAGAGCACGTAGTCCGGCAGCAGGGGGCGCAGCGCGAGGTAGGTCGACCCGCCCGCGGACGTCACCACCGAGCCTTCGGGACGGCCGATCAGGTCGTCGTGGGCCAGGGCACCGCGGTGGGTGTGGTACTCACCACCGGCGGCCAGCGTGAGGGTGTAGTGACGCCCCTTCGAGTCGGTCAACTGCACCCGATCACCCGCGCTAAACGGTCCGCTGACCGACAACACTTCCTCCTGCTGACTGCGCCGTTCGTCACCAATCCGACCACAGTCACGGCCGGACGGCTTTCGTGGCGACGGTTGCTTACCGCTCGGGGACCGGCCTGCTTTTGGCCGGATTGGTAACCCGTTTGGCCGACGCCAGATCTTCGCAGGCCGCGCGGGCCGGCGACTCAGCGGGTACGGCGGTTCAGCGCGGCCCGCAGGTCGTCCCGGCGCAGCACGCCCGCCGGGCGGCCCTCGTCGTCGACGACCAGGAACTGCCACGCCGCGGTTTCGCGGACCCGCTCGACGACGTCCTCCCCCGGCTCCGACGCCAGCAGCACGGTCTCGGCGCGGATCGGCTCGGCCGCGAACTCGGCCGGCGCGTGCGGCGAGGAGCTCGCGAGCCGCTCGGCTTCGCCGACGTCCAGGAGCCCGGCCGCCACGCCGTCGGCGCGGACCAGGACCACGCCCCGGCCGGCCGACGCGGCCAGCGCGTCGGACACCGGGCTCTCGGCGGGCAGCTGCAGCACCGGCCGGACGAGCTCGGCGAGAACCAGGCCTTCCGGCCAGGTGCGGCGCGCTTCGGCGGCCAGCTCGGAGCGGGCGCCGAGGATCACGAACCACGCCGTCACGACGCAGACACCCAGCCGCAGCCAGCGGTCCGGGCTCGCGGTCGCCAGGCCCCACAGGGCCCAGATCAGCAGCCCCGCGGCGACGACCCCGCCGCCGGCGACCGCCGCGCGCGTGCCCTTGGCGCGGATGCCGGTGACCGCCCAGACGCCGGCGCGGACCAGCCGGCCGCCGTCCAGCGGCAGCCCGGGCAGCAGGTTGAACACGCCGACGGCGAGGTTGGCCACCGCGCACTCGGCGACCAGGAGCCAGACCGCACCGTCCGGGGGGACGGCGAACATCAGCAGGCCGCAGAAGCCGCCGAGCAGCAGCGACACGGCGGGCCCGGCCGCGGCGACCATGCCTTCGTCGCCCGGGCGCTTGGGGGTGCGGGCCACTTCGGACAGGCCGCCGAGGAGGAACAGGCGCAGCCGCCGCACCGGGATCCCCAGCCGCAGCGCGACCAGGCAGTGCCCGAGTTCGTGGGCGAGCACGGACAGGCCCAGCAACAGCGCGAACGCGCCGGCCAGCAGCCACGACGTCGTGGCCGAGGCGTCCGGGAGCAGCCGCCCGACCAGTGGCGCGTACAGCACGACGACGATCAGCGAGCCGACCCACCAGGAGGGTGCCAGCAGCACCGGCACCCCGGCGACCCGGAACAGCACGAGGCCACCGTCCGAGCGGACGGCCTGCCGGGTCCCCCCGGTGCCTTGCTCACTGGTCGCGGCCATGCGCAGAGCCTAGAGCCCCGGGTGTGGGTAGCGGGTGATCCGGCCCCACCGGTGTCGCGTGGCGAGATGCGCCCCAATGTGGCATTGGGTGCGTCCAGCGCACCGAACGCCACATTGGGTGCGTCAGACGATGCTGTTGGCGAATTCGGGTTCGTGCCCACCGGAGCGGCCAACTCGCCGACCGGAGCGGCCAACTCAGCGGCTGCAACGGCCAACACGCCGGAGAACCCGGGCGAGTTGGCCGGTCCGGGTGGCGAGTTGGCCGGACCGGGTGGCGAGTTGGCCGGACCGGGTGGCGAGTTGGCCGGACCGGGTGGCGAGTTGGCCGGTCCGGGCGATCCCCTCGCCACCGAGCCGGCCGCAGCACACCCGCCCGAATAAGCCAACAGCACCGTCAGACGCACCGAACGCCACATTGGGGCGCTCGGGACCGCGGGGGGTGGCGGGCGTTGCGGTCGCCGGAACTGTCGGACCCCGGCGTTACGCTCTGCCCATGCCCGACGCCGACACCGTCACCACCGACACCCCAGCATCCGCGGTCGCCACCGAGGTGCGGCGGCGGCCCGCGCTGTCGCCGTCGAGGGCCAGCGACTTCAAGCAGTGCCCGCTGCTCTACCGGTTCCGCGCGGTCGACCGGCTGCCGGAGGTCCCCACCAAGGCCCAGCTGCGCGGCACGCTCGTCCACTCCGTCCTGGAACGGCTCTTCGCCCTCCCCGCCGCCGAGCGCGTCCCCGCGCAGGCGCGGGAGCTCCTCGGTCCGGCGTGGACGGACCTGTCCGCGGACCGTCCGGAGTGGACCGAGCTGTTCGACGGCGAAAAGCCCGAAGAACACGCGGAATGGCTCCGGTCGGCCGAAAAGCTCCTCGACGCCTACTTCGGACTCGAGGACCCGCGGCGGCTCGAACCCGAGGCCTGCGAGCTGCACGTCGAGATCGAGCTCGGCTCCGGCGTCCTGCTGCGCGGCTACATCGACCGCGTCGACGTCGCGCCGACCGGCGAGATCCGGGTCGTCGACTACAAGACCGGCGCCGCGCCGCGCGAGATCGGCGAGGCCAAGGCGATGTTCCAGATGAAGTTCTACGCCGTGGTGCTGTGGCGGCTGCGCGGGATCGTGCCCCGCCAGCTGAAGCTCATGTACCTCACCGACGGCCAGTCGCTGGCCTACACCCCCGACGAAGCCGAGCTGCTGCGCTTCGAGCGCACGCTGGAAGCCATCTGGCAGGCCATCCTCAAGGCGGGCAAGACCGGCGACTTCCGGGCGAACAAGACCAAGCTGTGCAACTGGTGCGACCACCAGGCGCACTGCCCCGAGTACGGCGGCACCCCACCCGCGTACCCCGGCTGGCCGGAGCCCGACGCGGGCGACGAGACGCCGCTGGACCGGGCCGACTGATGGCCGACGCCTTCTACGTCCCGCTCGGCGAAGGCCGGTTCTCCGCGACCGCGCACACGGCCGGCCCGTGGACCCCGGACGCCCAGCACTTCGGCCCGCCGTCGGCGTTGCTCGTGCGTGCTCTCGAAAACGTCGAAAGCGCCCATCCGGCCGAGCTGGCGCGCGTGACCGTCGAGATCCTCGGCCCGGCACCGGTCGCCGAGCTGACCGTGCGGGCCCGGATCGACCGGCCCGGCCGGTCGGTCGAGCTGCTGCAGGCCGAGCTGGCGAGCGCCGAGCGGGTCGTGGCGCGGGCGTCGGCCTGGCGGATCGCATCGTCGGACACCGGCGAGGTCGGCACCGACGCCGGGCCGCGGCTGCCCGGGCCGGACAGCGTCGACGAGTCGCCGTGGCCGGAAGGCTGGCAGGGCGGCTACCTCGACGCGGTCGAGTGGCGCGCGGTGCGCGGCGGTATGGACGTCCCCGGCCCGGCGGCCGTCTGGGCCCGCCAGCGCGTCCCGCTGGTCGACGGCGAGGAGCCGAGCGGCCTGCAGCGGCTGTTCGCCGTCGCCGACTCCGGCAACGGCGTGTCCAACTACCTCGACCCGCGGCAGTGGTGGTTCATCAACTCCGAGCTCACCGTGCACCTGCGGCAGGTGCCGGAAGGGGAGTGGATCGGCCTCGACGCGGTCACCCTGGTCGGCAGGCACGGCATCGGCACGGCGACGAGCATCCTGCACGACGCCGGCGGCCCGGTGGCCACCGGCGCGCAGGCGCTGATGGTCCGGCCGCGACAGGCCGGGGGCGGATAGCCACCCACAACGGGCCCGCATCCAATAACCTTCGCGGAACGACCGACTTGAGGAGCGCTCCGGCATGCAGATCACCTCGGTGGTCAACCAGAAAGGCGGGGTCGGCAAGACCTCACTGAGCGTCGGCACCGCGGCCGCACTGGCCGAACGGGGCCGCCGGGTGCTCCTGGTCGACCTCGACCCGCAGGGCCACGCGACGACCGAGATGCTCGGGTTGTCCGAGGTGCCCCCGGACCGGCCGAGCCTGGCGAAAGCGCTGGCCAAGACGTGGAAGGGCCCGATCGAGGAGATCGTCGTCCCGCACCCGCGCAGCAACCTCGGCAAGGGCGGCGCGCTCGACGTCGTGCCGACGTCGCCGGGGATGTTCGACCTGATCCGGCGGCTCGACTCGTTCCGCGTCCCCGGCTGGCAGCTCGCGCGGGTCATCCAGTTCGCCAACTACGACCACTGCGTCATCGACTGCCCGCCCGCGCTGGACGTGCTGACGAACAACGCGCTGGCGGCCTCGCACGGCATCCTGGTCCCGGTCCAGCCGGACAAGACGAGCATCCGCGCGCTGCGGCTGCTGGCCGACCAGGTCCGGTACGTCGAGCAGACCGTCGGGCGGCAGCCGCTGTCGTGGTTCGGCCTGGTGCCGAGCCTGTACCGGCGGCCGATCTCGCACTACGCGGCCGCGGCGCTGCAGGAGATGTACGACTTCGGCATCCCGATGCTGTCGCACCTGCCGCTGGGCGTGGTGATGAACGAGGCGGCGGCGCACGGCGTCCCGGTGACGACCTACGCGCCCGAGACGTTGCAGGCGCTGTCCTTCCGGGAGATCGCGGAGACGCTGGACGGCCACCTGGCGGAGAACGCGGCACCGGCGGTGGTCCCGGCCGACGAGGAGTTCGTCTTCGAGGACTTCATCTCCGATGTCGCGGTCGCCCGAAACGTCAACGACAACGGCTCCCGCAAGGGGCTCTACGACCTGCTGCCGAAGAAGCCCAACCGCCCCCGGTAACCAGTCTGCCGCGGCTCGTCGTGAGTGGTAATTCGGGTTAGAACCCTAATTACCACTCACGACCGGCTGCGGCAGACCTCAGAGCTTGACCGGGTAGACCGGCTCCGGGATCTCGGGCTTGATCCGGTGCTCGACGAAGATGCCGTGCCACAGCATGAACACGATCAGCGCCCACAGCTGGCGGCTGCGGTCCAGCTGGCCCGCCTTGTGCTCCTCCAGCAGCGCCAGGATCGCCTTCTTGTCCAGCAGCTCCTCGGTCTTCGAGTCGCTGATGATCCCCTTCGCCCAGTCGTACATCTCGTTGCGCAGCCACAGCCGGATCGGGACCGGGAAGCCGAGCTTGCGGCGGTTCAGCACGTGCGCCGGGATGATCTTCGCCAGGGCCTGGCGCAGCGCGTACTTCGTCGTCCCGTGCGCCAGCTTCTGGTCCAGCGGGATCGACGCCGCGACCTTGAACACCTCGGCGTCGAGGAACGGCACCCGCAGCTCCAGCGAGTTCGCCATCGTCACCTTGTCGGCCTTGACCAGGATGTCGCCGCGCAGCCACGTGTAGAGATCGACGTGCTGCATGCGGGCCACCGGGTCCCAGCCGCGCGAGACGTCGTACCAGGGCGCCGTGACGTCCTTGAAGCCGACGCCCTCCTGATAAGTGCGAAGCACGTTGCGCAGCTGGTCGTCGCGGAAGTTGCGGGCGTTGCCGTAGTAGCGGTCCTCCAGCGGCAGCGCGCCGCGGCGCAGCAGGTCCTTGCCGCGGGTGCCCTCGGGGATCTTCGTCGACACCTTGCCGATCAGCTTCCGCATGCCGCCGGGGATCTTCTCGAACGGCGCCAGCGAGATCGGCTCGCCGTAGATCGTGTAGCCGCCGAACAGCTCGTCCGCGCCTTCGCCGGACAGCACCGCCTTGACGTGCTTGCGGGCCTCGCGGGCGATGAACCACAGCGGGACCAGCGCCGGGTCGGCCACCGGGTCGTCGAGGTACCAGACGATGAGCGGCAGCGCCTCCATCATCTCGTCGGCCGACACCGTGCGGACCACGTGCTTGACGCCGATCGCGGCGGCCGACTCGGCGGCGACGTCGACCTCGGAGTAGCCCTCGCGCTCGAACCCGGTGGTGAACGCGATCAGGTTCGGGTTGTGCTCCTTGGCCAGCGTGGCGGTGGCCGTGGAGTCGATGCCGCCCGAGAGGAACGCGCCGACGGTGACGTCCGGGTCGGAGATCATGTGCTTGCCGACCGAGTCGCGCATCACATCGGCGATCCGCTGGTGCAGCGCTTCGGCTTCGGCCTGCGTGGTCACCGGCTTCGCGGTGAACTGCGGGTGGAAGTAGCGGGTGAACTTCACCTCACCGCCGGGCACCACCTCGAACGAGGTGCCGGACTCGACGCGCCGGATCGCCGTGTGCAGCGACTCGGGCTCGGGCACGTACTGCAGCACCAGGTAGTGCTGCAGGGCCTTCCGGTCCAGCTCCTGCGCGACGCCGAGGGTGTCCGACAGCTCCAGCAGGCTCTTCTTCTCGCTGGAGAAAGCCACCCCGCCGGGGCCGGCCGAGTAGAACAGCGGCTTGATGCCGAACGGGTCGCGCGCGCCGAAGACCCGCTTCTCCTGGGAGTCCCAGATCATGAAGGCGAACATCCCGCGCAGGCGCTGCACCCAGTCCGCGCCGAGGTAGTGGAAGCCGGCGACGATGGCCTCGCCGTCACCCTCGGTCTCGAACTTCGCGCCGTGCTTCTCGGCGAGCTCCGCCCGCAGCTCCAGGTAGTTGTAGATCTCCCCGTTGAAGTTCATGGTGTAGCGGCCCGGCGCCTCGGGCGGGCCCCAGACCAGCGGCTGGTGCGCGTGCTCGACGTCGATGAAGGCGAGCCGGTTGAAGCCGTAGACGACCTCGGCGTCGGCCCAGGTGTCCTGCTCGTCGGGGCCGCGGTGGCGCTGGCAGCGCATGGCCGCGCCGACGGCGTCACGCGCGTTCGCCGCGCCGGTCTCGGTCGCGCAGATCAGTCCAAGCAGGCCGCACACGGGTACTCACACACCTTCAGGGTCTTCACCGGGCTGGGGAAGGCTTCAGTATGCCGGGAGCCAGGTGGCGAGTAACACGCACGTCGATGGTTACCCCTTGGTCAGCAGGATGGGCCAACTCGGCTAGAGTCCGGCTGTCACAAAGATCGGTCGTAGGAGGCTCTGGGTGAAAGGGCGAGGCGCAGTGGGACAACCCGAGCGCACCCTGGGGAAGCGGACCGCGCGGGTCGCCGCGCTGGCCGTGCTGGTCGCGCTGACCGCGACGGGCTGCTCCGGCGACGAGATCCTGCGGTTCGGCTGGCCGGTCGGTGTCACGCAGCAGGCCACCGAGATGCGGAACCTCTGGACCTGGACCGTGGTCGCGGCCCTGGTCGTCGGGGTCATCGTGTGGGCGCTGATCTTCTGGACCGCGACGTTCCACCGCAAGAAGAAGACTGCCGACGGCGAGCCGGAGGAGCTGCCCCGGCAGTTCCAGTACAACATCCCGCTCGAGCTGTTCACGGTCGTCGTCCCGACGATCATGGTCTGCGTCCTGTTCTTCTTCACCGCGACGACGGAGTCGAAGGTCCTGGACAAGATCCCGAACCCGGACGTCAAGGTCCAGGTCGTGGCCTTCCAGTGGAACTGGGAGTTCAAGTACGAGGACGAGAGCGCGAAGCGGGCGGACGGCCAGCAGGTCAGCACCGTCGGCTCGTCCGGCGAGATCCCGCTGCTGGTGCTCCCGGTCGGCAAGACCATCCAGTACGACCTGGTCTCCACGGACGTCATCCACTCCTTCTGGGTGCCGGAGTTCCACTTCAAGCGGGACGTCATGCCGAACCCGGAGAAGAACAACCAGGACAGCTCCTTCCAGAACAAGATCGACCGCGAAGGCTCCTTCGTCGGCCGGTGCGCGGAGCTGTGCGGCACCTACCACTCGGTAATGAACTTCGAGGTCCGTGCGCTGTCGGTGGACAAGTACGACCAGTACATCGCGCTGCGCAAGCAGACGAACCCGGCGACGGGCCAGGCGTTCACCGCGGCCGAGGCGCTGGCGAAGATGAACTGCGGCGAGCTGTGCACCCCGCACGCGGTGACGACCCAGCCGTTCAACACCGACCGCACGGCACGCACCGCGTCCAACTGACGTCCAGCTGCAACATCGGGGCTTCGCCCCGGCCGGGGGCTCCGCCACCCGGACCCCCGGAAAGCGGATAACAGGAGTAGGAAAGAGACCATGAAGGTCGAAGCCCGCATCTTCTTCATCGTGGCGATCTTCGCCGTGTTCATGGCGGCCGTGTACTGGGTGTGGACCGCACTGGCCGCGACCCACGGCCCCGAGCCGGTGGGCATCGTCTCGCTGTTCCTGACCGGCGGTCTCGCGTTCCTCGCGGGCAGCTACATGCAGTTCGTCTCCCGTCGCATCGAGCCACGTCCGGAAGACCGCGAGGACGCTGAGATCAGTGACGGCGCCGGCGAGCTGGGCTTCTTCAGCCCGGGCAGCTACTGGCCGATCAGCATGGCGGCCACCGCGGCGCTCGCGGCCGTGGCGCTGGCGTTCTTCCACATCTGGCTGCTGGTCATCGCGCTGGTCGCGCTGCTCATCACGATCGGCGGCCTGGTGTTCGAGTACCACACGGGCCCGTCGCACGACTGAGCTCCACTTTCCGGACCGGCCGCCGCGCACCCGCGTGGCGGCCGGTTTCGTGTCTGCCGCGGCTCGTCGTGAGTGAGAAACAGTGTTAGAACACTGTTTCTCACTCACGACCGGTGCGGCAGGGTGCTCAGCCGCGGAAGGCTGTGCGGTAGGAGGAGGGGCTCGTGCCCCGCAGCCGGCTGAACTGGTGCCGTAGCGCCGCCGCCGAGGCGTAGCCGCACGCCGTCGCGATGTCCTCCACCGACAAGCCACCCTCCTCCAGCAGGGCCTGAGCTCGGTCCAGGCGACGCTCGGTCAGCCAGCGGTGCGGGGTGGTGCCCGTCGCCGCCGAGAAGCGGCGCAGGAACGTCCGCTCGCCCAGGCCGCTGCGGCGGGCCAGCTCCGCCACCGTGAACGGCTGGTCCAGCCGCCGCTCCACCCACTCCAGGGCCTCCGCGACCACGGCGTCGTCGGCCGCCGCCGTCGCCGGCACGGGTGCCTGGACGAACTGCGCCTGGCCGCCGGCGCGGTGCGGGGCCGCCACCATCCGCCGGGCCAGCGTGGTGGCCGCCGCGACGCCGCGCAGCCGGCGGACCAGGTGCAGGCACAGGTCAACCGCCGCGACCGTGCCCGCGCTGGTCAGGATGCCGCCGTCGTCGGCGTAGAGGGCCTGCGGATCCACCTCGGCGGCCGGGAACCGCTGCCGGAACTCCGCCTCGTACACCCAGTGGACCGTGCAGCGGCGGCCGTCGAGCAGCCCCGCGTACCCCAGCGAGAACACGCCCGCGCAGAACCCCGCCACCCACGCGCCCCGCCCGGCGGCGTCGCGCAGGACGTCCAGCACCGGTTCGGGCGGCGGCGCGGTCCGTGGCGCGCACGTCGGCACGATCAGCAGGTCCGCCGACGCCGCGAAGTCGAGGTCCCGCAGGCCCGACAGCCCGAAGCCGGACCAGCTGGAGACCCCGGATCCGCCCGGTGAGCAGACGGCGAAGTCCCAGCCCTCGATGCCGTCGGCGCTGCGGTCGGTGCCGAACACCTCGCACGCGACGCCCAGCTCGAACGGCGAAACGCGGTCGGCGAGCAGCACGGCGACCCGGTTGACGTCCATGGCGGCCAGTGTGTCACAAGTTTTGCGGCCGTTGTCATCTCTGACACTGGTTGATCGCCGCCCACGAGACGAACGTGGTCGGCATGACGAACTCGGAAACCCGCCCTCTGCTCCAGTGGTCCGCGGCGATGGCGATGTCCGGCACGATCGGCGCCGTCGTCCTCGAGAGCGGCGCGGCCGCACCCGCCGTGGCCTTCGCCCGCTGCTTCGTCGGCGGCGCGCTGCTCGTGCTCTGGTGCCTCTCCCGCGGCTGGCTGCAGTCCTGGCGGCCGTCCCGCCGCGACCTCGGCCTCGCCGTGCTGGGCGGGCTGTTCCTGGTCGGCAACTGGGTGCTGCTGTTCGCCTCGTACGCGCTGTCGTCGATCTCGGTCAGCACGGTCGTCTACCACACCCAGCCGCTGATCCTGGTCGGCCTGGCGGCGGCGTTCCTCGGCGAGAAGGTCGCCAAGAGCCACCTGGCCCGGGCCGGGATCGCGTTCGGCGGGGTGGCGTTGATCTCGCTGTCGGCCCACGGCGAGGACGGCAAACCCGTGCAACTGGCGGGGATCGTGCTGGCGCTCGGCGCGGCGCTCCTCTACGCCGGAGCGTCCTTCGTCGCGAAGCAGCTGAAGCACATCCGCCCGCACCTCCTGGCCGCCGTGCAGACGACCGTCGGCGCGCTGGTGCTGGCGCCCGCGCTGCTGATCACGCCGCTGCCGTCGACGACGTCGGGACTGCTCTGGCTGGTGCTGCTGGGCACGGTGCACACGGCCCTGATGTACGTGCTGATCTACGCGAGCATCGGCAAGCTGCCGACCACGACGGTGGCGCTGCTGTCCTACGTCTACCCGGTCGTGGCGGTGCTGGTGGACATCGCGTTCTACGGCCACCGTCCGAGCTGGCTCGAAGGGCTGGGCATGCTCGCGGTCCTGGCGGCCGCGCTGGCACCGCAGCGCAGCCGCCGGACCGAAGAGCAGCGGGTGAAGGTCAGCTGAAGGCGATCCAGCGGTCCAGCATCGTGGCCGCGGCTCCCGAATCGATCGCCTCGGCCGCCCGCGTCAGACCCGTCCGCAGATCATCCTCGAGGGACGCCGAGAAGCCCGTGAAGGCCGCCAAAGCCGCCGCCGCGTTGAGCAGGACCGCGTCGCGGACCGGGCCCGGCTTGCCGCCCACCAGGTCGCGGACCACCGCCGCGTTCGCTGCCGCGTCGCCGCCGCGCAGGTCCTCTGCCGTCGCGCGGGCGATGCCCACGGACGCCGGGTCGAAGCTGCGCTCGGTGACCGTGCCGTCGGCGACCACCCACACGGTCGACGTCGTCGTCGTGGTGATCTCGTCGAGGCCGTCGTCGCCGCGGACCACCAGGGCCCGGGTGCCGCGGCGGGCGAACGTCTCCGCCAGCACCCGCGTCTTGTCCGGGTACGCACAGCCGATCAGCGCCGCGCCCGGCTGGGCCGGGTTGGTCAGCGGGCCGAGCAGGTTGAACGTCGTCGGGATGCCGAGCTCGCTGCGCACCGGGCCGGCGTGACGCAGCGCCGGGTGGAACGCCGAGGCGAGGAAGAACCCGATGCCGACCTCGTCGAGACTGCGCCGGACATCCTCCGGCGGCAGGCTGATCCGGACGCCGAGCGCCTCGAGGACGTCCGCCGCGCCGGACTTCGACGACGCGCTGCGGTTGCCGTGCTTGGCGACCGGCGCGCCGGCCGCCGCCGTGACGATCGTCGCCATCGTCGAGATGTTCACCGAGTTGGAGCCGTCGCCGCCGGTGCCGACGATGTCGACGGCCGCGCGGTCCAGCTCGACCCGCTTGGCGTGCGCCAGCATCGTGGCCGCCATGCCGGCGATCTCCTCGGGCGTCTCGCCCTTGGCGCGCAGCGCGACCGCGAACCCGGCGATCCGGGCCGGGCTCGCCGCGCCGCTCATGATCTGGTCCATCGCCCACGCCGTGTCCTCCGCGGAGAGGTCGACGCCCGCGACGAGCTGCTTGAGCAGGGTTGGCCAGGTGCGGGGGACCGGGGTGGTCACCGGGCTCAGCCGTTCACGACGGCGACCCGTCGCGCGCGCAGCACGTCGGCGACGGTCTCCGCGGCGGTCAGCGGGTCCAGCGGGTGCACCAGCACGGCGTCCGCCTGCGACCAGGTCGCCAGCCACCGGTCGTCCTTGCGCCGCACGGCGATCACGATCGGAGGGCAGTCGGTGATTTCACTCTTCAGCTGGCGGCAGAGGCCGATACCGCCGGTCGGCTGCGCCTCGCCGTCGAGGATCGCCAGGTCGACGTGGCCCGCGTCCACCTCGGACAGCACGTCCGCGATGCCGGCCGCCTCGACGTAGTCCACGCGCGCCAGATCGGCGGCGGGCCGCCGGCCGACCGCGTTCACGATCGCCTCGCGCACCTCCGCCTTGTGGCTGAACACCAGGACCCGCATCGACCGCTCGCCCATCAGGCACGCCTCCGTCTCGTCACCACAGGAACCCTGCCGATCGTATCGGCAGAGACCGACATCACGCGGTCGGCTCCGGCTGGAGCGCGTCCCAGCCCAGCGCGTCACCACCCAGCCGCTGTGCCAGGCCCGCCATCCGGGCCCGTTCCTGGGCGCAGTGCAGGGCGTCGAGCACCTGGACGCGGACCGCGAGCACGCGCGCCGGCCCCTCCGACGCGGACTGTTCACGCAGCTCATAGCCGTCCTGGGCGAGGATCGACGCCGCCTCGGCGAGCCGGTCCGGCGGGAGCAGGAGGTGGTGCCGCAGGACGGCCGGTGCCGTGCTGACCCATGCGGGTGAACCGGCGAGTACGGCGGAGTCCGCGACGACCGGGTCGAAGGCCTCGGCGACGATCTTCAAGCCGGGCGCGTCGGTGCTCAGACCGGGCGTTTCCCGCTTCTTGACCAGGTCAAGCAGGCGGTCGAGTAAACCCATGAGTAGCTCTCACCTTCCCGGGCATCCGGTGTGATCGGTTACGCAGACGACCCGCCGTGGACCCACCCGGCGGAGCGGTGGTGCGAGAGGACATAATGCGACGCGTGACAACGGCAGCTCCCACCATCAGTCAGCGGGTCCACTCGCTGAACCGGCCGAACATGGTCAGTGTCGGCACCATCGTGTGGCTTTCCAGCGAGCTGATGTTCTTCGCCGGACTGTTCGCGATGTTCTTCACCGTCAAGGCGCAGAACTCCACCGGTGCGTGGCCGCCGCCGCTGCACGGCGAAGAGTTCAAGCTCAACGTGGCGTACGCGATCCCGTTCACGGTGATCCTGGTGCTGTCCTCGCTGACCTGCCAGTTCGGCGTGTTCGCCGCCGAGCGCGGCGACGTCTACGGGCTGCGCCGCTGGTACATCATCACGTTGATCATGGGCGCGATCTTCGTCGGTGGCCAGGCCAACGAGTACCACAACCTGGTCGAAGAGGGGATGACGATCCCGTCCGGCCCGTTCGGCACGGTCTTCTACCTCGCCACCGGGTTCCACGGCCTGCACGTCATCGGCGGGCTCATCGCCTTCGTGTACCTGCTCATCCGCACGAAGTTGAGCAAGTTCACGCCCGCCCAGGCCACGTCGGCGATCGTCGTGTCCTACTACTGGCACTTCGTCGACATCGTGTGGGTCGGCCTGTTCGGTGTGATCTACCTCCTGCCGTGAGGGGCTCACCCCCAGCCGCCACCACCTTCACCATCGGCCTGAACTGACAGCAAGGGTTGCCGCAAGATGACCACCAGCACCAAGTCCTCGGAGCGCCGCTACCGCGCGCGGTCGAAGCTGCGGAGGCGGTTCGCCGGCCTGCTCGCGCTCGGCATCGCGCTGGTGGGCGCCGGCGCCGGCTACGCCCTGCTCGTGCCGGAGCCGCAGACCGCGCAGGCCCAGGGCACGCCGGCGCAGCTTCGCCTCGGCGAGCAGGTCTACAACAACACCTGCATCGCGTGCCACGGCGCGAACCTCGAAGGCGTGCAGGACCGCGGGCCGAGCCTGATCGGTATCGGCGACGCCGCGGTGTACTTCCAGACTTCTTCGGGCCGGATGCCCGCCGCGCGCCAGGAGGCGCAGATCGAGCGGAAGCCGCCGAAGCTGACCGAGGCCGAGATCGACGCGGTCGGCGCCTACATCCAGGCGCACGGCGGCGGCGTCCAGCGTCCCGCCGAAAAGGGCGAGGCCCTGCGCGGCGACGACCCGGCCCGCGGTGGCGAGCTGTTCCGCCTCAACTGCGCGTCGTGCCACAACTTCACCGGCCGCGGCGGCGCGCTGTCCGCCGGCAAGTACGCGCCGAACCTGGACCCGGCCAGCGAAGAGCAGATCTACACGGCCATGCTCACCGGCCCGCAGAACATGCCGAAGTTCTCCGACCGGCAGCTGTCGCCGGAGGAGAAGAAGGACATCGTCGCCTACGTGAAGTCGGTGTCCGACGGCAACAATGACCCGGGTGGTAACGGCCTCGGCGGGGTCGGCCCCGCTTCGGAGGGCGTCATCGCCTTCATCGTCGGGATCGCCGCGCTGATCGGCGTGACGTTGTGGATTGGATCGAAGGCATGAGTGCCGAGGGGCCGAAGCCGCCGACGGAGGCGGAACTGGCTGAAATGGACCGGGACCAGCTGGTCAAGCTGGGCGGGGCGCTCGACGGCGTCGAGATCGTCGAGTACCCGACCCCGTGGCCCGTGGAGGGCACCCGCGCGGAGAAGCGGGCCGAACGCCTGGTCGCGTTCTGGTTCGCCCTGTCCACGCTGGCCGGGCTCGGGTTCGTCGTTTCGCTGATCTGGTGGCCGTGGAAGTACGAGGCGCCGGACAACGAGAGCGGCCACTTCTGGTACAGCCTCTACACCCCGATGCTGGGCCTCACGCTCGGCCTGGCCATTCTCGGCCTCGGCATCGGCGTGATCCTGTACACGAAGAAGTTCGTGCCCGCCGAGGTCTCGGTGCAGCAGCGCAGCGACGCCGGCGGCGAGGGTTCGCCCGAGGTCGACCGCCAGACGATCCTCGCGCACCTGGCCGACGCCGGGAGCCGCAGCACCATCGCCCGCCGGTCGCTGATCAAGCGCTCGGCGATCGCCGGTGCCGGCACGCTCGGCCTCGCGGCCGCGGCGCTGCCGATCGCGTCCTTCATCAAGGACCCGTGGAAGGACACCGAGACCCGCGATTCGCTGTGGCACACCGGCTGGCAGCCGAACTTCCCCGGCGAGAAGGTCTACCTGCGCCGCAACACCGGCAAGCCGGTCGAGGTGGAGCACGGCAAGGAGACCGAGATCTCCCTGGTCAAGGCCGAGGACCTCGACGCGGGCGCGATGGAGACGGTTTTCCCGTTCCGCGAGTCCGAGCGGAACGACGCGGAGGCGCTGGCCAAGGCACTGACCCGCGTCGACAACCCGGTCATGCTGATCCGCCTGCGCCCGACCGACGCCGCGAAGGTGGTCAAGCGGGCCGGCCAGGAGGACTACAACTTCGGCGACTACTACGCGTACACGAAGATCTGCAGCCACGTCGGCTGCCCGACCTCCCTGTACGAGCAGCGGACCAACCGCATCCTGTGCCCGTGCCACCAGTCGCAGTTCGACGCGCTCCACTACGCCAAGCCGATCTTCGGCCCGGCGACCCGTCCGCTGGCCCAGCTACCGATCACGGTGGACGAAGAGGGATACTTGATCGCGCGAGGCGATTTCAACGAGGCCATCGGTCCGGCCTTTTGGGAGCGTAAGTCATGAGTTCACTCACCACGCCGACCAAGGGGTCGAGCGCTGTCGAGAAGGCGTTGGGCGACGCCGCGAACAACGCCGACCAGCGTTATCACCTGGCCAAGGGCCTGCGGCACCAGCTGAACAAGGTGTTCCCGACCCACTGGTCTTTCCTGCTGGGCGAGATCGCGCTCTACAGCTTCATCATCCTGCTGCTGACCGGTGTGTACCTGACGCTGTTCTTCGACCCCTCCATGCAGGAGGTCGTCTACCACGGCAGCTTCAAGAACATGCAGGGCCTGGAGATGTCGCAGGCGTTCCGCACGACGCTGGACATCTCGTTCGACGTCCGCGGCGGCCTGTTCATGCGGCAGCTGCACCACTGGGCCGCGCTGATCTTCGTCGCGTCCATGGCCGTGCACATGCTGCGCATCTTCTTCACCGGTGCGTTCCGGCGCCCGCGTGAGGCGAACTGGGTGATCGGTGGCCTGCTGCTGATCCTGGGTTGCTTCGAAGGCTTCTTCGGCTACTCGCTGCCGGACGACCTGCTCTCCGGTACCGGTATCCGCGCGACGCTGTCGGGCATCGTGCTCTCGGTGCCGGTCATGGGCACCTGGCTGCACTGGGCGCTGTTCGGCGGGGAGTTCCCCGGCGACCAGATCATCCCGCGCCTGTACACGCTGCACATCCTGCTGCTGCCGGGCATCATGCTTGCCCTGGTCGGCGCGCACCTGGCGCTGGTCTGGTACCAGAAGCACACGCAATTCCCGGGCGTGCGCCGCAAGGAGACCAACGTCGTCGGCGTCCGGATCATGCCGTACTTCGCGCTCAAGGGCGGGGCGTTCTTCACCCTGGTCGTGGGTGTGCTGGCGCTGATGTCGGGCCTGTTCCAGATCAACCCGGTGTGGAACTTCGGCCCGTACAACCCGGCACAGGTGTCGGCGGGTTCGCAGCCCGACTGGTACATGGCCTGGGCCGACGGCATGCTCCGGATCTGGCCCGCGTGGGAGGTCTACCTCGGGAACTACACGATCCCGGCGGTGTTCTTCCCGGGCGCGGTCGGCATGCCGATCCTGATCGGCCTGCTGCTGGCCTACCCGTTCATCGAGCGGAAGCTGTCCAAGGACACCGCGCACCACAACCTGCTCCAGCGGCCCCGGGACGCCCCGGTCCGTACGGCGCTGGGCGCGATGGCGCTGGGCTTCTTCATGGTCATCGAGCTGTCCGGCTTCAACGACATCATCGCCGACCAGTTCGACATCTCCCTGAACGCGACGACGTGGGCGGGCCGCATCGGCGTCCTGATCGTGCCGCCGCTGGCCTACTACTTCACCTACCGCATCTGCCTGGGCCTGCAGCGGGCCGACCGCGAGGTGCTGGAGCACGGCGTCGAGACGGGCATCATCAAGCGGCTGCCGCACGGTGAGTTCATCGAGATCCACCAGCCGCTGGCCGGCGTGGACAGCCACGGCCACGCGCTCCCGCTCGAGTACCAGGGCGCGTCGGTGCCGAAGAAGATGAACAAGCTGGGCTCGGCCGGGCACGCGGTGCCGGGCACGTTCTGGTCGCCGGACCCGGCCGACGAGACCGCCGCGCTGGAGCGGGCCAACGGCAACGGGCACTCCGGAGCCGAGAACGGCCAGCACGGCGAGTTCGACTCCGCCGAGACGGCGTCGGCCGCGAAGCAGTCGGACCACTAGCTCTACCGAACGACGAAGGCCACCTCCGTGCGGAGGTGGCCTTCGTCGCGGGTGAGCCCGGCCCCCAGCGCCCCAAGGCGGCCTTCGGTGCGTGAGACGCAACCAAGGCCGCCTTCGGTGCGTGAGACGCAACCAAGGCCGCCTTGGGGCGCTAGTCCTCCACGCCGATCGAGAAGGCCGATTCGGTGTCGGTGCGGCTGTAGGACCGGAACGCGATGTGCGTGACGGTGTCCAGCACGCCCGGCACCTTCCCGATCCGGCCGGGGATCAGGTCGGCCAGTTCCTCGTGCGTGGACACCTTCACGGTGGCGATGAGGTCGACGTCCCCGGCGCACGAGTAGACCTCGCCGACACCCTCGATGTCGGCGATCGCCTGTGCCGCGTCCGGGATCGCGTCCGCCTCTACCTGGATCAACACGATCGCGGTGATCACCTGGGTCCTCCAAGACTCGTCTGCGGGTGTCGCCCGCGATCCTAGTGAGCCCTACGCCGCGGTGTGGGCCAGCCAGTGCCCGGCCAGCGCTTCGTCGCCGGTGACGGCGAGGCGGTCCAGGGGCAGGCGGCGGGTCAGCACGAGCAGGAGGTCCTCGACGGGACCGGCCAGCGTCACGTCCGCGGCCGCGGGTTCCCGCGTCCACCGGACGCCGCCGGGGGCGCGGGTGATCAGCCAGCCGGGGCCGGCGTCCGGGGCCAGCCGGAGGGTCTGGCCGGTGCCGCGCAGCTCGGCGAAGTCCGGTTTGAGGCTCGCCGTGACCGGGTCGCAGAGCAGCTCCAGCCACTCGGTGATCGCGTCGGCGGCGAGGTCCGGCGCCACGGTGAACCCGCGGCCGGTGGCCAGGGCCGCGTCGGCGTGGTGGACCGTGGTGTCGTGCAGCATCCGGCGCAGCCAGAACCGGGCCGGCTGGGGGCCGAAGAACGTCCACACCGGAGTGTCACCGGCGGCCCGCACGGCCTCTTCGAGGTCTACGGCGCCTTCACGCAGCCAGTCGGCCCACTTGTCAGGCGAGCCGGGGTCGGCGTCGAACGGGTCCGGGACCGGCGACGGCCCGTCCCGGACGATGCTCGCGGCCCAGCGGTGGGCCTGCCCGACGTGGCCGGTGAGCACCCGCAGCGGCCACTCCGGGCAGGTGGGCACCCGCGTGTCCGGGCCGGCGCCCGCCGCTGCTGCGGCGAACCCGGCGGTGTGCTCGTGGAGTCCTCGGGCGAGTCTGGCGTTGTCCATGGCCGTACCGTAGGAATTCCACCCGGCTGGAGGTTCGACCGAAGGTGACCGGAGACACACTCGGCATCGGCGAGCTGGCGCGCCGGACCGGCGTGCCCGTCCGCACGATCCGGTTCTACTGCGACGAAGGTGTCCTGGAGCCGGTGCGCAGCGCGGGCGGCCACCGCCGCTTCGACCGCGCGGCGATCGACCGGCTCACCCTGGTGCGCCGGCTGCGCGGGCTCGGGCTCGGCCTGCGCCCGATCACCGACGTCCTCGCCGGCCGCTGTTCCCTCGACGACGCCGTCGCGGCCGAGCGGACGGCGCTGGACCGCGAGCTGGCGGCGCTGAGCTGGCGGCGTTCGGTGCTCCGAGCGGTCTCGGAGGCGCCACCGGTCGACCGCGCGGCCCGGCTGGAGCTGCTGTCCGCGGTCCAGGACGGGTATTCGGCGCGCGAGACGCTGGTCCGCCTGTGGCGCCCGATGACCACGGGCCCGATCCCACCGGACACGGCCCGCATGTTCCTGGACATCAGCGCCCCGGAGCCCCCGCCCCAGCCGACGACGGCCCAGGTGGTGGCGTACGCGGAGCTGGTGTTGCTGGCGGCGGACACCCGGCTGGCGGTCGACCTGAAGGCGAGCACGCTGGCCGGCCACGAGCACATCGCGGACCTGGGCGCGCTCCACGCGGAGGTGGGCGAGGCGTGCGTCCTGGCGGGCGCGCGGCTGGCGGCCGGAGCGCGGCCGGCGTCAGGGCCGGAGCTGGACCGTTTCGTGGCGGCCCACGCGGCGGCGCTGGGCACGGGGGACAGCCCGACGTTCCGCCGCGCGCTGAACCACCGGACGGCACCGGACCGCAACCCGCGCCTGCGCCGGTACTGGCACTTGGCGGCCGAGGTCAGCGGTGAGGCGGCGCCGATGGGTCTCGCCCACACGTGGCTGCTGGACGCCCTCGACGCCTCAGCCGCCTGACCGCGACCCCTCCCACCCAGCCAGTCGCTTTCGAGATACGCGAGCCCGCCCCTGGAGGGTGCTGTTGGCGAATGCGAGCGGCCAACTCACTGCCCGCAACGGCCAACTCATCCACCGCAACGGCCAACTCGCCCATGCTTCCGGCGAGTTGGCTACTGCGGGCAGTGAGTTGGCCGTTCCGGAGGGTCAGTGGGGGCACCCGAATTTGCCGGCGGGAGGGGCTGTTCGGGGGTGTCAGTGGATGTGTTCCAGCGAATGGGCGTCCGCGACCAGATCCAGCCAGCCCCGCCACCCCGCGACCGCCGCCGGTTCGGCCCACGGGCGGGTCGTGCGGACCAGCCTCACTCCCGGGCGGGCCAGCCAGCGCAGCAGCACCCCCACCTCCTCCGGCGGCGCGCCGTGGAGCGGGCCCGGGTCCGGCAGCACCGTCTCCGCCGACGCCACCAGCGCCTCCACCACCGGCATCGGCGGCACCCCGCGCCGGGCCACGCCCGCGGACGCCAGGCGGCCGTAGCGGATCACCGACAGCTCCCAGCCGCCTTCGCCGTCCGGGGCCGCCGCGATCAGCTCGCCGATCGACGCCAGCGATGCCTGCCGGTGCGCCCGGCCCAATGCCCGGATCAGCCCCGCCAGCTCGTCGCGGTGCCGGGCCGCCTGCTCGTAGTGCCGGCCCGCGGCGAGGCGCTCCACGTGCTCGGCCGCGGTGTGCAGGGGACCGCCGTCCAGGCCCGCGATCAGCCCCGACACCGACTCGACCACCGGGCCGTACTCGGCCACGCTCTGCCGTCCCGCGCACGGCGCGCCGCAGCGTCCCAGCTCCGCCAGCACGCACGGGGTCCCGTTCGCCGAGCGCGGCGAGATCCGCTGCGTGCACGTCCGCAGGCCCGATGCCCCGGCCAGGGTGTCCGCCGTCGTGCGGGCGTCCGCCTGGTTGCGGAACGGGCCGAGCACGCCCGGCCGCGGCAGGCGGACCACCGAGAGCCGGGGGAACGCCTCCTCCGTCAAGCCGATCCACCAGCCCTGGTGCCGGTTCTTCGACCGCCGGTTGTACGCGGGCCGGTGCGCTCCGATCAGCCGCAGCTCGCGCACCTCCGCCTCCAGCGCGTGCGCGCACACGACGTGGTCGACGCGCTCGGCCAGCGCGACCATCTCCCGGATCCGGCTGCGGTTCTCCGAACCCGTGAAGTACGTCCGCACCCGCCGCCGCAGGTCCTTCGCCGTGCCGACGTACAGGACCTCGTCCTTCGGTCCCTTGAACAGGTAGACGCCCGGTGCCGACGGCAGGTCCGCCGCCAGGTGCCGCTTCGCCCGCTGGGCGACGGTCACCTCCGGCAGGTACCCCATCAGCTCCTCGAGCGAGTGCACGCCCAGGTTCCCGACCCGCTCCAGCAGGCCGTGCAGGACGTCCACCGTCGCCCGCGCGTCGTCCAGCGCCCGGTGCGTCGGGCGCGTCCTCGCCCCGAACAGCAGCGCCAGCGCGGTCAGGTTGTACCGCCCGACCTCGTCCCGCGGCACCACCCGCCGCGCCAGCCGGACCGTGCACACCACCGTCGGCTTCGGCCACACGTACCCGTGCCCCTCGCACGCCGCCCGCATGTGGGACGTGTCGAAGCCCGAGTTGTGCGCCACCAGCACCGCACCGCCGATGAACTCCAGGAACGCCGGCAGCACCTCCTCGATCGGCGGCGCGTCGTAGACCATGGCCTGCGTGATCCCGGTCAGTGAGACGATCTGCGGCGGGATCGGCGCGCCCGGGTTCACCAGCGTCGCGAACTCGCCCAGCACCTCGCCCGCGCGCACCTTCACCGCCCCGATCTCGGTGATCCCCGACGGCCCTGGCGGGGCCCCGGTCGTCTCGAGGTCGAAGACGACGAAAGTGGTGTCCCGCAAGGGAGTTCCGAGCTCGTCGAAAGCGAGCTGAGCCTGGACCGAACGCATGGGCGGGACTCTAGGTGCCACCCCCGACAGTTTTTGACGGGCGCAGTGCTCGGTGCCATGACAGGCGCGGTGCCCGGGGCATCCGGAGACGGTCCGTGTGGCGCGCGGGGCGGGATGCAGGGGCGGGGCCTACCCTGGACCAATGCACCCGCAGCCGCTCGTGCCGGAGCCGCCGGGGGACCCCGTGGGTCCCTCGGGCGTCGCGTCGCGCCCCGAGCCGGCCGAGGAGCCCGCTGACCAGGCCGGACATCCCGAACCCGCCACCTGGCCCGCGCTGCCCGAACCGGTGCGCGACCGCATCGCCGAGCTCGCCGCGGCCGCCGTCGCCAAGCTGCCCGCCACCGACGTGCCCCGCCAGCTGCGGCCGGTCGCCAAGTTCGCCCCGGCCAAGCGCGCCAAGCTCGGCGGCGCCGCCCTGCTCGCGGCCCTCGGCGACTCGTCCCAGTTCCGGACCGCCGTCATCGAATGGCTGCGCGAGCACCGCACCGACGCGCTCGACCCCAACGCCGTCGACTCCGTCGCCGCGGCGGCCGCCGCGGTCCTGCTCGGCGAGTCCGGGGCCGCCGGGCGCGTCCGCCTGGTCGCCCGGAACGCCGAGGAAAACGCCCTGCGCGCCGAACGCGACGCCGCCCTCGCCCGCACCCAGCGGCTCGAAGCCGAGCTCGCCCAGGTCCGCGCCGAGCTCGCCGAGGCGAAACAAGCCGCCGAAAACGTCCGGGGCGAGCGCGAGGGCGAAGTCGAGAAGCTCCTGAAGCGTCTCCGCGAACAAGGCGTCCAGCTGCGCCAGGCCAGGGACTCGGCCGAAGAGGCGTCGGCCGACGCCGAACGCGGTTCCGCCGCCCGCAACGCCGAGATCGCCGCCCTCACCACCCAGCTCGGGCGCGAACGCCAGCGCGTCGCCGGGGAACGTGCCCGTGCCGAGCGCGCGGTCGCCGACGCCGAGATCGCCCGCCAGTCCGCGCGCGAGGCCCGCCAGGCCGACGAGGTGCGGCTCGCCCTGCTCATCGACACCATCGACGGCGCCGTCACCGGCCTGCGCCGCGAGCTCGCCCTCGGCGCGCGCGGTGCCCGCCCGGCGGACATGGTCCGCGGCGCCAGCTCCGGTATCGGGCAGGGCGGCAAGATCGCCGACGTGTCCACCCTGGACCGCTACCTCGCGCTGCCCAACGTGCACCTGATCGTCGACGGCTACAACGTCACCAAGACCGGTTACCCGGAGCTCGCCCTCGCCGACCAGCGCGACCGGCTGATCCACCAGCTGTCCGCGCTGGCCGCGCGCACGTCCGCCGAGGTCACCGTGGTGTTCGACGGCGCCGGCGTGCTCTCCGTCCCCGCCTCGGTGCCGCGCGGGGTGCGGGTGCTGTTCTCCGACCGCGGGGTGCTCGCCGACGACGTCATCCGCAACCTCGTCGCGGCCGAGCCGGCGGGGCGGCCCATGGTCGTCGCGACGTCCGACCGGGCGGTCGCGGACTCCGTGCGGGGTCGCGGCGCCCACCCGGCGCCGTCATCGGTGCTGGTCAGCCGCCTGTCGAGGGTCTGACCGCCGAAAATTGTCGGTGGTGGCGCCTACCGTCCTCCCCAAGTCAGTTCCGACGTGAGGAGGACCACATGAGCGACACCCCCGAGCTGTCCGGAGTGGACGTCTCGCACATCGCCGTTTCGGACATGGAGAACCTGGTGGTCGATTGCGACCGGTGCGTGGTGCGCGGTATCTCGTGCCACGACTGCGTGGTGAGCGTCCTGCTCGGCGCGCCACCCGCGGTGGTGTGGGACGCCGACGAGCGGCGCGCGGTCGACGCGCTGGCCGAAGCCGGGATGGTGCCACACCTGCGGCTGGTCGAAGAACCGATCCGGCGCACCGCCTGATTTCCACCGTTTCGTGGCGGCGCGCCGAATGGTCGATTGAATCGGTGAACGGTCGGTAGCCGAAAAGCGCTGCGGAGAAACCCCAGCGTGTAACGCCCATCACATGTTTCTTCCCGCCCTGGTCCGATGGTGTTCAGCGGCGTCACGCAGAGTTTTTGGCGGAGAGGTGGTGGACGTGGTGGCGGTCTTTTCGTAACCTGTCCGAGATCTCGTGGCCCCCGGCCGTCGATGTAGGCGGCGACGCGAGATCGCCGCCGGACGCAGCTTTGTCGGGAAGCTGGGAACCGGAACCACCACCGCGTGCTTCACCTGTTGCGGCTCGTGCATGTCAAAAGCGCACGGTTCGGGCGCGTGGTGGCGGGGACAGCGGAGAAGAGGAAATCCCCGACCTCTTCTTGCCCCGGTCCCCCTCGGCGGCCGAGACCAAAGGAGACCCGCGCGACCGTGCAGTCGCATTCCCTCAGGCGCGTGGTTTCAGGTGCCCTCGCCGCGGCCTCGGTGATCACCCTCGTCACCGTGGCCCAGCCGACGGCCACCGCCGCCCCCGTCCCCGTTCTCCAGACCCCGCCCGCCGGTTCCGACGCCCTCGCCAAGTACCGCGACCTCGCGGCCCAGGCCGAGAAGCTCAACGAGGACCTGCTTTCGGCCAAAGACGACCTGGCCAAGAAGCAGGGCGAACTCGACAAGGCCAACGGTGACCTCACCGCCGCGAAGGCAGAGGCCACCAAGGCGTCCGAAGGCCAGAAGAAGTACCAGACCGAGGTCGACAAGTTCGCCGGTGCGTCCTTCACCAGCGGTGTCCAGCTGAACAAGCTGTCGGCGCTGCTGGCGGGCACGTCCACCCAGGACTTCCTCGACCGCTCTTCGGCGCTCGAGGTCATCGCGACCGGCAAGAACGCCGCGATGGGCAACCTCACCGGTGCCGTCCAGCAGGCCCTCGACGCCGCAGCCAAGGCCGGCGACGCCACGAAGCGCTCGCAGGACGCGCGCGACGCGGCGCTCAAGCTGACCCAGGACATCGAGGCCAAGAAGAAGAACCTGCAGGACCAGATCGACCAGCTCGACGCGGCCAACAAGAACCTCAGCGCCTCGGACAAGGCCGCCCAGAAGGACCGCGGTGGGTCCGCACCCACCAACATCCAGGCGCCCACGGCGGCCGCGCAGGCGGCCGTGACCGCCGCGCTGAGCAAGCTCGGCAGCCCGTACAAGTACGGCGCCACCGGGCCGGGCACGTTCGACTGCTCGGGCCTGACGTCGTGGGCCTACGGACAGGCCGGGGTGACCATCCCGCGGACCAGCCGCGAGCAGTCCACCTTCGGTGCCGCGGTGCCGCGGGACCAGCTCCAGCCGGGCGACCTCGTGTTCTTCTACTCGCCCGTTTCGCACGTCGGCATGTACATCGGCGACGGCAAGATGGTGCACGCGCCCGACACCGGTGACGTCGTGAAGATCTCGCCGCTGCAGAGCCAGTACTCGGGAGCGCGACGCCCGACGTCGTGATTTCGCAGCTGCGTCGATTCGAAGGGGCGGTACCGCACACGCGGTGCCGCCCCTTCGCCGTTAGCCTCTGGGGCGTGCTCAAGACCCTGCTCGTGACCAACGACTTCCCGCCCCGGCCCGGGGGGATCCAGAACTACCTGAACTCCCTCGCCACCCGGCTGCCGGCGGACGACCTGGTCGTCTACGCGCCTTCGTGGGAGTCGCGGACGGGGTCGCACGAGGAGTTCGACGCCGAGGCGCCGTTCGAGGTCGTCCGGCACCCGACGTCGCTGATGCTGCCGACGCCGGACGTGCTCCGCCGGGCGAAGCAGATCATGCGCGCGCGGGACTGCGAAGCCGTCTGGTTCGGGGCCGCGGCGCCGCTGGCGCTGCTGGGGCACTCCCTGCGCCGGGCCGGTGCGCGCCGCGTCGTCGCGTCGACGCACGGCCACGAGGTCGGCTGGTCGATGCTCCCGGCTTCGCGGCAGGCGCTGCGGCGCATCGGCGACACCGCCGACGTCGTCACCTACGTCAGCCGGTACACCCGCGGCCGCTTCGCCGCGGCGTTCGGCGCGATGGCCGGGCTGGAGCTGCTGCCGTCCGGGGTCGACACCGAGGTGTTCCGGCCGGATCCGGCCGCGCGGGCGGAGATCCGCGCCCGGCACGGCCTCGGCGACCGGCCGACCGTCGTCTGCGTGTCGCGGCTGGTCCCGCGCAAGGGCCAGGACCAGCTGATCCGCGCGCTCCCGTCGATCCGCGAGCGCGTTCCGGACGCGGCGCTGCTGCTCGTCGGCGGCGGCCCGTACCGCAAGCAGCTCACCGAGCTGGTCACCGGGCTGGGCCTGGAACGCGACGTCGTGCTCACCGGGTCGGTGCCGTGGGCCGAGCTGCCCGCGCACTACACCGCGGGTGACGTCTTCGCGATGCCCGCGCGCACCCGTGGCAAGGGTCTCGACGTCGAGGGGCTCGGCATCGTCTACCTGGAGGCTTCGGCGACCGGCCTGCCGGTGGTCGCCGGCAACTCCGGCGGCGCGCCCGAGGCGGTGCTCGACGAGGTCACCGGGCACGTCGTCGAGGGCCGGGACGTCGTCCAGCTGAGCGAGACCCTGGCCAGCCTGCTGGCCGACCCGGTGCGCGCGCGCCGGATGGGCCAGGCCGGGCGGGAGTGGGTGACGGCGACCTGGCGCTGGGACGTCATGGCGGGGCGGCTGTCCGGCCTGCTGGACGGCGATCCGGTGGCCGTCGTCCGTTAAGGCGTGTACAGCGCCGGGTGCCGGGGATCATCGACGCGCACGACGACGTCGGCCAGCGAGCTCGGGTTCACCTCGTCCTCGTAGCGTTCGTAGGCCGGGACGGCCCAGCCGTCCGGCACGCGGCGGCGCAGGGCGGCGGGGGAGAGCCACAGGTGCACGGCCAGGTCGAAGGCCAGCCCGGCGCCGAGCAGCAGTTCGCCGTCGAGGAGCACGACGGCGCCTTCGGGCAGCGGCACCCGCCCGGCGCGGGTCGCCCGGTCGCGTTCGGCGTCCCACAGCGACGGCAGGACCTCGCCGGACCCCTTCAGCGGCTCCAGGACTTCGCGGCGGAGGGCGCCGAGGTCGAGCCAGTCGGTGTAGCGGGCGTCGGGGTTCGTGCGGCCGTGCTCGAAGCGCAGGGAGGCGGGGCGGAGGAAGTCGCGGGCCGACACGCGCAGGGCCGCGCGGCCGCGCAGGCGCAGCGGATCGACCAGGGCGTCGGCGAGTTCCGCGGTTCCGGTGGCGCCCGCGGCGCCGTCGACGGCCACCACGATCCGCGGCGCGGTGAGCGCGTCGATGCGATCGGTGAGTTCGCCGGCGAGGACGGTGGGGGAGATCGGGCGGTAGCGCACGGGTCGCCATCCTCCACCCGGACCGCCCGCCGGTTTTGTCGTACCCCGGTGCGAGGATGAGGACATGACTTCTTCAACGGGGAAGACGGCCGATGTCGGGTGGAACATCGGTGTTTCGCGGACCCTGCCGTACCCGGCCGGGGCGGTGTGGGACTTCCTGGTCAGCCGGGACGGCGTCGCGATCTGGCTCGGCCCCGGTGTCGAGCTGCCGACGGAAGCGGGCACGGAGTACGAGACGGCGAACGGCACGGTCGGCGAGATCCGCAGCTTCGTCGACGGCGACCGGGTGCGGCTCACGTGGCGGCCGAGCGACTGGGACCACGACTCGACGGTGCAGGTGCGGCTGAGCGGCTCGGGGGCGAAGACGACGCTGCGCTTCCACCAGGAATGGCTTGCGGGCGCGGAAGAACGCGAGGAACAACGGGCATACTGGCAGGACGTGACCGAGCGCGTCGTGGCGGCACTCGCCGAACGCTGACGCCGGGAGTTTGGGGGCTGACGTGACGACCGACGAGATCGTCGAGGTGGCGGAGGACTTCGCCCAGGATGCGCACCTGTTCTCGGAACTGCTGCGCGGGGGCGGCCCGGTGCGCCGGGTGCGGCTGCCACCGCGGGGGCTGCCGTGTTACCTGGTCACCGGGTTCGCGGAGGCACGGGCGCTGCTGGCCGATCCGCGGCTGCGGAAGAACAGTCAGGGCATCCGGGAGCTGTTCGAGGTGAAGCTGCCGCCGGAGGCCCAGATGAGCGGCTTCGGGCAGGACCTCAGCCAGCACATGCTCAACTCGGACCAGCCGGACCACACGCGGCTGCGGAAACTGGTCAACAAAGCGTTCACCGCGCGGACGGTGGCGCGGCTGCGGCCGCGGGTCGAGGAAATCACCGGGGAGCTGCTCGACGCGCTGGCCGGGCAGGAGCGGGCCGACCTGGTGGCGTCGTTCGCCGCGCCGCTGCCGATCACGGTGATCTGCGAGCTGCTCGGCGTCCGGGAGGAGGACCGCTCGGAGTTCTCCGGCTGGTCGAAGACGCTGCTGAGTGCGGCGGTGCACCCGGAGCGGATGCAGGCTGCGGCGGCGAGCATGTTCGCCTACCTGACGGAGCTGATCGCCCAGAAGCGCGCCGAGCCGGCCGAGGACCTGCTGTCGGACCTGGTCCACGCGAGCGACGACGGCGATTCGCTGTCCGAGCCCGAGCTGGTCTCGATGGCGTTCCTGCTGCTGGTGGCGGGGCACGAGACGACGGTCAACCTGATCGCCAACGGCGTGCTGGCGCTGCTGCGCGAGCCGGAGCAGCTGGCCCGGCTGCGTGCGGAGCCGGCGCTGCTGCCGGGCGCGGTCGAGGAGTTCCTGCGTTTCGACGGCCCGATCCACCTGGCGACGCTGCGGTTCACGGCGGAACCGGTGGAGGTGGCCGGGGTGACGATCCCGGAGGGCGAGTTCGTGCTGGTCTCGCTGCTGGGCGCGAACCGTGACGCGGAGCGCTACCCGGAGCCGGACAAGCTGGACATCACCCGCGCGGCCGGCGGGCACCTGGCGTTCGGGCACGGGATCCACTACTGCGTGGGGGCGCCGCTGGCCCGGCTCGAGGCGGAGATCGCGCTCGGCGGGTTGCTGGCGCGGTTCCCGGACATCGCGCTGGACGCCAAGGCGGATGAGCTGGTCTACCGGACGAGTTCGCTGGTGCACGGCTTGGAGGTGCTGCCGGTCCGGTTGTGAGGTGGGCCAGGGCCAGGGACGGTCGGGGGAGAGGCTGCGGCAGGTCGGTCCCACCTCGCCGCCGAGGGGCGGAAACCCGGCCGAGGCGGTGTCGTAGGCTCCGCCTTCCTCCCCGCCACCACCCTCAGCGGAGGCGCTTCGCGCCACTGTTTTAATTCGAGGATGGACTCCGCCGACCTGCTCGCCCTCGATGCCCAGCACGTCTGGCACCCCTACGCGCCGATGCCGGCGAAGGTGCCTTCGTTGCTGGTCACCGAGGCGAGCGGGGTCCGGCTGAAGCTGGCCGACGGGCGGGAGCTCGTCGACGGGATGTCCTCGTGGTGGTCGGCCATCCACGGCTACCGGCACCCGGTGCTCGATGCCGCCCTCGCCGCGCAAGCCGGGCGGATGAGCCACGTCATGTTCGGCGGCCTCACCCACGAGCCCGCCATCACCCTCGCCAAGACGCTCGCCGACCTCAGCCCCGACGGCCTCGAGCACGTCTTCCTCTGCGACTCCGGTTCCGTCTCGGTCGAGGTCGCCGCGAAGATGTGCCTGCAGTACCACCGTTCTCGCGGGCTTCCCCGGAAACGGCGGCTGCTCACCTGGCGCGGCGGCTACCACGGGGACACCTTGACCCCGATGAGCGTCTGCGACCCCGAAGGCGGCATGCACTCGCTGTGGCGTGGTGTCCTGCCCGAACAGATCTTCGTGCCCGCGCCGCCGTCCGGGTTCGACACGCCACCCGATCCGTCCTATGTGGACATACTGGCCGCGGAGATCGAGCGGCACGAGGACGAACTCGCCGCGGTGATCGTCGAACCCGTCGTGCAGGGCGCCGGCGGGATGCGGTTCCACCACCCCGGCTACCTGCGTGCCCTCCGGGAAATCACCGAAGCGCACGACGTGCTGCTCGTCTTCGACGAGATCGCCACCGGCTTCGGCCGCACCGGTGCGCTGTTCGCCGCCGAGCACGCGGGCGTCACGCCCGACGTCATGTGCGTCGGCAAGGCGCTCACCGGTGGCTACCTGAGCATGGCCGCCGCCCTGTGCACCCCGGCCGTTGCCGAGGGCATCGCTCGCGGCGAACTGCCCGTTCTCGCGCACGGCCCGACCTTCATGGGCAACCCGCTCGCCTCGGCCGTCGCCAACGCCTCCCTCGGCCTGCTCGCCGACGGCAGCTGGCGCGGCGACATCACCCGGATCGAGAAGGCGCTGCTCGACGGCCTCGCCCCGGCGCACGACCTGCCCGCGGTCACCGACGTGCGGGTGCTGGGCGGGATCGGCGTGCTGCAGCTCGACCACCCCGTCGACATGGCCACCGCGACCGACGTCGTCACCGCGCACGGTGCTTGGCTGCGGCCGTTCCGGGACCTCGTCTACGCCATGCCGCCGTACGTTTCGACTGACGACGACCTCGACGTGATCACCCGGGCGATGCTCGCGGTCGCGGAAAAGGCCTGAATTCAGCACATCGGGTGTGACCACCGGCACACCGAGACCCGAAGATCCCTCATCGTCGCGCTGCGTGGCAACGGAAGATCGAAACCACGCGAACGGCGGAGGCGGTAAGTGTGATGGGGCCGGTGGACCGGTCCACCCTGTGCCCGGGCGAACGCGAGAAATGCTTGCGTAGCGGACTTTTCGCGCGCTTTCGGCGATCCTGCCCCCATGATCGAGATCGTTCGTGGCGAACACGACACCGGACCCCCGAAGCACTCCGAGCACCGGGAGAACCTCAAGCACGATTTCCTCGCATCGATAGTCGTCTTCCTCGTCGCCGTCCCCCTGTCCCTCGGCGTGGCCTTCGCCGCCGGGGCACCGCTGCTCTCCGGCCTGATCTCCGCCGTCGTCGGCGGGCTGGTCGCGAGCCTCCTCGGCGGATCGCCGCTGCAGGTCAGCGGCCCCTCCGCTGCCCTCACCGTGGTACTGGCCGACACGATCGCCACCCACGGCTGGCCCGTCACCTGCGCGATCACCGTCGCCGCGGGCCTGCTCCAGATCCTCTTCGGCCTCACCAAGGCCGCCCGCGCCGCGCTCGCCGTCTCGCCGGCGATCGTGCACGGCCTGCTCGCCGGCATCGGCGCCACCCTCGTGCTGGGCCAGCTGCACGTCGTCCTCGGCGGCTCGGCGCAGGGCTCCGCACTGGCGAACGTGCTGGCCCTGCCGGCGCAGATCGCCACGCACCACGACCAGGCCGTGCTCGTCGGCATCGTCACCCTCGGCGTCCTGCTGGCCTGGCCGCGGCTGCCGAACGCCGTCCGCCGCGTGCCCGCGCCGCTGGCCGCCGTCGCGCTGGCCACCGGCCTGTCCGTCGCGACCGGCATGAACCTGCCGCGCGTCGACCTCCCCGCCGGGCTGCCGGCCCTGCACATCGTCCCGCGGCTGCCGGACGGCGGCTGGGGCAGCTTCGCCGCCGCCGCCCTCACCATCGCGCTCATCGCCGGCCTGGAGAGCCTGCTGTCCGCCGTCTCGGTGGACAAGCTCCGCGGCGGCCCGCGCACCGACCTCGACCGCGAGCTGATCGGGCAAGGGGCGGCGAACGTCGCCGCCGGCGCGCTCGGCGGGTTCCCCGTCACCGGGGTCATCGTGCGCAGCATGACCAACTTCGAGGCCGGCGCGCGCACCCGGGCGTCGGCGATCCTGCATTGCGCCTGGATCCTCGCCGCCTGCCTGCTGCTCACCGGCGTGCTGCGGCTGATCCCCCTCGCCGCGCTGGCCGCGCTGCTGGTGTACGTCGGGATGAAGCTGGTCAACCTCCCGGCGTTGAAGGAGGTCCGGCGCCACGGCGACCTGCCCGTCTACGCCGTCACCCTGGCCGGTGCCGTGGCCGTCAACCTGCTCACCGGCGTCGCGGCGGGGATCCTGCTGGCCCTGGCGATGATGCTGCGGCGGATGATCTTTTCCGGGATTCACGTCGAGAAGGACGGTGACCGCCACCGCGTCGTCATCGAAGGCGCGCTGACGTTCCTGTCCGTGCCGCGGCTGACCCGCGTGCTCGCCGGCGTGCCACCGCACGCCGAGGTCACCCTCGAGCTGCTCGTCGACTACCTCGACCACGCCGCGTTCGACTGCCTGCGCGGCTGGCAGCAGGCGCACGCCGGGTGCGTCACGGTCGACGAGATCGGGCACCCGTGGTTCGAACGCGGCCGCTCGGGGGAGCCGACCGTGCGCCGCAGCGTCGCCGCGCGCGTCGTGCCGCGGTGGCTCGCGCCGTGGTCGCAGTGGCAGGCCGAGCACGTCGCGGTGCCCGCCCAGCGCACCGCCAGCTCGCTGCTGTGCCGTGGCGCTTCGGAGTTCCAGCGCCGCACCGCGCCACTGCTGCGCGAGACGTGGGACGGGCTGGCGCACGGCCAGCAGCCGCACACGCTGTTCATCACCTGCGGTGACGCGCGGATCGTGCCGAACCTGATCACCACCAGCGGGCCGGGGGACCTGTTCACCGTGCGGAACATCGGCAACCTGGTGCCGCCGGCCGAGGGCACCGACTCGTCGGTCGGTGCGGCGATCGAGTACGCCGTCGGTGTGCTCGAGGTCGCCGAGATCGTGGTGTGCGGGCATTCCTCCTGCGGCGCGATGAAGGCGCTGCTCGGCCGGGCCCCGGACGGGCTCGACCAGCTCGGCAGCTGGCTGCGCCACGGCGAAGCGACGCTCCGGCGCCGCAGCCGCGAGGCACCGCTGCTGCTCGGCGGCGAACGGCCGGCCGCCGAGGCCGACCAGCTCGCGCTGCAGAACGTCGTGCAGCAGCTGGAAACCCTGCGCGGCTACCCGGTGGTCGCCGAGGCACTGGCGCGGGGCGCGCTGCGGCTCACCGGGATGTACTTCGACGTCGGCGCCGCGCAGGTGTCCCTTTTGGACGACGCCGCGCGCGGGTTCGTCCCCGCGGGGGCGCTGGAGCATTAGCCATGAGGGGCACCCTCATGGCTGTGAAGTCCATGAGGGTGCCCCTCATGACGTCGCCCGGGGGAAGCGCTTTCAGCCGGACGAGAGCCAGATCACGCTCCGCGTTCGATCGGCTACGTACCTCTCTTCGGGAGGTGTCGCTCGCCCGCGCTTCGTGGCCGGGAAACCCTTATATAGTCCCGGATTCAACTGTCAAGCGACAGGCGGCGGGGTGTTACGGGTGCGTTAACGACATGTCCGATTTGTGACAAAAGGGTGAAATATCGCCAGTTATTCACTCGAACGGGTGGTGCATAGCGGACATTTCACTCGATTTCCGGTTGCATGGTGATCATGAGACCCCTCGCCGTGCTCCGACACGACCTGCCGGCCTCACTGGTCGTCTTCCTCGTAGCTGTCCCCCTGTCCCTGGGCATCGCCCTCGCTTCGGGCGCCCCGGTCGCCGCCGGGCTGGTCGCCGCCGTCGTCGGCGGCATCGTCGCCGGCGCGCTCGGCGGCTCCGTGCTGCAAGTCAGCGGGCCCGCCGCCGGCCTGACCGTGGTCATGGCCGAAACCATCCAGACGTTCGGCTGGGCCGTCACCTGCGCGATCACCGTCGCCGCCGGCGCGCTGCAGATCTTGCTGGGGCTGAGCCGCATCGCCCGCGCCGCGCTGGCCATCTCGCCGGCGATCGTGCACGGCATGCTGGCCGGCATCGGCGTCACGATCGTGCTCGGCCAGTTGCACGTCATCCTCGGCGGCAAGGCGCAAAGCTCCGCGATGAAGAACGTCGCCGAGCTGCCCGCCCAGATCGTCGCCCACCACGGCGCCGCCACCATCGTCGGCCTGCTCACCATCGCCCTGCTGCTGATCTGGCCGAAGCTGCCGGCAGCCGTCCGCAAGGTGCCGGGTCCGCTCGCCGCGATCGCGGTCGCCACGGTGGTGTCGGTCGCGTTCGGGATGACGCTCCCGCGCGTCGAACTGCCCGGGGACCTGCTGAACATCCACCTCGTCCCGCAGCTGCCGGACGGCGGCTGGAGCGGGTTCGCGCTCGCCGTCGTCACGATCGCGCTGATCGCCAGCGTCGAGAGCCTGCTCTCGGCGGTCGCGGTCGACCGCATGCACACCGGGCCGCGCGCCAAGCTCGACCGCGAGCTGGTCGGCCAGGGCGCGGCCAACATGCTCTCCGGTGCGCTGGGCGGCCTGCCCGTCACCGGCGTCATCGTCCGCAGCTCCACCAACGTCACCGCCGGGGCGAAGTCCCGGGCGTCGGCGGTGCTGCACGGCGTCTGGGTGCTGCTGTTCGTCGTCCTGCTCGCCGGGCTGATCCAGAGCATCCCCTTGGCCGCGCTGGCCGGGCTGCTGGTGCACGTCGGCGCGAAGCTGGTCAACCCCGGGCACATGAAGACCGTGCTGGCCCACGGCGACCTGCCGGTGTACCTGCTCACCCTCGCCGGGGTCGTCGTGTTCGACCTGCTCACCGGCGTGCTGGCGGGCATCGGGCTGGCGCTGGTGCTGATGCTGCGCCGCACGGTCTGGTCGGGCATCCACATCGAAAGGGAAAGCACAGGACGGGAGGGCGACGACTGGCGCGTCGTCGTCGAAGGCGTCCTGACGTTCCTGTCGGTGCCGCGGCTGTCGAAGGTGCTCGGGAGCATCCCCGGCGGTGTCACCGTGCGGCTGGAGCTGGTCGTCGACTACCTCGACCACGCCGCGTTCGAAAGCCTGCACACCTGGCAGCAGGCGCACGAGCGCGCCGGCGGCACGGTGGAGATCGACGAGGTCGGCCACCCCTGGTTCGGCGAAGGCAAGGCGGGCCGCCCGACGCGGTCCCGGCTCGCCGCGAGCAGCGCCGTGCCGCGCTGGCTCGCACCCTGGTCGGAGTGGCAGGCGGCGGAAGGGGTCGACATCCCGGCCCAGCAGACCCGCCGCGGGGCCACGGAGTTCCACCGCCGGGCCGCGCCGCTGCTCAAGGACACGCTGTCCGGGCTCGCGGACGGCCAGCGGCCGCGCACGCTGTTCATCACGTGCGGCGATTCTCGCATCGTGCCCAATCTCATCACCACGAGCGGGCCCGGAGACCTCTTCACCATCCGCAACATCGGAAACCTCGTCCCACCCGGGCAAGCCGACCCGTCGATGAACGCGTCGATCGAGTTCGCGGTCGGCGTGCTCGGCGTGTCGGAGATCGTCGTCTGCGGTCATTCCTCCTGCGGCGCAATGAAAGCCGTCGCGGACGGAGCGCCGGAGGGGTCGCTGGGCGACTGGTTGCGGCACGTCGGGCCGAGCACGCAGCGGTCCGGCGCGCTCACCGTCGACGGCGTCCGGCCCGCCCGCGAGGCCGACCGGCTGGCCCTGCGCAACGTTCTGCAACAGCTCGAGCACCTGCGGGAGTACCCGCTGGTCACGGCGGCCGAGACGGCCGGGAAACTGCAGCTGACCGGCATGTACTTCGATGTCGGGGCGGCGAGCGTGCACCTGCTCGACGGGGAGGCGCGCACGTTCGTCGCCGCCGGGCAGTAGCCCGAACGGCGGTTCCCGTTCTGGCCGGCGAAGCGGACCGAACCGCAGGTGCGCATCACCGACCGCGGCCCGTCGAAGATCCTCATGGTGCAGAACCCGCGCGACAACGGCACCGACTACCCGGGCGGCGTCGAGATGCGCGCGGCACTGGGGCACCGGGCCAAGCTGCTGACGGTCGACCAGGGCGGGCACCGCGCCTACCTGTTCGGCACCAACGCCTGCGCGAACGCCGCGGTGGCCCGTTACCTCGCCGAGGGGGTGCGCCCGGCCGGGGACGCGTTCTGCCCGGCTTGACCCGGTCGTCGCCCGTCAGCCGGGGTCACTATCTTGATTGGTCGTGACCATGCTGGTGATGACGGGGACCGGGACCGGGGTCGGCAAGACGATCACCACGGCGGCGATCGCGGCCTTGGCGGTGGCCGGCGGGCAGCGGGCGGCGGTGCTGAAACCGGCCCAGACCGGTGTCCGCCCCGATGAGCCCGGTGACCTGCAGGACGTCGTCCGCCTCGCCGGGCCCGAGGTGACGACGCGCGAGCTGCGCCGATATCCGGACCCGTTGTCGCCGGAGGCCGCGGCCCGCCGCAGCGGCCTCCCGGCGCTCGACCCCGGCGAGATCGCGCAGGCGGCGTCGGACCTGGACACCGGGCACGACCTCACCCTGATCGAAGGCGCGGGCGGGCTGCTGGTGCGCTTCGACAGCACCGGCGCCAGCCTCGCCGACGTCGCCTGGTCGCTCGGCTCGCTCGTGATCATCGTGGCCGAGGCCGGCCTCGGCACGCTCAACGCGACCGCGTTGACCGCCGAGGTCGCGTCCAAGCGCGGGCTCACCGTCGCCGGGGTGATCATCGGCGCGTGGCCCGCCGAACCGGACCTCGCGGCGCTGTCCAACCTCGAAGACCTGCCGGTCGCGGCGGGCGCGCCCCTGCTCGGCGTGCTCCCCGCGGACATCGGCCAGGCCTCCCGCGAGGACTTCCTGGCCGCGGCGAGGGCCGGGCTCTCGCCGTGGTTCGGCGGCGAATTCGACCCCGAGCTGTTCGCCGGGTGCGCTTCCGCCGGGAAGTGACCTGCATCGCTGTCCCCTCGACGCGCCTTCGTGCACGATGAGGGACGTTTGCCGCACCACCTCGATCAAGGAGCCGCCGTGACCGCAGTCCCGGACACCGATGTCAGTGACAGCCGGGGCTCCGCCCCGGGCCGGGGGCTCCGCCACCCGGAGCCCCCGAAAGATCTGCTCGTCCTCGCGCGCGAGCAGGTCCTCGAAAACGGCGTCGGCCTCGGCGAACAGCAGGTCCTCGACGTGCTCCGGCTGCCCGACGACCGGCTGCCCGACCTCCTCGCCCTGGCACACGAGGTCCGGATGCGCTGGTGCGGGCCCGAGGTCGAGGTCGAAGGCATCATCAGCCTCAAGACCGGCGGCTGCCCCGAGGACTGCCACTTCTGCTCCCAGTCCGGCCGCTTCCCGACGCCGGTGCGCTCGGCGTGGCTCGACATCCCGAACCTGGTCAAAGCCGCCCGGCAGACCGCCGAGACCGGCGCGACGGAGTTCTGCATCGTCGCCGCCGTCCGCGGGCCGGACAAGCGGCTGCTCTCGCAGGTCCGCGAGGGTGTGAAGGCGATCCGGGAGGACGGCAACGACATCCAGATCGCCTGCTCGCTGGGCATGCTGACGCAGGAGCAGGTCGACGAGCTCGTCGACATGGGCGTCCACCGCTACAACCACAACCTCGAGACGGCGCGCTCGCACTTTCCGTCGGTGGTCACGACGCACACGTGGGAAGAGCGCTGGGACACCCTGCGGATGGTCGCCGACGCGGGCATGGAGGTCTGCTGCGGCGGCATCATCGGCATGGGGGAGACGGTCGAGCAGCGCGCGGAGTTCGCCGTGCAGCTGGCCGAGCTGAACCCGCACGAGGTGCCGATGAACTTCCTCATCCCGCAGCCGGGCACGCCGTACGAGAACTACGAGATCGTCGAGGGTCGCGACGCGCTGCGGACGGTGGCGGCGTTCCGGCTCGCGATGCCGCGCACGATGCTGCGCTTCGCCGGCGGCCGCGAGCTGACGCTCGGTGACCTCGGTGCGGAGCAGGGCATGCTCGGCGGGATCAACGCGATCATCGTCGGGAACTACCTGACCAACCTGGGCCGGCCCGCTTCGGCGGACCTGGAGATGCTGGACGAGCTCAAGATGCCGATCAAGGCCCTCAGTGACAGCCTCTGACCCTGCGTTCTCCGACGCGGCCTTTTGTGTCCACTGTGGACAGGGGTCGCCGGGTGGGGCGGACCACCCGGCGTGCCACAACCCGCGGACGGTGCTGGAGCCGCCGCGGTACTGCACGTTCTGCGCGCGGCGGCTGGTGGTCCAGGTCAGCCCGCTCGGCTGGACGGCCCGCTGCAGCCGGCACGGCGAGACGGCGAGCGGCTGACCGGTGACGCGGCCGGGTAACTAACCGGATCGTTCATTGGCTTGGCTTGGCCCGAGGGGCGGTGGCGTAACGAACCAGATCGTTCATTGTGTCGCCTCGCGGAGCGGCGCCGGACGAACCAGATCGTTCATTGCCTCGCCTCGCGGGACGCGCCGAACGAACCGGATAGTCCATTGCATCGATGGTGCAGCGGCGGCGTAACGAACCAGATCGTTCACAGCGCCCCGAGCCGACACGGGCGAGTGGCTCACCGCACTCACGCATCGACCGGTTACGCTCGGTGGCACTGTCGCAGGAAGGAGTCCGGGTGAGTGAGTCGTCGGGGCCCGCGCACCGGCCGTCGGCCGTGCCCGGCCCGTGGTCGGTGCCCGTGCTGTTCCGGGAGCGGCGGCCCCGGGTCGTCGTCAAGGCCGACCTGCTGCCCGCGCTGAGCATCCTGTTCACGCTGACCGTGTTCAGCTTCCCGATCGGCCTCCTGTGGTCCCGGCTCGCGCCGCCCGAGCGCGTCCGCATCATCGCCACCGACGGCACCCAGGGCGCGCTCGAGCTCGAGAGCTGGCACCGCTTCGACGACCTCGCGGTCTTCGGGTTCCTCACCCTCGGGTTCGGGATCGTCGCCGGCGTCGTCGTGTGGCTCCTGCGTGAGCGGCGCGGGCCGGTGGTGTTCGCCGCCACGGTGCTCGGCGTCGCGGTCGCGAGCGCGCTGGCGATGTGGATCGGCCTCCGGATGGCCAACGGCCACTACACGATCAGCACGCCGCCCGCGCTGGGCGCGGTGATCGAGCTGGCGCCGCGCCTGGAGTCGTGGTGGGTGCTGCTGACCGGCCCGCTCGGCGTGTCGATCGCCTACAGCCTGTTGGCCACCTGGAACGGGCGCGACGACCTGGGCCGCCGCCTCGGCTGACCGCTTTCCCCTAAGGTGGTGTGCGTCACCTACAGGGGGGATCCATCAGTGACTGAGGACATCGAGGTTTCGCGGCACAACGCCGTCCGCTTTCCCGGCATCAGCCCACGCGCGTACGAGCACCCGGTGGACCGCGGTGCGCTCGCCACGCTGCGCGCGGTGCCCGGCTTCGCCCAGGTCGTCAAGGCGATCTCGGGCTTCTACAACGAGCGCGGCGAGCGGCTGATGGCGCTGGCGTCGTCGATCCGCGTCGGGCCGAAGCAGTACCCGGAGCTCGACCGGCTGCGCCACGAGTGCGCCGAGACGCTGGACCTGCCCGCGGTGCCGAACCTGTTCGTGTTCCAGGACCCGCGGATCCGCGCGGAGACGGTGGGCATGGACGAGCCGTTCATCCGTATCAGCACCGGGCTCGTCGAACTGATGAACCAGGAGTCCCTGCGGTTCGTGATCGGCCACGAGATGGGGCACGTGCTGTCCGGGCACGCGGTGTACCGCACGATCATGGTGCGCCTGATCAGCCTGCAGCTGGCGATGTCGTGGACGCCGGTCAGCGCGCTCGGCATCCGGGCGGTCATCGCGGCGCTGCGCGAGTGGTTCCGCAAGGCGGAGCTGTCGTGCGACCGGGCGGGGCTGCTCTGCAGCCAGAACCCGACGGCGGCGCTGCGGGCCCAGATCCAGGTGGCGGGCGGCATCGACCCGGCCCGCATCGATGTCCCGTCATTCCTGCAGCAGGCCGCGGAATACGAGTCGGTCGAGGACATCCGCGACAGCTTCCTCAAGCTCAAGTCGGTCGAGACGGAGTCGCACCCGTTCGCGGTGGTTCGCGCGGCGCAGCTGCAGAAGTGGGCGGCATCGGAGGAGTACCGCGCGATCCTGGCGGGCGACTACGCGCGCCGCGACTCCGACACCCCGTCGTCCGACTGGAAGGACGACCTCAAGGCGGCGGCCCAGTCGTACAAGGAATCGTGGAACTCGTCGACGGACCCGCTGACGAAGGTGTTCAGCGACGTCGGCGAAGCGGTTTCCGGCGCGGCGGGCAAGGTGTGGAACAAGTTCGGCAACGGGAACGGCGAGGACAACCGTTCCTGACCCGGTTCCCAGCGCCCCAGGTGGCCTTCGTGTTCGTCTGACGCGGCCAAGGCCGCCCGGGGGCGCTTGAGCCGGGGTCAGTTCAGGCTGGCCGGCCGGCTCAGGTCGGTCAGCTCGCCCGGGGGCAGCGGTACCGCGCCCAGCGTGTTCAGGAAGCCCGCCTCCCGCGTCAGCAGCCGGCAGGCGATGCGAAGCCGGCGCAACGGGTGGCGTTCCTCCAGCAGCCGCTGGCGGTCCTCCAGGGGCAGCAGGCAGTCCGCCGCCAGCACGTACGCCAGCTCGGCGATCGTCGTGTCCGGGTCCGGGGCGTGCCAGTCGTCGCTGCGCCAGGCCGTTTCGCAGTACCGCTGGTGCGCCGCGCGGGCGACCGTGGCCAGGCGCTCGGCCATGTCGCCGGACGGGGTCACCGGGTCGTCGTCGACCCACTCCACCGAGGCGATCAGGTACGGCGCCGACACGCAGTCGAGGTCGCGCAGGCGGAAGCGGCGCTGGGCCTGCGTCACGACGTCGAACCGGCCGTCCGGCAGGCGCTTGGCCTCGCGCAGGACCGTGCTGCAGCCGATCTCGTACAACTGGTCCAGACCGCGAACCTCACGGGTCAGTGACGACCGCAGCGCGACCACGCCGAACTCGCGGCCCGGCACCGTGCCGCTCACCAGGTCCGCCATCAGCTGCCGGTACCGCGGTTCGAAGATGTGCAACGGGAGCTTGGTGCCGGGCAGCAACACGGTCTGAAGCGGGAACAACGGCAGGATCGTCGTCGTCGCGGCACTTTCCGATTCCGGCTCGGTCACGCGTCCACCGTAAGGGCAGAACGTCCCCACCGCAGAATGGTCACCGGTTGGGTGGTTTGAACACGGCGAACGGATCCGTGATCTGCATGCCCTTGCCGGCGAAGGAGAACAGTGCCGCCGGCCGCCCGCCCGAACGGCCCGGCGGCGCCGTGCGGCCGGTGGGCACCAGCAGCCCCCGCCGGGACAGCACCCGCTGGAGGTTGGTCGCCGAGACGCGGTACCCCAGCGCCGCCGAATACAGGCCGCGCAGCGCGGAAATCGTGAACTCGTCGGGTGCCAGCGCGAACCCGAGGTTGGTGTACGACAGCTTCGACCGCAGCCGGTCGCGGGCGCGCAGCACGATCGCCTCGTGGTCGAACGCCGTGCGCGGCAGCTTCGCGACGTCGTGCCACTCGGTGTCCTCGGGCACCTCCGGGTCGACGTCGGACGGGACCAGGCCGAGGAACGCCGTCGCCACCACCCGCGGCCCCGGGACGCGGTCCGGGTCGCTGAACACGGCGAGCTGCTCGACGTGTTTGAGCTGGCGGACGTCGACCTTCTCGGCGAGCTGGCGCCGGATCGACGTCTCGACGTCCTCGTCGGGCCGCAGCCGGCCGCCCGGCAGCGACCAGCGGCCCAGGTGCGGGTCGAGCGCGCGCCGCCAGAGCAGCACCCGCAGTGTGTCCGAGCGCACTTGAAGGACCGCGCCCAAAACCTCGTGGGCCAGGGGTGCCTGGGTGTTAAGATGACTTCGCACGGTTTTCGATTGTAAGGCGAAAACCGGAGACAGGTCCAGGAGGGCCAGCATGACTTCGACGCTCGATCAAGACCTCACCCCCTGCAGCGGGGTCGAGGCGAACGCGGCCTGGGCGGAGGAGGTGCGGCGCCTGGCGAAGCAGCGCGACGCGGTCCTGCTCGCGCACAACTACCAGGTCCCGGAGATCCAGGACATCGCCGACCACACCGGCGACTCCCTCGCGCTCAGCCGCATCGCGGCGAGCAGCGACGCGTCCACCATCGTCTTCTGCGGCGTGCACTTCATGGCCGAGACCGCGAAGATCCTCGCCCCGGAAAAGACCGTCCTCATCCCGGACGCGCGGGCCGGCTGCTCGCTGGCCGACTCCATCACCGGCGCCGAGCTGCGCGCCTGGAAAGCCGAGCACCCGGGCGCGGTGGTCGTCTCCTACGTCAACACCACGGCCGAGGTGAAGGCCGAAACCGACATCTGCTGCACGTCCTCGAACGCCGTCGACGTGGTCGCCTCCATCCCCGCTGACCAGGAGGTTCTCTTCCTCCCGGACCAGTTCCTCGGCGCGCACGTCAAGCGCGTCACCGGCCGGGACAACATCCACATCTGGGCGGGCGAGTGTCACGTCCACGCGGGCATCAACGGCGCCGAACTGGCCGAGCGCGCGGCCGCAGAGCCGGACGCCGACCTGTTCATCCACCCGGAATGCGGCTGCGCGACGTCGGCGCTCTACCTGGCCGGCGAGGGTGCCGTGGCACCGGAGCGGGTCAAGATCCTCTCCACCGGCGACATGGTCCACGAGGCCCGCGACACCAAGGCCAAGACCGTGCTGGTGGCCACCGAGATCGGCATGATCCACCAGCTGCGCAAGGCTGCGCCGGGCATCGACTTCCGCGCGGTGAACGACCGCGCGTCCTGCCGGTACATGAAGATGATCACGCCCGCGGCGCTGCTGCGCTGCCTGCGTGACGGCCTCGACGAGGTCCACGTCGACGTCGAGACGGCCGCTCGCGCGCGGGCTTCGGTGCAGCGGATGATCGAGATCGGGCAGCCCGGCGGCGCCGAATGACGCCGCCGGTTAATGACCCACGGGCGAAAACCCCGGTCTGGGAAGCTCGTGCCGACCTGGTCGTGATCGGCAGCGGCGTCGCGGGGCTGACCGCCGCGCTGCGCGCGCAGACCCTCGGGCTGCACGTCCTGGTGATCACCAAGGCCGCCGTCGCGGACGGCAACACGCGCTGGGCCCAGGGCGGCGTCGCCGTGGTCCTGGAAGACCAGCACGACCTCGACGACTCCGTCGCCAAGCACGCGGAGGACACCTTCACGGCGGGCGCCGGGCTGTGCGACGAGGTCGCGGCGCGCTCGATCCTCGACGGCGGCCCGGCCGCGGTCGCCCGGCTGCGGGCCGACGGCGCGCGGTTCGACGCTTCCGGGAACGGCCTGCTCGCGCGGGCCCGCGAAGGCGGCCACAGCGCGTTCCGCGTGATCCACGCGGGCGGCGACGCGACCGGCGCCGAGGTCGAACGCGCCCTGGTCGCGCAGGCCGGGCAGGCCGGGGTGCCGGTACTGGAGCACCACATCGCCGTCGACGCGCTGCGCACGCCGGGCGGCCGGGTCGCCGGCGTGACGGTGCTGGACCGCCACGGCGTGCCCGGCGTCGTCCGGGCTTCGGCCGTGCTGGTGGCCAGCGGCGGGATCGGGCAGCTCTACCAGGCGACGTCGAACCCGGAGATCGCCACCGGCGACGGGCTCGCGCTCGCGCTGCGGGCCGGCGCGACCGTCGCGGACATCGAGTTCGTGCAGTTCCACCCGACCGTGCTCTACACCCCGGGTGCGCGCGGCCGCTGCCCGCTGGTCACCGAAGCGGTGCGCGGCGAGGGCGCGACCCTGGTCGACGGCGCCGGCCTGCCGGTGATGCGGGGCGTGCACCCGCTCGGCGACCTGGCGCCGCGCGACGTCGTCTCGGCGGCGATCACGCGGCGGATGGCGACCGCGCCGGGCGGCGTCGACGACCACGTCTTCCTCGACGCGACTTCGATCGCGGGGTTCGCGCAGCGGTTCCCGACGGTGTTCGCGGCGTGCGGGGCGATCGGCCTCGACCCCGCCGTGGACCCGATCCCGGTGACCCCGGCGGCGCACTTCTCGTGCGGCGGTGTGGTGACCACTGTGGACGGTCGCTCGTCCGTCGCCGGGCTCTACGCGGCCGGTGAGGTCGCGCGGACCGGACTGCACGGCGCGAACCGCTTGGCTTCCAACAGCTTGCTCGAGGGCCTGGTCGTCGGGCAGCGCGTCGCGGAGGCCGTCGCGGCGGACCTCGCGGCCGGGCTGCTGGCCGATCCCGCGCGCGGGCGCCTGCCGTCGTGGACGACCGCGCCGGCGGCGGACCGCGACTCCCTGCAGCGCGTGATGAGCCGGTACGCGGCGATCGGCCGGGACGCCGACGGCTTGGCGGCCGCCGGTTCGGTGCTCGATCTGTCGCTTTCGGACACTCCGTTGTGGACGCACGCGGCGGTCGAGGACGCGGCGCTGACCGTGGTGGCGCAGGCGTTGCTGGCCGCGGCCGTCCGGCGCACCGAGTCGCGGGGCTGTCACGTGCGCACCGACTTCCCGACGCGCGACGACGGCCGGCGGCGCAGTCAGCTCATCCGGCTCAGCCCGTCCGGCCAGCCCGTGCTGGCCGACCCGATCCCCCTGGAAGGCGTGGCATGACGTTCCCGATCTCCGAACCCGTCCGCCGCCTGATCGCCTCGTCGGGCCTGGACGTCGACGACGTCGAGCGCGTGGTGGCCACGGCGCTGGGCGAGGACCTGCGCTACGGGCCGGACGCGACGACGGCGTCGACGGTGCCGGCCGAGGCGTCCTCGGTCGCCGAGCTGACTCCGCGGGTCGACGGCGTCATCGCCGGGCTGCCGGTGGTGCTCGCGGTGTTCGACATGGTCCTGGGCGACGGGTACGAAGTGCTGGCCCGGCGCGAGGACGGCGACCGGCTGGTCGCGGGGGAGCCCGCCCTGGTGCTGGCCGGCCCGGTGCGCGGGCTGCTCACGGCCGAGCGCACGGCCCTGAACCTGCTGTGCCACCTCTCCGGTGTCGCCACCGCGACCGCCGCCTGGGTGTCCGAAGTGGACGGTACCGGGTGCGCGATCCGCGACTCCCGCAAGACGTTGCCGGGGCTGCGGCTGCTGCAGAAGTACGCCGTCCGCTGCGGTGGCGGCGTCAACCACCGGCTGGGCCTCGGCGACGCGGTGCTGATCAAGGACAACCACGTCGTCGCCGCGGGATCGGTGACGGCGGCGCTGGCCGCGGCCCGGGCGCACGCGCCGGAGCTGGCCTGCGAGGTCGAGGTCGACACGCTGGCGCAGCTCGACGAGGCGCTGGCCGCCGGGGCGGACGAGGTGCTGCTGGACAACTTCACGCCGGAGCAGTGCCGCCGCGCGGTGGCGCGCCGCGACGAAGTCTCGCCGAAGACGCGGCTGGAATCCTCTGGTGGCCTCACCCTCGACCGTGGTAAGGCCTACGCGCAGTCCGGTGTGGACTATCTGTCGGTGGGCGGGCTGACCCATTCCTCACCCGCGTTGGATCTCGGCATGGACCTTCGCTGAGGCGTCGTCACGGGCTAGACTGACGGTGGCGGAATTCCTTTTCCGCCACCGTCTTTCGGCTTCGGGGGTTCGGGTGCGGTTACCGGCGGTCCTTGCGGTGGCGGGCCTCGTGACGGCCTTCGGTGTGTCAGGCGTGCCGGCCGCTTCGGCGCAGGGGTGCGCGAACCCGTCCGGCACCTACGGCGGCGAAGTCCCGTGGGGCCAGCGCCTGGTCGACCCGGCGCGGCTGTGGCCGCTGACGCGGGGCGAGGGCCAGCTGGTGGCCGTCGTCGGCACCGGCGTCGACGGGCGGAATGCGCAGTTCGCACCCGGCCAGCTCGAAGGCGGCGCCGGCACCGAGCGCACCGACTGCGACGGCCGCGGCACGATCGCGGCCGGAATCGTCGGCGCGCAGCCGGATCCGTCGACGACGTTCGCCGGCGTAGCGCCCGGCGTGCGGCTCCTGCCGATCCGGTACACCACCGGCAACGGCGCTGACCCGGGCGAGCTGGCCGACGCGATCGACCGCGCCGTGGACCGGCGCGCGGGCGTGATCCTGGTGGCGGTGCCCGCGGCGGCCGACAGCCCGGCGCTGTCGGGGGCGGTTGCGCGGGCGCGTTCGGCAGGTGCGGTGGTCGTCTCGGCGGCGTCGGCGACCCAGCAGGGCGCGCGGACGTACCCGACGGCGACGTCCGGAGTCTTGGCGGTCGGGTCGGTGAACCCCGCGGGCGAGCCGGTGCAGACCGAAGCGGGGGACCACGTCGGCGTCGCGGCGCCGGGCGCGGAGCTGGTGAGCACGTCGGCGGGGGCGGACGGCGCGGTGGCGCACCGCTGGCCGGTGACCGACCCGGGCCTCGCGGCGGCGTACGTCGCCGGCGTCGCGGCTCTCGTGCGGGCGTACCACCCGGCGCTTTCCGGCGACCAGGTCGTCACGCGCTTGACGCTGACGGCTCACCGCCCGCCGTCCGGTGGCCACGACCCGCGGCTGGGCTGGGGAGTCCTGGACGCCTACGCGGCGGTGTCGTCGACCCTGCCGGCCGACGTCCCACCGCCCGGCGCGGTTCCGCAGGCCGCATCTTCGCCGATGGTGGTCCCGGCCGCGGCCCCGCCGTCCCGCTCGTCCGACGTCCCGGCGGGCACGATCGCCCTGGCCGGGGTCGCCTTGGCCGCCGCCGCGGGAGTGACGGTGGCGGCGGTCCGCCGCGCCCGCCGCCGGGGCTGGCGCCCCACCCGCTTCACCCCGTAGCCCGTGTCGACCCCTCAATCACGCGTGTCGACCCCTCAAACACGCGAGTCGACCCTTCCATCACGCGAGTTCGGGTACCAGAACGGCGAACTCGCGTACCTGGACGGACGACACGTGTGCTTGGAGGGTCGACACGTGTGCTTGGAGGGTCGACACGCGTGATTGGGGGGACGACACGTCAGGCGGGGACGGGGCGGGTTGAGCCGATGATCGTGACCGAGCCGGCGACGTGGATTGTGAAGTCCGCGCCGTTGCGGGTGAAGCGGGTGATCTGCTCGCGGGGGGTGCTGCGGTCGTGGGATTCCCAGCCGTCGCGGTGCAACGCGGGGAGGAGCGACGCCAGGCGGGTGTCCGGCGCGGCCGGGTGCTCCACGCGGACGCCGTACTGCCAGCACAGGAGGTGGCCCGGGGTGGTCGGGTCGCAGTCGAGTTCGCCGTCGAGGGTCCGGTCCGGCAGGCCGCCGAAGGCCGCCGCGACGTCGTCGATCACCGTGGTCAACTCGCCCGCCAGGCGGCTCAGTTCGGGGGTCATCGCAGGTCACCACCCGAGGTGAGGACGCGGTAGATGTTCGTCCACGAGTCGGAACCCGGCTTCAGGACGTCGTTGTGCGACGACACGCCCCACAGCGGCGAGCCGTCGGCGTCGTCGCCGGTGCCCAGCTCGGTGACGCCGGGGAAGACGTCCGGGTCCGCGCCGTGGCCGATGCCGGTCCACTCCAGGCCCCACGCGCCGCCCTGCGCGAGCACGATCGGGTCGAGCGGCGCCGTCATCGAGAACCGCTGGACGCCCGCCTGGCTCGCCGGCAGGTCGGCCGGTGACCACACGCCGTGGCCCATGCCGGCCGACTCGACGTGCAGGACGCGGTCGACGTCGAGGCCGTGCGCCTCGGCGAGCCCGACCGTCGCCCCGCCGTAGCTGTGCCCGATCGCGGTCAGCGTGACGTCGGAACCCGCGTGGCTCACGATCTCGCCGCGCAGGTCGTCGGCGAAGTGCTTGAGGTCCGGCGCCATCGCCTGCGCGTAGCCCGCGTCCGGCCCCTGCGCCACCGGGCCCTGCGGGAACACCCCGTCGGCCCAGACGACGACCGCCGTGCGCCCGGCCGGGTCCGCGGCCACCAGGCTGCGCCCGAGGCCGGCGTAGGCGTCGAAGTTCGACATCTGCGTGTTGACGCCGGGCACGAACAGCCCGACGTTCCGCGTGCCCGGCTCGATGTGCCCGACGAGCTCGGCGATCCGGCCGTTCCCGGACGGGTCGAACCGGAGGATCTGCCGATCGTTCGCCAGGATGTCCTCGTACAGCTTGATCCGCGCCTGCGACCGCGCGGCTTCGTCGAGATCGGTCGACGCCGCCGGCCGCAAGCGCTCGGCGGTCAGCGCGTCGGCGATCTTGCCGCGGTTGTCCGCGATCGCGCGCGCCCACGCCCCGGTGTCGGCCGCGCCGCCGATCCCGGCGGGATTCCCCGCACGGGGCAACGGATCCTCGGGCAGCAGCGCCCGGTACATCGCCGCGACCTGGGCGTCGGCGCGCCGGTAGCCGGCCGCGCACCCGACCAGTCCACTTTGGATCGTCCGCAGCCGCGTCACGTGCGAGCCGAGCTTCCCGCCCAGCTCCTTCATGGTCTTTTCGAACGTCTTGGCCGCGGCGGCCGACGCGCTCACCTGGCCGAACGCGGCGGCGGGCAGCTTCTCACCCGCCACCGCCGACTGCGCCGCGGAAAGCGCCTCGGCGCGGGAGCCGGACTCGCCGGCTTCCGCGTCGAGGCGAGCCGGGGCCACGCGATAGCCCGCCGCCGTCATCAGGAGCCGTCTTCGCCGATGACCGGCGGCGCGACCGGCGCCGACTGGCCCCAGACGTTCTCCGTCTCCACCAGCCACGCCGGGATCCGCCGCCCGGACCCCATGTCACCGCCGCCGCCCATGCCCATCGGCATCATGGGCATCATCGGCATCGCGCCCTTGGCCGCCGCCGCGCCCGCGGCCCCGGCCACACCGCCGGCGAGCCCGCTCAGCGCGTTGCCCGCGCCGCCGTCGCCGCCCAGGCCGGAATGCGCCGCGGGGACTTCGCCGGGGCCGGTGAGCCCGCCGCCGACCGGAACACCGCCGCCACCGCCGAGCGAAGGCGCGTCACCGCCGCCGATCGGGATGCCGCCGCCGGAACCGCCTTCGACGCCGGCGCCGCCCCCGCCCAGCTTCGTGCCCGGCGGTTCGTCCTTCTTGTCCTGGGGATCCTTGCCGGTCGCCCACGACGGCACCTTCGGCATGATCGAGCCGAACCGGCCGAACGCGGCGGCCGAAGCCGCGGCGAGCCCGGCGGTGAACATGTCGCCGAACAGCGGGTTCGACGTCGGCACGGTCGTCCCGGGCGGCGTCGCCGTCCCGCCGGGCAGCGGGTGCCCGTCGGCGGGGGTGACGACGACGCCGGGGCCGGTCAGGCCGTTGCCGACGAGCCCGGGCGACCCGGCGCTGCCCGCACCGCCGCCGGCGGGCGGGGCCGGTGGCGTCTGGACGGCGTTCGGCGACGCCGGGATCGACTCCTCGGCCACGGAGTACTCGCCGGCGAGCTGGGTCATGACGACGATCGCCCGGCCGTGCGCGGACCCCGCGGCGTTCGCGGCCGTCTGCTGCGCTTCGACGTTCGCGATCGCCTGCTGACGCTGCTGCGCCGCGGCCTGCACGACGGCGGGCGAGGCGTCCGGCGGCAGCAGCGGCGGGTTCACCGCGAGAGCGACGTCGGCCGGGGCGACGTCCGGCACCGCGACCGGCGGCGGCATCTCCTTCTTGGCCTTCACCAGCGCGTCGGCGGCGTCGCCGAGCGTCACGTTCATCGCCTCCGCGGTCCGCGCCACCTTCGAGATGCCGTTCGCGAGGTCGATGATCATCCGCTGGTACTGGTCGGCCGCGCCACCGGTCCACTGGTCCTTGAACTCGGTGAGCTCCGCATTCAAATTGTGGGCCTGCTCGTGCAGGTGCAGCGCGGCGGACTTCCACTTGTCGGCGGCGTGCCGCGCGCTGTTCGGGTCGCCCGCCTGCAGCATCGCGTACAGCTGCTGGTGGCTGTACGCGGCGAAGTTCGTGTGCGCGGTGTTCGTCATCCCTTGCGGCTCCCGTCCGTGTCTCCGCCGCCCAGCAGGCCCAGGACCGGGTCGAGCAGGCCGGTGACGGCGCCCGACGCGTGCAGGTCCCCGGCCACCGACTGGTCGGCGTGCTGGTAGCCGTCGGCGACCGTGGTGGTGACGTCCTGGGCGAACCCGATCGCGCTGCGGACCTGGTCGAGCAGGCCCTGCATCTCCGAGACGGCGGCGCGGTGGGCGTCGGCCAGCGACCCGGCCTCGCCGAACTCGCCGAACAGCAGCGGCTCCTCGCCGAGGGTGAGCAGGAAGTCGTTCGGTTTCGACATCGCGTGGATCTGGGTCTCCAGCTCCCGTACGAAGTCCTTCAGCGATTCCAGGTGGACGTAGTACGACTGGTCTGGCATCGGTCCCGGCTCTCTGGGCGCGACTCGCGGACAGGGGGAAAGCCGGTCGGCCGGTGCGAGCGGGGGGATCCCGCACCGGCCGACCGACGTCTGTGGGGCGCGCCTCAGCCCGCGAACAGGCCCTGGTTGCGGTTCTCCAGCGACTGCTGGAGGTCGTGCGCCTCGCCGACCTTGCCGCCGAACTGCGCGATGATCGCGACGATGTCCGCGGTGGCCTGACGCAGCCGGGTCTCCGACTGGCGGGCCGCGTCACCGGCGGAGCTGCCGGAGGCGTACCAGGTCGCGGTGATCGGCTGGAGGTTCTGGTGCAGCTGCTCCAGCTGCGAGGTGAGCGCCTTGGCCTTGGCGGCCAGGGATGCCGAGCTGTGCTGCAGCGCGGCGAAATTGATTTCGACGACGTCGGCCATGGTGGGGCGTCCTCTCGGTCAGGGGTTGAGGCGGGGGATCACGCCCGAGCCCTCGAGGGAGTTGCCGACCCCCTGGAAGCTCTGGTGGACGTCGGCGTCGCCGCGGCCGTAGTTCGCGTGGCTGGTGTGCACGAGCTGCGACATGGTGTCGAGCTCCTTCACCGCGACGGTCATCTTCTCCTGGAGCCGCCGCTGGAGGTCCCAGAACGCCACGGCCTGGTCACCCTTGTAGTTGCGCAGCGCCTCGGTCAGCTCGGACTCCAAGCTGGCCATCGTGGACTTGGCGTTCGTCGCGGTTTCCTCGAAACCCTGGACGGCGCGCGTCATAGCAGCGGAATCTGCCTGGAATCCCGGACTGGACATCGACGGGCCACCTCCTTCCTGAAGCGAATTCGCCTGGCGCGGTGGTCCGCGCGGTGTGAAAGTCACGCTAGAAAAGAGGCCTGTGTGGTCAAACGGCACAACTGCCGGTCGCGGTGACGGCACTATTACCCACGCGAGCGGCGGTAAGGCCTTCCCCACCCCGGGCCGGTGGTGCGCTCCAGTGACCGCGCGGCGCCGCCGAGCCAGGCTTGAGAGCATGGCAGACAAGGGAAATCCGCTGGTCACGCTCCGCGCGTGGCACCGCCCGCTGGTGGTGCTCGCCGGGGTGATGGGGGTGCTGTGCGCGGTCTCGCTGCTCGGGCTCCTGGTCGATGATCGCACGCTGGTCAACGCGCCGATCTGGCTGAAGCCGTTCAAGTTCTCCGTGTCGATCGGGCTGTACGCATTGACGCTGGCGTGGCTGCTGACGCACGTGCGCCGCGGCCGCCGGGCCGGCTGGTGGTTCGGCACGGTGTTCGCCGCGGGCATCGGCCTGGACTTCGCGCTGCTGGTGTGGCAGATCATCGTCCGCGGCCGCACGCTGCACTTCAACCAGGCGACGCCCACGGACGTCGCGATCAACAACGCCGTCGCGGGTGGCGCGTACACGGCGTGGCTGATGACCGCCGCCGTCGCCGTGCTGCTGCTGTTCCAGCGCATCCCGGACCGCGCGCTGAGGTCGGCGCTGCGCTGGGGCGCCGGGCTCGCCGTCGTGGGCATGTACGTCGCGACGCTGATGTTCTCGCCCACGCCGGCGCAGCAGGCGGTGCTCGAGACGAACGGCAAGTTCTCGACGTTCGGTGCGCACTCGGTCGGCGTCGACGACGGCGGCCCCGGGCTGCCGGTGGTCGGCTGGAGCACGGTCGGCGGGGACCTGCGGATCCCGCACTTCATCGGCATCCACGCCCTGCAGGTGCTGCCGCTGGTCGCGTTCGGGCTGCTCCTGCTGGCCCGCCGCCACCGGGTGCTCGAATCCGACGTCGTCCGCCGCCGGCTGGTCCGGACCACGGGCGCCGGCTACGCGGGGCTGATCGCGCTGCTCACCTGGCAGGCCGAGCGCGGGCAGTCGATCGTGCGCCCGGACTTCTGGACGCTGGCCGCCGCCACCGGCCTGATCGCGGCCGTCGCCCTCGCGGGCACGCTGTCGCTGCGCTCGCTCCCGCGGCACCAGGTCGTCTCTGCCGAAATTCTGAGATCCGCCCGGTAGAACCGGACGCCCCGGGCGAAAGGCGGTCGTGATGGTCCACCCGCAGGCACTGCTGGACGAGCTGGAGCGCGCCCCGGAGGTCCCGGCGTTCGAACACGGTTCACGGGTGACCACCCGCGGTGAGCTGCGGGAGCTGATCGGCCGGTTCACCGCGGGCCTGCGGGCGGCCGGGCTCGGCCCGGGCGACGGCGTCGGGCTCGCCACCGCCGTCACGCCGGAGGGGTTCGCCGCGCTGGTCGCGGTGCACGTGCTCGGCGCCCGCGCGGTCGCGGTGCGGCCCGGGCTGCCGGAGCCGCAGCTGCGGCACATCCTCGGCGACGTCGCGGCGGTGGTCGCCGACGACGTCGCGGAGCCGGTGGGCGCCGCGGTGCCGGTGCTGCGGGTGGGGCCTTCGCTACTGGCGCGCCACACCGAGCCGGTGCCGCAGGGGCGGCCGGACGACGTCGCGACGGTCGTGTTCACCAGCGGCAGCACCGGCGTCCCGAAGGGGGTGGCCTACAGCTACCGCGCGCTGACCGAAGGCCGGGTCTGGCAGCGGCCGGTGCCGGGCTCGGCGCACGAGCGGCTGGGCACGGGGTTCGGGCGGTACCTGCTGTTCGGGTCGCTGGCCAGCGCGGTGATGGTCGAGCAGCTGGGGGTGTGCCTGTTCGCGGGCGGCACGGCCGTGATCCCCGAAGGGCTGCCGGACTTCCCTGGGGTGCTGCCGCGACTGGGCATCACGGCGGCGTTGACCACGGTGCCGCGCCTGCACGGGATGCTCGACGTGCTGCGGGAATCGGACGTCGACCTGAGCGCGCTGCGGACGCTGATCGTGGCCGGGTCGCCGGTGCCGCCGCACACGCTCGCCGAGGCGGCCGGGCGGGTCGGCCCCGCGATGCACCACGCGTACGGCCAGACCGAGACCGGGATGTTGACGATCGGCCGCGCCGACGAGGGGCCGGGCTCGGTCGGAAAGGCCTGCGACACAGTGGAAATCTCGGTGCGGGCCGGCGAGGTGTGGGTCCGCACGCCGTCGGCGTTCGCGGGCTACTGGCGCGACGAGGCGACCACGGCCGCGGTGCTGCGCGACGGCTGGGTGCGCACGCAGGACCTCGGTTCGGTGGACACCGACGGGTACCTGCACCTGTCCGGCCGCGCGCGCGACGTGGTGATCGTGAACGCGATCATCCACTACACCGGCCCGATCGAGCGGGCGATCGCGGCGCACCCGGACGTCGACCAGGCGTACGTCGTGGCTGTCCCGGACTCGCGAACCGGGGAGGCGGCGCACGCGTTCGTGGTCCCGGTGCCGGGGCGGGTGCCGGATCTCGCCGAGGTGCGCAAGGCGGTGGCGGCCGAACTGGGGGAGGCGGCGGTGCCGGCGCGGTTCGGTTTCGTCGGCGCGGTTCCGGTCGCGCCGTCGGGGAAACCGGACAAGGCGGCGCTGCGGGCGTCCATTGTGGAGTGACTAGGGCCCGGCGCGCAGATCGGTGATCACCTTGGCGACGCGCCGCTTTCGGGTCTCTTCGGTCTTCGCCTGGCCGATCGGCAGCACGAACCGCTGCTTCGCGCTGTAGGAAAGGCTTTCGAACCGGGCCCGCGCGGTGTCGTCCGCGGCGAGCGCGTCCGCCAGATCGGCCGGGATCTCGAGTTCGCGGGGCGCGGTGTCGAGGGCGATCTCGACCTCGACGTCGTCCCCGGCGGCGACCCCGGCCTGCCCCCGGTTTTCGGCGCTGAGCGGCACCAGGAACTGCCCGCCGCGGCTCGCGACCGTCGTGCGGTAGGTGTGCCCGCCGAGCGTCACGGTGACCGCGGGCTTCTTGCCGGCGCCGAGCGCCTCGACCACGTCGGCGGGAACCGGCAGGCCGGTCGCGGTCTTGCCGCCGAGCAGGACGTGGGTGCGGAACTTCATGCCGCGAGTATGCCGCGTGCCGGCCGCCTGGGCAGCCGGCCCGCGGTGGTGCTCGTCAGACGCCGGTCGTGGTGCGGATCCAGCTGCGGCTCGACGCGATGCTCGCGTAGTTCTGCGTGCCCTGCGTGTTCGAACCGGAGTTGCTGCCCGTCGAGCACACCCCGACCTGGACGCCGTTGTAGAGCTGCGGGCCGCCCGAGTCACCGTGCCACGCCGAGCCGGTGACGCCCTTGCTGGCGATCGCCGTGCCGCCGTAGGCGTCCGAGCTCAGGCCCGTCACGCGCACGTTGGCCCAGGTGATCCGGATATCCGTCCCGAACGGGACGACCAGCTCAACGTAAGAGCCGTGAAGGATTTTCGGAACCTACCGAAGTCGGTAACCCGCCCCCGGAGACCGGGGGCGGGCCCGGTCTCCTAGGGGACGGCGATCGCAGGTCGGATGCGGTCGTCGGGTGGTCTGCCGTGGCTGGTCGTGAGTGGTATTTAGGGTTAGAACCCTAAATACCACTCACGACAAGCTGCGGCAGGGCGGTAAGCCGGACCCTGGCCCGCGCGACCCTAGAGGATGGCGATCGCCCGCGGGACGGGCACTTCGCTGTTGTACGCGAAGTTGTCGTGCCACTTGACGCTGTTGCCGACGAATTTCGCGCCGTCCGAGAGGGAGACGTAGACATCGGCATTGCCGGCCCGGGTGAAGACGACGATGTCGGCCTTGCCGTCGCCGTTGAAGTCGCCGACCCCGGGGATCTCGTCGTTGTAGGCGAAGTTGTCGTGCCAGCGGACGCCGTTCCCGGTGAACTTCGTGCCGTCCGACAACGCGACGTAGACGTCGGCGATGCTGCCGCGGGTGAACACCGCGATGTCGTCCTTGCCGTCGCCGTTGAAGTCGCCGACCGCCGGGACCTCGTTGTTGTAGGCGAAGTTGTCGTGCCACTGGACGCTGTTGCCGGTGAACTTCGTGCCGTCCGAGAGCGCGACGTAGACGTCGCCGGTCGAGCCGCGGGTGAAGACGGCGATGTCGTCCTTGCCGTCGCCGTTGAAGTCCCCGACGGCGGGCAGTTCGCTGTCGATGCCGAAGTGGTCGTGCCACTTGACGCCGTCACCGACGAACTTGGTGCCGTCCGACAACGCGACGTAGACGTCGGCGATGCTGCCGAGGGTGAAGACGGCGATGTCGTCCTTGCCGTCGCCGTTGAAGTCGCCGACCGCGGGAACCTCGTTGTTGTAGGCGAAGTTGTCGTGCCACTTGGCCCCGTTGCCGGCGAACTTGGTGCCGGTGGAGAGCGCGACGTAGACGTCGCCGAGCGTGCCGCGGGTGAAGGTGGCGACATCGACCTTGCCGTCACCGTCGAAGTCGCCGCTCAGCGGGATCTCCGAGGTCAGCCCGAACGCGTCGTGCCACAGCTGGGACGTGCCCTGGAACTTGGCACCGTCCGACGCCGCCACGAAGACGTCCGCGCCGTTCGCGCGGGTGAACGTGGCGATGTCGTCCTTGCCGTCGCCGGTGAAGTCGCTGACCGCACGCGCGGTCGTCGTGGCGGCGACCGGGGCGGTCGCGTCGCTCGCCCCCTCCCGGGACGGGCGCGCGACGACCCGGTAGTACCAGGTCTGCTTCGCGGGCACCGACGTGTGGACGTACGAGGTCGCCGTGGTCTGGCCGAGCAGGTGCGCCGCGTCGGTGGGCACCTGCGGGTCGGTGCTGCCGTAGACGGTGTAGCCGGCCTGGTCCTCCGCGCGCAGCGGCGACCACGAGACGGTGACGCTGTGGTTGCCGCCCTTGGCGGTCGGCGCGAGCACCTGCGCGCGGATCCAGCGGACGAGGTCGTCGACGCGCTGGGCGTTGGTGCCCTGCCGGGTCTCGGTCTCGCCGAAGCAGCCGTGCTGCCACGACGTGGTGGCCACCGCGAAGACCTCGGTGGCGCCGCCGATCTCGCGGATGACCGGCCCGCCGGCGTCGCCCTTGCACGCGTCCGCGCCGTTGGCACCGGTCAGCGAGAGCGTGCCGGCCGCCCCCGCCGCACTGGTGAAGACCGCGGAGTGCGGCTGGTCCGGCACCCACTCGGTGGCCGTCCGGCCGTAGCCGACGAGCCGCAGCGGCTCGCCGACCACCAGCGACGTCGCCGGCAGCGCCACCGCCGGGACGTCGGTGAACACGGTGTTCAGCCGCGCCAGCGCGATGCCGCGGTCCGCGCGGACGACGACGTTCGTCACCTGCGCGGTGCGGCCCGGGCGGCCCACGAGCGCCGTCGTGGCCTTGGCGGGGATGCCGCCCTGGGGGGTCTCCGGGAAGCAGCTCGCCGCGGTGAGCACCCAGCCGGGCGCGACGAGCGCGCCGCTGCAGGCGCGGCCTTCGGCGGTCAGCTTGGCGGCGAAACCGTAGGTGTCGGTCCCGGTTCCGCCGGAGACGGCGGCCGCGGGGACGACGCCCGCCGCGGTCGCGGCGAGCAGGGCGGCCGAAACCGCCGTCAATCTCGATGAAGTTCGCATCGGGACACTCCTCGATGAGGGGGCGGGGTCAGCCGCTCAGGCGGCAGGAGTCCGGCGCGGCGGTCACGTGGATCTCGGTGTTCCAGCCCGTGCCGATCGCGACGCCCATGTGGTCCGGGCCCGACGGGGCCCACGTGTCGGTGTTGTCGGAGTAGCGGTACCAGCGCAGGACCGGGCCGGTCTGGCCGTCGAAGGGGCTGGTGCCGGTGCTGCCGCGGCCGTACAGGATGTCGCCGCCCGGGGAGAAGATCTCGTTGAACATCTGCCAGCCGGCGCCGACCGGCTTGTCCTTCTGGGTCCACGTCGAGGCCGTGAAGTCGTACTTGAAGCGGAACAGCTCGCCGCTCGGCTTGCGCGCGTACAGCACGCCGTCGCCGGCCGCGGTGATCGAGTCGAAGCGGGACCAGCCGGTGTCGAGGACGTCGCCGGCGCCGTTGACCCACCAGCCCGTCGCGTCGTCCCAGAGGTAGGACTTCAGCTGACCCTGGTCGTCGATCATGAAGATGTGGTTCTTCTCGTCGACGGTGATCCGGTTCTTGTACGCGTCCGTGAGGTAGCGGTCCCAGCCGTTGCCGACCTGGTTGCCGCCGCTCCAGCCGCTGCTCGTCGAGTACGTCCAGCGCTTCAGCGCGCCGGAGGCGTACGGGTCGCCCGAACCGTGGTTGCGGTGGATGTCCCAGACGGTGCCGCCCTTGCCGGCCAGGGTGCGGCCGTCCCAGCCCCAGCCGATCGCGGCGCTCGGCTGCGACCAGCTGACCGCGCCGTCGCCCGGGCCGAGGTGGACGTAGCGCCAGAGGGTGCCGTCGGCGCGGGCGGTCCAGATCGTGGCCCCGGCCGGGCACGAAACCGGAGTCGGCACGGTGTTTTCGCGGATCCAGCCGCCGAGGTCGTCGACGCGGGTTTCGGTGCCGCCGGAGCGGGTTTCGGTGACGTCGAGGCAGCCGTGCTGCCACGACGTGCTGTTCAGGGCCACGAGCTGGGCGGTGCCGCCCGAGACGCGGAACGCGGGACCGCCCGCGTCACCCTTGCAGGCGGCGGTGCCGTCGGCGGACGAGACCGCCACGGTGGCGCCGTTGACGCTCGAGACGGTGAACGGCGCGACGCGCGGCCGCGCGGGCACCCATTCGGTCGCGGTCCGGCCGAAGCCGGCCACCTGCAGGGTGTCCCCGGCCTGCGGCGCGGTGGTGCCCAGGGCGATCGGCTGGACGCCGGTCGCCGGGTTCTCCAGCTTCGCCAGGACGACGTCCCGGTCGGTGCGGCGCACGACCTTTGTCACCTTCGCGGTGAAGCCCGCGCCGGTGCTCAGGTTGACGTCGCCGGTCACGACGGTCGCGGCCTCGTCCGGGACGCCCGAGCCGGTCGCCGTCAGGCAGGACGCCGAGGTGAGGATCCAGGACGGGTCGATCAGGGCGCCGGAGCACGACTTCGTCGGGGTGGCGATCCGGGCGAGGAACGGGTGGGTGCCGGTGGGCACCACCGTGCCGCCGGACAGGGCCTCGGCGGGGGTGGCGGTCAGCAGACCGCCGGCGAGCAGGGTGACGGAAAGTGCGGTGAGCCGTGTCCGGCTGCGTGCGTGCATCGGGTTTCCCTTGGTGGATGCGGTGGCGGCGCCCCGGCGGGACGCCGCCACCGCGGTGCTACAGGATTGTCGACTGGGCGGCGTTGAACGTGCCGTTGCTGCTCCACTTGACGCCTTCGTGGTCGAAGCCACCGGAGGCGTTCGCGTGGAAGCGGAACACGTTCGTGTTCGAGCTGCCGTAGTCGTAGGTGGCGAACAGGTCCGTGCGGCCGTCACCGTCGAAGTCGCCGGTCGTCCACTGCGACTGGGGGAGGTTCCAGTTGCCCGGCCCGCTCGTCCACTGCGTGACCGGGGCGTCGACGCCGGTGGCGGTGGCGTGCCAGGTGCGGAACGTCAGGTTCGCGCCGCCGAGGTCGATCGCGGCACCGAGGTCGGTGCGCCCGTCGCCGTCGAAGTCGCCGGAGACGAACTTCGCCTTGCCGGACGGGATGCCGCCGTTCCACTTGATGTTCTGCGCGTCGAGCCCGCCGGAAGCGTTGCCGTACCAGAGGAACAGGTTCGCGGAGTTGTCGCGGTAGTCGTAGAAGGCAGCCAGGTCGGCCCGGCCGTCGCCGTTGAAGTCACCGCCCCGCCAGTCGGACTGGGCGAGGTTCCAGTTGCCCGGCCCGGTGCGCCACCGCGTGACCGGGGCGTCGAACCCGCTCGCCGTCGCGTGCCAGGTCAGCATGCTCAGGTCCGCGTTGCCGTTGTCGTAGGCGGCGGCGATGTCCGTGCGGCCGTCACCGTCGAAGTCGCCCGTGGTGAACCGGGCGTTCAGCGGCCGGAAGGCCCCGCTCCACTTGATGCCCTGGCTGTCGAACCCGCCGGAAGTGTTGGCGTACCAGAGGAACAGGTTCGAGCCGCCGTCGAGGTAGTCGTAGAAGGCGCCGATGTCGGTGCGGCCGTCGCCGTTGAAGTCGCCGGTGACCCAGCGGGCCTTGGCGGCCTCCCAGCCGTCGGCGCTCCACTTCAGCTCCGGGGCACCGACGCCGGCCGCGGTCGTCGGCCAGACGTAGACGCCGGTGCGGGCGTTCTTGAGGTCGTAGCCCGCCCCCGCGTCGTCCTTGCCGTCGCCGGTGAAGTCGTTGGCCGCCGAGACCGGCGTGGTCGCCGAGACGACGTCGGTCGGCGTGCTCGTCCAGCCGTCGGCCGTCGCGACGACGACGCGGTAGTAACGCGTCTGCTTGGCGGGCAGGCCGGTGTGCGTGTACGACGTGCCGCTGACGCTGCCCAGCAGGTGCGCGCTGTCGACCGGCACGTCCGGGGTGGCCGAGGCGTAGACGCGGTAGCCGGTCCGGTCGCTCACCGGGTGCCAGGTCAGCGTGATCGAGTGCCCGACGGCCTTGGCGGCCGGCGCCAGCGCCTGCTGGCGGATCCAGCCGGCGATGTCGTCGACGCGGGCGGCGACGGTGCCCTGCCGGGTCGTGGTCTCCCCGAAGCAGCCGTGCTGCCACGACGTGCTGGTCACCGCGACGATGTCGGTGCGGCCGCCGGCGTCGCGGAAGATCGGCGCGCCGGCGTCCCCGCGACAGGCGTCGGTGCCGGTGGTCCCGGTGAGCGCCAGGGTGGTCGCCGTCGACGACGGCGCCTTGAACGTGCCGGCGTGCAGCGTGTCGGGCACCCATTCGCTCTCGGTGCGGCCGTAGCCGGCCAGGGTGAGCGTCTCGTCGCCGCTGGGGAAGTTGACCGGGATGGTGCTCAGCGGCAGGGGAGCGATGTCGGTGACGGGTGTGGCGAGCCGCGCCAGCGCGACGTCGCGGTCGGCGCGGACGACGACGTTCGTGACTCCCACGACGTGCCCGCCGGTGCCGCTCAGGCTGGTCCGCCCGATGGTCGCGGTGGTCGCCTTGGCGGGCACCCCGCCCTGGGGGTTCTCGGGAAAGCAGCTCGCGGCGGTGAGGACGAGGTCGGGCTCGATGAGCGCGCCCCCGCAGGCCCGTCCGTCGGCCGTGAGTTTCGCGGCGTACGGATAGGCGCCCGGTGCGGCGGCGGTCCCGCCGGAAACGGCCTCGGCGGGTGCCGCGGTCAGCAGCCCGGCGGCCAGCAGGGCCGTGGTGACTGCCACGGCCCTGGTGGGACGGATGGACATGCGGGTTTCTCCCCTTGTTGTTCGTTCGAAGCAGATCAGGGCGCGGCGGTCAGCTGCAGGAGGGTGGTCGGCGCGTTGTTCGGGTTGGCGCCGATGCCGACCTGGGTGCTGCCGCTCGGGTTGACGTCCACCGTGGAGTGCTGGCCGGCGTCGGTGGTGACCTCGGCCTTGACCTTGTGCCCGGCGCCGCTGGTACGCCCGTCGCCGCGGATTTCGTAGACGGCGGGGATGCGCAGCTCCAGGTGCCCGGTCGGGGCGAGGACGCTGAAGCAGACGAGGCCGTTGGTGCCGACGTTCTCGGTGGAGCGGACCTGCATCACGCTGACGTTGTTCACCGGCGGGGTGGCGCAGTCGGCGAAGACGATGTGGCCGTCGCCGGAGATCAGGGTGACGTTGTACTGCGCCAGAATGGCCGCGGCACCGGGGTAGGAGTAGTCCTCGACGATCGAGGGCGGGGTGTCGTCCTGAGTGGAGTTCGAGGCCGCGGACGCGGTCCACACCCCGGCGGTGGCGAGCCCGGCCGCCGCCACGGCCGTGACGACGATCTTCCTGGTGAAGTGCATGTGTTCGTCCTTCTCGTGTGTGCCGGCGGACCGGTTCCGGCCGGCGGGCGGGTCGGGTGGCCTTCCCGGAGTGCGCGGGCCATCGAACCCTCGGTGAAATGCGTTCGCGGAATGGCGATTTATGGCGCCGTCGAGCGTTGACCCGCTCGACGGAAAAGGCGCGTCCGGGGAATGGGTTCAAGGCTTTCCCCGCGCGACAGCCGGCCCCCCGACCGGATTTCCTCCCCCTAGTCGATCCCCCCTGACCTGTCCATACGCCGAACGTCGCAACCGCCGTGACGGTGGTCGCACTCGTGCAGGTCAGGCCCCCTGGTGGGCATTTGTCCGGTTTTCGGAAGGCTCCGGAAACGGCGGTTCGCCCGGTGATCCCATCGACGGGCGGCGCCGGATATTACCGGAACATGCAGTGATGTACGTCACATTTCAGGTCGACCAGGCGTTCGGTTACTGTGTGAAAGCCTGTCGTTTCGGCGCGGGTCAAGAGGGGTGTTCAATTCGTTTCGCACTGTTTCCGGGGTAGCCGCCATTTTCGGTGTGCGGCGGCAGTGCGGTGCTCGACTTCGAAAAGCCGTTCCGCCGCGTCGGTTGCCGGGCGGAACCTCGGTCAGCGTCCCGTAGTGGAGGGGATCGTCGTGCGCGTCACCGGAAAAGAGCCGGGCGGAGTCCGGCGTTCGCTCGCCCGGTTCGTCGTGGTCCTGCTGCTCGGCGGGCTGGTGACGACCGGGCAGGCCGCGGCCGACCCGTTGCCCGCGGGCGGGACCGGGTTCGACCGCACCCGCGTGCTCGACCTGTGGCACTTCGGTGGCCCCCAGGTCCGGGATGCCGCCGCGCGCGCCCTTTCCGGGACGGACGCCGACATCCAGGCCTTCCTGACCGGCGACCTGCCCCGGCTCCAGAAGACGGACGCGCGGATCGGCGTCAACCGCATGCTGGCGGCCGGGGGCCCGACGGTGAAGGACGCGGCGCAGCAGGCCCTCGACTCCACCGACGACGGCGCCCTCGCCACGTTCCTCAAAACCGGGTGGCGGGTTCCGGCGGGACACGACCAGCGCATCCGGGTCGACCAGATCATGGCGGCGGGCGGGCCCGAGCTGCGCAAGGCGGGTCAGGCCGCCTTGGACGCAGGCACCCCGGAGGCCCTGCAGACGTTCCTCCGCACCGGGTGGCAGCGGCCGTACGAGACGGATCTGCGGATCCGCGTGAACCAGTACCTCGCCGGTGGCGGCCCGGAAGTGCGCAAGTCCGCTCAACGCGCGCTCGATGCCGCCACCGCGGTGGCCTACAACGAGTTCCTCGACCACGACCGTGCGATCGCCGAAGCCAGGGACCAGGAAACGGCGACCGTCGCCCAGCTGGCCAACGCCGCCAAGGCCGCGGGCGAGCAGGCGGCGCAGGAGACGCAGGCCGCGAAGGACGCCTCGGCGAGGGCAGTTCGCGAAGCGGACCTGGCGAAAGAAGCGGCCCAGGCCGCCGCGCAGGCGAGTGCGAGCGCGCAGGGCAACGCCCAGCTGGCGGCGTCCGCAGCCCAACAGGCCGCCGACGCCGCCAACAACGCGGCCGCGGCGGCCCGCGAAGCGGTCAGTGCCGCCAATGCGGCCAGCTCGGCCGCCCGCGTCGCCGCGAACGCGGCAGCTCGCGCGGCTTCGGCGGCCGCGCGAGCCGGCCAGGCGGCCTCGCGGGCGTACTCGGCCGCTTCGGCCGCAGCGACCGACGCGGGGCAGGCCCTCCAAGCGCACCAAGCCGCCGACGCGGCGCGGACGGCGGCACTCGGCGCCCAGGAGGCCGCGCAGGCGGCGACGCACGCGGGGGACGCGGCCAATGCCGCCAAGTCGGCGGCTCAGGCTGCAAGCTCCGCGGGTACGCACGCGGCCGATGCGGCGCAGGCCGCGGCCGACGCCAGTGCCAACGCCCAAGCCGCCGGTGCCGATGCCGCGCGGGCGCGCCAGGCAGCGTCCACGGCACGTGCGGCGGCCGCGCGGGCGACCCGGGCCGCGCACGCCGCCGAGGTCTTCGCCGCGGCGTCCGCCGCCGCGGCCTACACGGCGCGGGACGCGGCGAACCGGGCCGCCTCGGACGCCAATGCTGCCGCTGCCGCCGCCGACGCGGCCGCGGAGCACGCCGGGAACGCCGCCGATGCCGCCCAGCAGGCGACGGACCACGCGAACGCCGCCACCACGGCCGCGCAGGCCGCCGTCACCGCGGCCGACCAGGCGAAGCAGGTGTACGACGCCGCTCGTACCGCGGAAGCCGAGCGGCTCGCCACCGAAACCGACCAAGCCGACCAGACCGCGCTGGCGGCCGCCGCCGCGGTCGGGCAGCTCGCGGTCGCCGATCGCTGGAACGCGACCCAAGCGGAGCTGCGAGCCGCCGAGACGAACCGGTTGATCGCCGAGGCCGGCGCCGCGGGCACCGACCCGGCGCTCGCGGTGACGGACGCGCGGAAGGTCGCGCTGGCCTTGGCCGAGTCGGGTGGGGAATGGACCCAGGCGGCCGCGCTCGACGCCTTGCGCGGGGCGGACGCCGTCGCGCTGGAATTCGTCCACAGTGGAATCGCCATGGCCGCGGGCCAGGACGATCGCACCACGCTGCGGAACCTCACCGCCACCGGCACCGCGAAGTTCACCGCGGCCGCCGAAGCCGCCCTCGCCGGCAGCGACGCGGACGTGCAGGCGTTCCTCCGGACGCAGGACTATCCGGGTCGCGAAACCGACGACCGGATCGCGGTCAACCAGGTGCTGGCCGCGGCCCAGACCGCCGGGAACGCTGTCGTACGCGGCGCCGCGCAGCGCGCGCTGGACACCGGCACCGATCAGGCGCTCCGCCAGTTCCTGGTGACCGGCCAGTTCTCCGCAGCGGCTACGGACGACCGGATCAAGGCCAACCAGATCCTGGCCGCGGCGACGAGCGGGCCGGAGCTGAAAGCCGCCGCCCAGGTCGCCCTCGACGGCACCGCCGGGATGCTGCACCAGTTCCTCCTCGTCGGCCAGTTCAAGGCCGCGCAGCGCGACCAGGACAGCGCGTCGCACGACGCCGAGGTGTCGTCCTACCTGGCCTTGGCTGCTCAAGCGGCGGCAACGGCCTCGCAGAATGCCAACGAGGCACAGGCGACGGCCGCCACCGCGCGCGGCGCTGCGGAGGCCGCTTCGGGATACGCGCGGCAAGCGCAGGCCGACGCCGGGCGGGCGGCGGACTACGCGAGGCAGGCGGGCGAATCCGCGCAGGCAGCCGCGGATTCCGCGACCCGGGCGGCCCAGTCCGCGGCCACCGCTCGGAACGCGGCCGCGTCGGCTCAGCAGGCCGCCCGCCAGGCGGCGCAGTCGGCGACCTGGGCCACGGCGTCGGCGCACCAGGCAGCCGGCTTCGCCGCGGACGCTTACAGCTCGGCCCACGACGCGTTCCTGGCCGCGCAGCAAGCCGGGAAGGACGCCCGCCAGGCGGCGGACGCGGCCCGGCAGGCGATCGACGACGCGACCAGGAAGGTCAACGACGCGCGGGCGGCCGAAGCGTTCCGCCAAGCGAACCTGTGCGAGCAGTACCGGCAGATCATGCCGGACGTCTACACGAACTGCATCCACCTGATCACGGCGTCGGACTTCGAAAAGGGTTCTCTGATGCTGGAGAACGGCTCGATGTGCGAGCTGCTCTACCAACACGGGAGCAAGGTCCACAACGCCTGCCTGCTCGACGTGCTCAGCCCGTCGTTCAAGCAGGACCAGCAGCTGGTGATCACGACCGCCGCGCTGGACGCCGCGACCAAGTACCTCACCCTGCTCGCCGCCGTCGAGGCCGGGGTGCTCTGCGCCGCGTTCGAGCCCTGCGGTGTGCTGGCCCTCTCCATCGTCCCGGAAGGCACGGCCTTCACCTCGTGGATGGCGGTGGCCGGAGTCGACGCGCTGGCCGTGTCCCGGCTCGGGGCGTTGCTGGAAGAGACCGGGGTGGAGGCCTCGGCCACCCAGTCCGCCCTCGCGGACGCCGCGGCGCTGCTGCGCCTGTGCGTGCCGAACAGCTTCACCGGAGAAACCCCGGTGCTGCTCGCCGACGGGACCGCCAAGCCGATCCGGGACGTCCGGCCCGGTGACGCGGTGCGTGCCACCGACCCGCGCGGCGCGCGCACCGCGGCCGAGCCGGTGACGCGCCTGATCACCGGCCGCGGCCTCAAGCACCTGGTCGACGTCTCGGTACGCGGGCCCCACGGCACCGCCGCCGTGAGCGCGACGGCCGACCATCCGTTCTGGGCAGGCACGGGATGGGTCGACGCGAAGGACCTCCGGGCCGGTGCGACGCTGCGGACGGCCGACGGCGGCGCGGGGGTGGTGACGGGCGTCCGCACCCACGACGAGACCACCACGGTCTTCAACCTCACCGTCCGGGACCTGCACACGTTCTACGTGCTGGCGGGCCCGACGCCGGTGCTGGTGCACAATTCCGGCTGCGAGGACATCGCGCTGGGCCTGGAGACCATCGGGAACGACGAGTTCGCTCTCGCCGAGTTCTCGTTCGAGGTCGGGGCCTCGCCGCACCAGGAGTGGTCCACCGACAAGTTCTGGTTCGACCACGTGCTCGACGCGCTCGAGGACGGCACCACCCGGATCCACTTCAACCTCGACGGCATCGCCGATCCCGTCGCGTTCGCCGACAGCGGAGTGGGCGTCAACCCCGTCACCGGATTCGGTCGCCTGACGGCCTGGGAGCTGAACGAGATCCGGCACACCCCCGAGGCGTGGAGTAGGATCACGTTCTACCGCAACGGAAAGGCGGTGCCGAACCCCTTTGGCTGAGCACACCTTCCCCTGGACCAGCGAGCGGGACTTCCGGTTGTGGCAGTACGGCGCGGGTCACTCGCAGCTGCAGTTCCGCAGCACCGGCTTCGAGCCGGAGCAGGACGTCGTCCGGATCGAGTTCATCGGTGTCGAGCGCGTCGAGGCCGATCGGGTGTACCCCGGTCCGGTGACGCTCAGCTCGGTGGCGAGCCACGGGCCCTACCCGGGGGACGCGAAGTTCCCGCGGCTGCTGCTGGAGCTGACGGCCGCCGGCCGGGCCGCCTTCGTCGTTGCCTCCGGCGTACGGATCACCCGGGAGACCCAGGACGGCGAAGTGCTGGCACTGTTGTTCGCCACCACCAAGCGCGAGCAGGACGAGGCGGCGGACGGCCGTTGAGGAATGGGGAGCCGCCGGAACCCGAAGGGACTTGAAATGTCCGGGAACATCAGGCGGACCGGCTCGCCGGACTGGTGGATCGCTTCCAGCGGCACGTACCACTGGGTGCTGGACTACCTCGCGGAAGCCGTCGCCGACGGGGAAGTGGCGGAGCGGTTCCGGGCGGCTTCCACCCACGGCTTCCGCACGTTCGACCTCGGCGACCTCACCCCGGAGCAGCGGCGGGAGGTGCTGGACCTGATCGGGGGACCGCTGGCCCCGGCGGTGGCGGCCCGGTTCCCCGGCCCGGACGGCGAGGCGGTCCGCAAGGTCGTCGGCGAGCTCGAAAAGGTGGCGAAGTCCTGGGCGGATGTCGGCTAGCCTGCCCCGGTGTCCGATCAGGACACCCCACCGGAAATCCCCGCGCGCCGGCGCGGGAGGGGGAACCATGTCAGCACCGCAGCACGATCCCGAGCTCTTCGACGAGCTGATGCGCACCGAACTCCGGCAGCAGCCGGTCAGCGGGTACGCGATCGCGACGCTGGTGTTCGGGCTGCTCGGCGGGTTGCTCGCGCCGGTGTGCGGTGCCGTCGCGATCTCGCGGATCCGGAAACAGCGGCAGCGGGGGCTCGTGCTCGTCGTCTGCGGGCTGGTGGCCTTCACCGCCTGGCTGGGCGTCTTCGCGTACGGGATCAGCACCGGGAGGATGTGGTGGCAGCAACGGCAGGCAGCCCAGGAACGGCTGCCCGAGGGCGCCGCGCACGGCCTCGACCTCGCCGCCGGCGACTGCTTCTGGGCCCCGGCGGCCTCGGGCGAAGCCGACGTGTTCCGAAGGCCGTGCACGGCCGGGCACACCGGCGAGGCGTTCGAAGTGCTCCCGCTCGGAGAGGGCCCGATGCCCGACGTCCTTGAGCTTTACCGCACCGCCCTGGCCCGCTGCGAAGCCGGTGCCGGCTCGGTACCGGGCGTCCGCGTGCAGGTCATGACGCCGACATCCCACAGCTGGGGCCAGGGCAAGCACCGGGCGGTCTGCTACTACCACTTCGCCGCCGAGACGACCGGGCCGGTGCGATGAGGACCCTCAGGCTGCCGGCGGACTATGACTGCTGGGCGCGGTGGCTGTCCACGAAGTCGGGGACGGAAAACGCCGATCCGGCGGATTCCGGGCACAGGTGAGTCCCGGCGGGGCTTGGTCGCCGGGGCGGCTCAGGACTCCGCCGGTTTCGTCCACGCCACCTGGACCAGCCCGGTCCCGTGCCGCCGCGACACCAGCGTTCCCCGCCCGGGTGGCTGCGGCGACGGCTTCACGTCCGCCAGCAACGCCCCTTCGTCCTTCGTCCCCGACATGATCAACCCCGGCGAGCCCAGCTCCCGCAGCCGCTGCAACACCGGCTCGAACAACGCCCGCCCCGCGCCACCCGCCCCGCGCACGATCACCAGGTGCAGCCCGATGTCGCGGGCCTGAGGCAGGAACTCCAGCAACGGCTGCAACGGGTTGCGCCCCACCGTCGCCACCAGCTCGTAGTCGTCCACCAGCACGAACAGCTCCGGACCCCGCCACCACGACCGGTTCCGCAGCTGCTCCGGCGTCACCGAAGGACCCGGCAGGCGATTGCGCATCGCCGTAGCGCACTCGCCGATCAGGTCCGTCAGCTTGCCCTCGGCTCCCGCGTACCCCAGCAAATACGGCTCCGGCACCGTGCCCAGGAGACCCCGGCGGTAGTCCGCCACGATGATCGCCGCTTCCTCCGGCGTGTACGCCGACGTGATGCCCTGAGCCAGAGCACGCAGCAGCGACGATTTCCCGGACTCCACATCGCCGAACGCCACGAAGTGCGGGTCCGCCGCGAAGTCCAGGTACACCGGGCGCAACGTCGATTCCGCGATGCCCAGCGTCACCTGCCGCGAAGGAGCCGGCGCCAACGACTCCAACGGCACCTCCGGCGGCAGCAGCCGGACCTGCGGGGCACGCGGCCCCTGCCACGCCTCGGAAATCCGCCGCACCAGGTCGACGCCGCCCGCGCCGACCGTCTCCGGGCGCTGGTCGGTGTCGATGCGGGGGAGCGCCGCCAGGAAGTGGAGCTTCTCCGCCGTGATGCCGCGGCCCGGGCGGTCGGCGGGGACGTTGGCCGCCACCTTGCGGTCGATCGAGGAGTCCATCGGGTCGCCCAGGCGCAGCTCGAAGCGGGTGCCGATGGCGTCGCGCAGCTGGGCGCGGACGCCGATCCACTGGTTGAGCGAGACGATCACGTGGATGCCGAACCCGAGCCCGCGCGCGGCCAGGCCGGTGATCTGCTCCTCCAGCTGCTCGTACTCCTGGCGGATCGTGGTCCAGTTGTCCACGAACAGGAACACGTCGCCGAACTCGCGCTCGTCCGTGCTTTCGGTGAACTCGCCGCGGCGGGCGCGGAACGCGGCCATCGACTCGATCCCCTGGGCGGCGAAGAACTCCTCGCGCTGCTCCAGCAACGTCGTCAGCTCGGCGACGACCCGGCGGCAGCGTTGTGCGTCGCGGCGGGTCGCATACCCCGAGACGTGGGGGAGGCCCGCGATCGGTGCCAGCGCGCCGCCGCCCATGTCCAGCACGAACAGCTGGACCTCGGCCGGCGTGTGCGTCAGCGCGAGCATGCCCGCGATGTCCTTCATCAGCGTCGACTTCCCGCTCTGCGGCGCGCCGACGATCAGTGCGTGCCCGGCCGCGCCGGAGAAGTCGGCCCACAGCATGTCCCGGCGCTGCTCGAACGGCTTGTCCACCAGCGCCACCGGGATCGTCAGCTTGCCGTTGCCGCCCCAGCCGAGCGGGCACAGGCCGCGCGCCGCGTCCTCGCCCAGCGGGGGCAGCAGCTGGTCCAGCGTCGGCGGCTCGTTCAACGGCGGCAGCCAGATCTGGTGCGCGGCCGGGCCGCGACCTTCCAGGCGGGACACCATCGCGCCGATGATCGTCTCGCCGGTACCCTCATCGGAAGGTGCCGGGGAAATCTCGGTTGTCACCGGGATTTCCACCGGGGCCAGGGAAAACGGCAGCACGCCGAGTTCCTGCCCGTCCTCGCGCACGACCGTGCTCCGCGGCGGCAGCTCGCCGGAGACGTAGGCCGCCTTGAGCCGGATCAGCGTTTCGGTGTCGGACTTCAGGTACGCCGACCCGGGCACCGGCGGCAGGTGGTAGGCGTCCGCGACGCCCAGCACGGCCCGGCTTTCCGCGGCGGAGAACGTCCGCAGCCCGATCCGGTACGACAGGTGCGAGTCGAGCCCGCGCAGCCGGCCCTCCTCCAGCCGCTGCGAGGCCAGCAGCAGGTGAATACCGAGCGACCGCCCGAGCCTGCCGATCGCGACGAACAGGTCGATGAACTCCGGGCGCGAGGACAGCAGCTCGCTGAACTCGTCGATGATCACCAGCAGCGACGGCAGCGGCTCGAGCGGTGCGCCGTCCGCGCGGGCCTTCTCGTAGTCGCGCACCGACGCGTAGTTCCCGGCCGCGTGCAGCAGTTCCTGCCGCCGCAGCAGCTCGCCGTTCAGGGCGTCCGCCATCCGGTCGACGAGCGCGAGGTCGTCGGACAGGTTGGTGATGACGGCGCACGTGTGCGGCAGCCCGGTCATCCCGGCGAAGGTCGCGCCGCCCTTGAAGTCGATGAGCGCCAGGTTGAGCGTCTCGGACGAGTGCATCACCGCCAGCGCCGTCACCAGCGTCCGCAGCAGCTCGCTCTTGCCGGACCCGGTCGCGCCGATGACCAGGCCGTGCGGGCCCATCCCGCCTTCGGCCGACTCCTTGAGGTCGAGTTCGACCGGGCGGCCTTCCGGGTTGACGCCCAGCGGGATCCGCAGCCGGTCGCGGGCCGCGCGCGGCGCCCACGTCACCGCCGTGTCGGTGTCGCGTGGGTCGCCGATGCCGAGCAGCCCGGCCAGCCCGAACGTCGAGGACATCGGTTTCTCGCCGACGACCGCGGCGGGCGTGTGCAGCGGCGTCAGCATCCTCGCCAGGGCCTCCGCGGCGCCGCGGTCGAGGACGTCCGGGCGGCCGAGGAAGCCGAGCCGTTGCTCGCCGCCTTCGCCGACGACCATGCCGAGGGACTCCGGCGCGGTGTGCAGGCTCAGCAGCCGCTCGGTCGACGACGCCCGCGGGTGCTCCTGCCCGACCTCGATCACCGTGACGCCGAGCCGGCCGTCCTGGCCGATCAGCCGGGGCTCGCCGTGCGCGTTGCCGCCGTCGACGAGGACCACGAGGTGGGGCAGGTCGAGCTCGGCCGCCGCGCGGCGGCTGAACGCGGGACGTTCACCCAGGTCGGCGCCCAGGAGCTCGGCCAGCGCGGCCGCGGTGTCCGCGGCCAGCCGCCGTGAGCCGACGGCGTCGGCCGAGCCGGCCGCCGTCGCGTGCGGCAGCCACTTCGCCCATTCCCAGTCGTGCTGCCGGTCCGGCGACACGCACAGGGCGATCCGCAGGTCCGCGGGGGAGTGGAAGGCGACGAGCTGGCACAGCAGGGCCCGCACCAGGCCGAGCACGGCCGGGCGCCGCCCGGCCACGGTGACCGCGGCGAACGACCGCAGCGACAGCGCGACCGGCAGGCCGTCCACCGTCGAGTAGGTGCGGATGAAGTGCTTGAGGCTGGTCGAGGACACCGGGTCCAGGTCTTCCAGCGGCACGGTCTGGGGTGCCTTCAGCGGTGTCGCGAGCCGCTGCGGGCCGGTGCCCGCGCGCACCTGCGCGAACTGCGGTTCGCTGCGACGGCGGTCCCACAGCTTCCCGGTCTCGACGTAGGCCCACAGGTCGGCCGGGTCGGGCTGGACGGCGATCATGGCCGCGCGCTGGCCGTCGGCGATGTCGCGGACCTGGGCGCGCAGCCCGGAGAGGTACCGCTGGTAGTCGCGGCGTTCGTCGTTGATCTGCGCCTTCTTCGCCATCCCGCCGCGGCCCAGCGACATCACCACCATGCCGCCCATGGCGCAGAGGAAAAGGGCACCGAAGATCCAGGTCATCACGCCGCCGTCGCGTCCGATGTAGACGAACGACATCGCGCCCATGCCGAGCATCATCGGCAGGAACATCATCAGCTGGACCATCCCGCCGGACGAGCTCTTCGGGAGCATCGGCGGCGACTGCAGCACGATCTCGGACGGGCGCTCGGGCGAGAGGCTCATGCGGCAATGCTCCAGCGGATCGAGGCGGCTCTGACCGGTATTTTGGCCACTTGCCGCCACGTCGCGGTGGGTACTTTTGCCGTCCGCCCGCTTCCGGGGCCGAACTTACGCTCAGCCGAGCACACACCCCGGAAGGAGACCCATGGCCGGCGAGTACCGGGCTGAGCCCGAGGCGATGCGCTCCGCCGTGGGCAACGTCGGGGGCATCATCGCGCACGGCATCAACGCCGTGGCCGACCTCGAGCGGCTCGTCGTGCAGCCGATGTCCTTCGCGACGTTCGGCAGCGCGGTCGCCGCGGCGAACACGGCCCTGCACTCCGGCCAGATCACCGCCGTCCGCACGCTGTTACAGCTGCTGCAGCAGGTCAACGGGCTCGTCAAGGCCAGCGCCGACGCCTACCAGGCGGCCGACCAGGACGTCGCCTCCGGCTACGGCGGCGGGCACGCGTCGAGCGGCACCGCGTCGTCGATCTGGGGCAGCTCGCACGCTTCCGAGCTCGCCACCCTGGCCATCAACGACAGCGCGGGCGCCCACGGCGAACCGTCGTCGGTCGGTAACGTGCTGCGCTACCTGGGGGACGCGCGGCTGGGCCGGCTCGGCGACCATCCGATCACCGACACGCGCTTCCACGGCGTCGCCGACTTCAACGACTGGCTCGCCGGCGACGCCGACAACCAGGCGCGGGTCGGGCTGATCGAGGTCTACGCGGGCACCGCGCGAACGTTCTCCGACGTGCCCGGCGGCGTGCACAGCGGCGACGTCGTCGTCGTGGAACCGCTGCTGTTCTCCGACCGGCAGCCGGTCATCGGCGTCGCCGGCGACGGCGGGCGCCTCTACAACCACGGGCTGCTCGACGCCCGCACCGGCGGGCTGGCGAAGGTCAGCGTCTACCGGCCCGCCTCCGTCGTCTGATCGTCCGCCCCTCGAACTCCGCACTCAAGGACCCTGTGAGGACCGATGCTGACTTTCCCGAACTCCAGCGCCATGGATGCGACCGCGTCGTCGGGCGGGCCGATCACCATCCTGCCGCAGATCGTCACCGGCCAGCCCGAGCAGATCGCGAAACACGTGGTGGACCTGGTCCGCAAGGCCGAGCAGTTCCTCAGCATGTACAACGAGCTGACGAAGGCCGCCGACCAGCTGGGCAAGATCTGGTCCGGGGCGGCCAGCGAGTCGGCGCTGAAGAAGATCAACGACTCGCTCGGCCAGCTGACGAAGATCATCGACGTCGTCCAGAAGGGCGCCGAGCTGCTCGGCGTCTCCGGCACGCTGATCAAGACCGCGCAGGAGGCCTACCGCGCGGTGGTCGCCGCGGTGAACCCCACGGTCGCCGCGCTGATGTCGAACTGGTGGACCTACGGGGCCGCGGTCGCTTTGTCGACCGCGACCAGTGCGTCGCTGCGGGCGTTCATCACCGCGATCGGCGCCCTGCTCAAGGCACTGGGCGCGGTCGACCTCGCCCAGCAGGTCACCACGCTCGCGCAGGTCATCGGCGAGATCGAGAAGCTCTTCCACCACGGTTCCGGCAGCTCGGGCGCGACGTCACCGTCGATCGGGACCACCCCGGTCACCGCGCCGCAGTCCCCGCCGCCGGTGGCGAGCCCGTCGGGGCAGCAGGCGGTGGCGGGCGGGAGCGGCGGGGGGATCCCGCAGCAGCCTTCGTTCACTGACTACACCCCGCCCGCGCTCGCCACCGGCGGCGGTTCCAGCGGGTCCGGCGGCGCCGCGAACCCGGCGAACAGCTGGATCCCCGTGGACCATCCGGTGACGCCGCCCTCGGTGCCCGCCCCTGCCCCCGCGCCCACCGTGCCCGCCCCCGCAGCCGGGCACGCCGACGAGGTCGTCATCCACACCAACCTCACCACCGGTGAGTCCACTGTGGAGGCTCCGGGCGGCCAGGACTTCGACCTCGACATCGATCTGGACTTCGACGGCAAGCACTTCAGCCAGCACGTCGGCTACGACGCGGCCGGGAACTAGCCGATGGGCGGGGCGGTGGACGCGTCGGGGGTGGTCAGCTCCGTGCTGTCCGGCTACCGGCGCGTGCTCGTCGAGTGCCGGAGACGGGTGACCGGGGATCCCGGGGCGCTGAGCGCGGCCTCGCACCGCGTTGCCACCCGGGCGTCCGCGATTTCGGGCCGGGCGCGCGAAATCGACGAGTCCGCCAAGACTCTCCACGCGGACTGGGACGGCGACGCCTACACGGCGTTCGCGACCGCGGCGGGCGAACTGGGCAAGGAACTCGCCGACACGGCCACGAAACTCGACGACCAGGCGAACCGGCTCGCCGCGGCGGCCCGGCTCGTGCAGTCCGCGGAAGCCGCCGTCGGCTCGGTGCTGGCGCAGTTCGACCAGTACGCCGCCCAGCTGACCGCCCAGGCCCGCGCGGTGAATTCCGCTTCCGTCGGCGCGTTCATCCAGGCCGCCCGTCAGCTCGGGGAACAGAGCGTCGCGGCGGCCCGCCAGGTCGTCGACGAGTTCTCCGACGCGCTCGCCGAGCTGTTCCCGCCCGAAGGCGTCGGACGCCTGGAACACGAGCTCGGCAAGTGGGCCCGCGGGCCGCTGCACTGGCTCAACGGCGAGCCCCTCGACGGCCGGAAGCGGCCGCGGACCGTGCCGTCGTGGTTCGGGAACTCCGGCTGGAAGAAGCTCACCTGGGACGGCCTCGAAGGCACCCGCGCGCCGAAGAAGGCCGACACGCCGTTCGGGCAGCCGGAAGCTTCGGGGCTGAAGGAGAAGATCGGCCGCAACACCGAGATCACCTACTACAAGTTCCAGCACGAGCAGGACGGCTTTTCCCCGGAGTACGACGGGAAGATCACCTCCAAGGGCTGGGACGCCTCCGCGTCCGGGCACGCGGAACTCGCGGCGCTGCACGGCGAGGCCGAGGCCAAGAAGGAGTGGGGCGTCGCCGAAGCCCACGCCAAGGGCACGGTGTTCGCCGGCGGCGAGGCGAGCGCGTCCGGCACGATCGGCGCCCACGGCGTCGGCGCGCACGCGAACGCGTTCGTGGGCGGGAAGGTCGAGGGCGAAGTCGCCGCGGACGTCGCGGGCATCGGCGTCGGCGCGAACGGCACGCTGCAGTACGGCCTCGGCGCGCAGCTCGACGCCCAGGCGGTCTACGACGCCGGGCACGTCAAGGTGAGCTTCAAGGCGGGCGCGGCGCTCGGCCTCGGCCTGGGCGTCGGCGCGAAGATCGACATCGACCTGCCGAAGCTCGGCCACACGATCGGCGAATACGGCGGCGCGGCGGCCGACGCCGTCAGCCACGCGGCTTCGGACGCGGCCGACGCCGTCGGCTCCGCTTGGGACGACGCGGTCGCGTACGTGGGGCTGTGATGACGCTTCCCCTCGACTTCGTCATCCCGGACGGCTGGACCGCCGTCGACCCGGGCGACTCCGGCGCGGTGTTCGTCGCCGTGCACGACGCTTCACCGGGCGAGTTCGTCCCCAACATCACGGTGAGCGTGCAGCAGCGGCCCGACGACGCCACCATCGACGCCATCGCCGCCGAAGCCGTCGAACGGCTTTCGCGGACGCTGGCCGGGCTCGACGTGCTGAGCCGCCGCGACGTCGGCGACGCGGCCGCCCCCGCCGTCATGCAGCTGCTGCGGCTGCGCACCGGCGAAGGCACCGAGCTGATCCAGACCCAGGTGCACCTGACGATCCCCGGCGCCACGCCGGCGGAGCGTCTCGTGCTGGAGCTCGCCTGCACGGCCGCGCCCGCGACCGCCCGGCGGCTCTCACCCGGTTTCCAGCGGTTCGTGGCCAGTGTCCACGTCCGCCAGCACGAAGGGAATGCACAGTGACCGACCCGTACGCGGTGCCCGACATGGACGAACTCCTCTCCCAGGTGCGCAAGCAGACCGAAGAGGTCCAGCGGATCCAGCGCACGGTCGAGGCGATGGAGATCAAGGCGCACTCGCGGCAGAACGAGGTCACCGTCACCCTCCGCGGCGACGGCCGCTTCACCTCGATCGACATCGACCCCCGCGCGATCCGCGAGTACGACGCCCGCAACCTCTCGGAGATCGTGCTGGAGGCGGTGAACGCCGGGCTGCAAAAGCTCGCCGAAGCCAGTTCCGCGAAGTTCGCGCCGGTCATCGCGGCCGCGAAAGACGTGTGATGACCGCATCCCTCACGGGCACGACCCGGCGGGTCACGGTGGTGACGCCGAGGGCCCGCGTCGACGTCGCGTTGCCCCAGCAGTCGACGTTCGCCGAGCTGGTACCCCAGCTGGTGCGGCTGGCCGGGGCGTCCGGCCAGGCGTCGGCCGAGCACCCGGGCTGGGTGCTCTCACGGCTGGGCGGCGCACCCTTGGCGCTGGGCCTGAGCGTCGCGGCCGCCCAGATCCGGGACGGCGAAGTGCTGCACCTGACCCCGCGGGAGCGCCCGCGGGGGCCGCTGCTGTTCGACGACGTCATCGACTCGATCGCCAGCGTCGCCGACTCTTCCGGAAGCTGGGGCCCGTCGGTCGCGCGGCGGTCCGGCCTGGTGGCCGCGGTGGTCCTGCTCCTGGCCGGTGGCTTGCTGGTGCAGGCGGCGGCGTCGGGCAGCGTCCTGGCGCCGATCGGGACCGGGCTCCTGGCCTTGGTGCTGCTGCTCGGCGGCGGCGCGCTGAGCCGCGCCTACGGCGACGCCGAGGCGGGCGCGGCGGGGGCGCTGGCCGGCGTCGGGGCGGCCCTGCTGGCGGGAATGTCGGTGCTGCCACCGCATCCGCTGTTCTCGCTGTCGGCAGGCCCCCTTTCCGCGGGGTTCGCGGCGGTGACGGTGTACGGCGTGCTGGCGGCGGTCTCGGTGGCCGACCGCCTGCCGTGGTTCGTGGCGATCACGGGCGCGGCGGGCGTCGGCGCGCTGACCTGCGGGGTCGTGCTGCTGGCCGGCGTTTCCGCGGTGTCCGCCGCCGGGGTGGCCGCGGTGCTGTGCACGGCGCTGGCGGCGGTGGCGCCGATGCTGGCGTTGCGCCTGACCCGGCTGCCGTTGCCGCGGGTGCCGGACGACATGGAGGCGTTCCGCGCGGACGAGCAGCCGTCGCTGGGCACCGAGATGATCGGCAGCACGTCCCGGGCGCAGGCGGTGCTGACCGGGTTGCTGGTAGCGCTGGGTTCGGTGGTGCTGGCCGGTTCCGTGGTGCTTTCGTCGGGTGGGCCCTGGGAAGCGGGGCTCGCCGGGTTGCTGGGGCTGGCGTGGATCCTGCGGTCGCGGTCGTACGCGGGCCGGGCGCAGCGGCTGGTGCTGGTCGGGTTCGGCGTCCCGGCACTGGCGTCCGCCGGGGTGTGGCTGGTGGCGTCGGGCAACCGCACGGCGGTGTTCGCGGCGGGCTGCGCGGTCGTCCTGGCGGCGGTGGTGTGCCTGGTGTACGCGACGCGCGTGGCGCGCGGGCTGCGTTCGCCTTACTGGTCACGGCTTCTGGACGTGACGGAGTTCCTGGTGCTGTTGTCGCTGGTGCCGGTGGTCGCGATGATCGCGGGGGTCTACGAAGCCGTCCGCGGCTGAAAGTTACTTGACCGTGTCACATGGACACTGTTAAGACTGATTTGGGAGCGCTCCCAGGCTGTTCGCCAGTCGACTCCAGGGAGAAACCATGTCACCACGTCGAGAGCAGTCCGAGAGCTCGCCGCTCCTGAAGCGGCGCACGGTGCTGGCGGCGGGCGCCGCCCTGCCGGTGCTGGCCGGGGCGACACCGGCCGCGGCGGCTGCCACGGTGGTCGTCGAGCCGTCGAACGTGCAGCAAACGATCCTGGGCTTCGGCGGGATGAACCACACCGTCTGGATCAGCGATCTCACCGCCGCCCAGCGCGAGACGGCGTTCGGCAACGGCACGAACCAGCTGGGGTTCAGCGTGTTGCGCATCCCCGTCCACGAGGACCGCAACAACTGGAGCCGCGAGGTCGCCACCGCCAAGCGGGCGAGCGAACTCGGGGCCAAGGTCTTCGCCTCGCCGTGGAACCCGCCCGCCTCGATGACCGAGAGCTTTTCCGGCGGCAAGCGGCTGAAGTACGGCTCCTACGGCGCCTATGCCCAGCACTTGAACGACTTCACCACGTTCATGGCGAACAACGGCGTGAACCTGTACGGGATCTCGGTCCAGAACGAGCCGGACTACGCGCACGACTGGACGGCGTGGACCGCCGCCGAGATCGTCAAGTTCCTGCGCGAGAACGCGGGCTCGCTCAAGACCCGGGTCATCGCGCCCGAGTCGTTCCAGTACCGCAAGACCATGTCCGACCCGATCCTCAACGACGCTACCGCCCTGGCGAACGTCGACATCATCGGCGCGCACCTCTACGGCACCTCGTTCGCGAACCTGCCCTACCCGCTCTTCCAGCAGAAGGGCGCCGGCAAGGAACTCTGGATGACCGAGGTCTACTACCCCAACAGCACCGACTCGGCCGACCTCTGGCCGCAGGCGCTCGACGTGGGCGAGCACGTCCACCGCGCGCTGGTGGACGGCCGGTTCCAGACCTACGTGTGGTGGTACATCCGCCGCTCGTACGGTCCGCTGCGCGAGGACGGGCAGATCAGCAAGCGCGGCGCCTGCATGGCGCACTTCGCGAAGTGGGTCCGCCCCGGCTACCAGCGGATCACCGCGACCGCGAACCCGCAGGCGAACGTCTACCTCTCGGCGTACAAGAGCGGCGCCAGGGTCGTCATCGTCGCGATCAACAAGAACACCTCGGCGGTCGACCTCGCGGGCACGATCCGGGACACCGGTTCCGCGACCGCCCCGACCTGGCTGACCAGCCAGAGCGCGAACCTCGCGCGCTACACCGACGTCACCCTCTCGAACGGGGCGTTCACCGCCCAGCTGCCCGCCCGCAGCATCAGGACGATCGTCGTGAACTGAGTCAGCCGTCCAGCGCGAGGGGGAGGGTGCGGCGCACGCCGGCCTCGTGCCGGCCGTGCAGCGGGAACGCCGACGGCGGCACCGGCACCGGCGCACCCGCTCGCGCCCCCACCCGAACCGTCACGTCCGCTTTCTCGCGCCCGCCCGCGGTCCGCGTCAGCGTGTACGACGTCGCCGTGAACGCCGCGCCCGGGACCGCCAGGTCCAGCACCCGCGGCGACCGCGGCGTGAAGCACACCTGCGCGGAATCGCCCCACACCCACGACTTCCACCGGTCGGGCGCACCCGAAGCGGCCCCCTGGACACCCAAGGCCACCCGGAGCTCCTTCGCCAGCTCCCCGGCCTCCAGAACCGTGCTCTGGTACCCGGCCTCGGCCAGCGCCCCCATCAAGCTCAACGCCGCCGACGCCGTGCTCCGCAGGGCCCCGAGCTCACCCCCGCCGCGCGCCAGCGCCGCGATCGGCGCCAGATCGGGCCGGTACCGCACCGCCAGCCAGCGCACCCGCAGCACCTGGTCGCCGCGCGGGATCGCCCACGTCAGCAGCTGGGCCGACGCCAGCGGGATGTCCGCCCGCGCGTAGGCCGAGCGCAAGGCCTCGACCAGCGGGCCCGGCGCGCCCGGGCCGGGCGTCAGGCGGACCAGCGCGCTCCACCCGCCGTCGATCTCCGCGACGCCGAAGCGGTTGCCCGCGCGGTCGACGTGCTGGCGGACCTTCACCGGACCGGCCACGCGCAGCAGCGGGTCCGGGCCTTCGCGGCGGGTGTCGTGGCGGCGCAACCGGAACGCCGTCCACGTCAGCGCCCAGCCCGCCAGGTGCCGCCCCGCGAAGCGCACCGACGTCAGCAGCACGAGCAACCCCGCGACGACGCTGACGCCGATCTTCGCCGGCTGCGTCACGCCGTCGACGAGCCAGGCGAGCAGCACGGCGATCGCGGCGATCTCCCACAGCGCCGCCTGCAGCGGCCGGATCGGCAGCAGCCACGGCAGCGGTGTGGTCGTGGATCGGGACGGTGCCGGGCGGACGGCGCCGGCGGTATCGACGGACACGGGCTCCCCTTTCCCCGGCCCTCGACGCTACTGCCTGCCCGGATACCGCGTGGGCGTAAAAATTACCCTCGCCGCCCGCTGGTGCGGTGCCTAGCATCGGCTGCTCGGAGGGTCGACGCACACAGCCGGGGGGCACAGCAGCGTGTGGACGCAGCGGGACCAGATCCAGGCGTACCAGTTCCTCCGCCGCAGGCTCGTTTCCGCCCTCGTCGCCGCCGATGCCAACCACCCCGTCTCGCCCAGCCGCCGGCTCGTGCTCGGCACCGTGCTGGGCGTCGTGGCCGCCCTGCTGGTCACCGCCGTCTTCGGCATCATCGGCCTGCTGAACCCCTCCGGCGGCAAGGACTGGCTGGCCGGCGGCAAGGTGATCGTCGAGGAGGGCACCGGCGCGCGGTTCGTGCTCGGCGCCGACGGCGTGCTGCACCCGGTGCTCAACTACGCGTCCGCGCGGCTGCTGGCCGGCGGCAACGGCGACGCGACCGTGTCCGTGTCGCCGGAGAACCTCGGCAAGGCCGGCCGCGGCAACCAGATCGGCATTCCCGGTGCACCCGACTCGCTGCCGGCCTCGAACGCGCTCGTGACCACGCCGTGGACGAGCTGCAGCCGGACCAGCCAGGACGCGCCCGCGTCGGCCGAGCCGCGCACCGCGGTCCTGCTGGCCGCGCCCGCGTCCGGCGTCGAGCTGCCGCGGGACCAGGGTGTGATCGTGCGGCTGCCGCGGGGGGAGCGCTTCCTGCTCGCCGGCGGACGGCGCTACCAGCTGAGCGACGAGGCCGCCACCGCGCTGCAGTTCGACAGCTACCCGACGATCGCGGTGTCGTCGCGGTGGCTCGACACCGTCCCGGCCGGCCGGGACCTCACCGCGCTGCCGGTCGACGGCGCCGGCGACCGCGGGCCCGCGGTGGGTGGCCGCGGCACCCGCGTCGGCGAAGTCCTCGCCGTCGTCGACGCGATGGCCGCGCCCGGCACCGCGACGTCGTACTACCTGGTCCGCTCGGGCGGCCTCGAACCGGTCGGGCAGACCGAGGCGAGCCTGCTGGTGACGACGGAGGCCAACGCCGCCGCCTACCCCGGGCCGCCCGCGCCGGTGGAGGTCCGCGCGGCCGACGTCGCCGCGGTCGCGAAGGTCGCCGCACCGCGGGCCGGCGGCGCCGACCCGGCCGCCTATCCCGACCGCATCCCCGGCAAGGCGCCGATCACCGGCGGCTCCGTGGCGCTGTGCGTTCAGGGCAGCCGGTTGCTCGTTTCGGCCGAATTCCCGCTTCCCGTTGGCGCCAAAGCAATCCAGGTCGCCACCCGGACCGAAGCAAGGGTGGCGGACGAGGTGTTCGTACCTCCCTCGGGAGGAGCCGTCGTCGTCGAAGCCGGTTCGGTCACCGCGTACCTGGTGACCGACACGGGCCGGAAGTACCCGGTGGTGAATGCGCAGGCCGTGGCCTCGCTCGGCTATGGAGGCGTCGCCAAACCGCCGGTCACGGGTAGTTTGCTGGCATTGGTGCCGACGGGCCCCGCGCTGGATCCGGCCACGGCCGGGCGGCCGGCTCCGTCGGGTGGAACGGGGTGAAAGTCGTGCACATGACACAAGAGCGTCCGACCGAGGGTGAGCTGGGCCAGGGGCGGGTCCGGGTCGCGGTCATCGAAGACCACCCGCTGTACCGCGTCTCCGTCGAACGCGTGCTGGCCGAAGCCGACTTCGTCGAGCTCGGCGCGGTCGTCGATTCGGTCGCCCGGTTCCACGTGCACCGGCAGCCACCGGGCAGCGTGGTCCTGCTCGACCTGGGCTTGCCGGGCGTCGCGGGGGCCGCGGCCGTGCTGGAGGTGTGCGAGCTCGGGCACCACGTGCTCGTGGTCTCCGCGCAGGCGGAACCGGAGGTCGTGCTCGGCGCGATCGCGGCGGGGGCGCGCGGGTTCCTGTCGAAGGACGTCGACGCGGACGAGCTGCTGATCGCGATCAAGACGGTCGCCGGCGGCGGCGCGTACGTCTCGGCGGTGGTCGCCGGGATGATCATGAAGGACAACGCCGACCGGCCCGCGGTGTCGGCCGAAGCCGAGCTGTCCCCGCGCGAGGAGCAGGTGCTGCGGCTGGTGGCGGCCGGGGAGCGGGACGTCGACATCGCGCTGATCCTCGGCATCGGCGTCCGGACGGTCCGCGGCTACCTCGACCGCATCCGCGACAAGACCGGCGAACGGCGGCGGCCGGGGCTGGTCAAGGAGGCCATCCGGCGCGGCCTGATCGGCGAAGCCGGCCCCCGGCGCGGCGGCCGCAAATGAGCGACTCCGCGTCGTCTTCCCGGCGGATCCCGGTCGGCGTGATCGAGGACCACCCGCTCTACCGGTACGCGCTGAGCCGCGTGCTGACCGAGGCGCCGGACATCGAGCTCGGCGCGGTCGCCGACTCGGTGGCCCGGTTCGCGGTCCAGGACCAGCCGGCGGGCAGCGTCGTCGTCCTCGACCTCAAGCTGCGCGGCGTCCAGGACGCGGCCGCGGTCCTGGAAGTGGGGCAGATGGGGCACAAGGTGCTGGTGGTGTCCGCGCACGCGGAACAGCCGGAGGTGCTCGGCGCGATGCAGGCGGGCGCTAAGGGCTTCCTGTCCAAGGACGTCGACGGCGACGAGCTGCTGCGCGCGATCCGCACGATCGCCGACGACAACGCGTACGTGTCGCCGACGCTGGCCGGGATGATCATCCAGGACAGCGAAGAGCGGCACGCGGGCCCGAAGATCGTGCTGTCGGAGCGGGAGAAGCAGGTGCTCCGGCTGGTGGCGGCCGGGGAGCGGGACGTCGACGTTGCGGAGATCCTCAACATCAGCGTCCGCACGGTCCGCTCCTACCTCGACCGCATCCGCGACAAGACCGGCGAACGCCGCCGCGCGGGTTTCGTCCGCGTCGCCATCCGCGAAGGCCTCCTCCGCTGACCCCCAAAGCGGCACTTTCACGTGAAAGTGCCGCTTTGCGGTTCAAAGTCGGCGGTTGGCGAGGGCTCCCGTGGCCGCGCGGGCCTGGGCTGAGGTCGCCGGGTCGACGTCCACCAGCAGTGTCTCCGGGGCCGCGCCCGCGGCGGCGATCACCCGGCCGAAGCCGTCCGCGACCAGCGAGTAGCCGATCCCGGTGGGCGCCTTCGGGTTGACCGTGACGCCCGTCGCCGCGGGGTCGGCCTGGCCGCAGGCCAGCACCCAGCAGCCCGAGTCGAGGGCCCGCGCCCGCACCAGGACCTCCCACTGCTCGCGCTTGCCCTCGCCGGCGCCCCACGACGCCGGCAGCAGCACGACGTCGGCGCCGTCGTCGGCCAGCGCGCGGAACAGCTCCGGGAACCGCACGTCGTAGCAGGTCGCGACGCCGTAGACGACGCCGTCCAGCTCGAAGGTGGTCACCGCCGAACCGGGCGCCACCGTGTCGGACTCGGCGAACCCGAACGCGTCGTAGAGGTGGATCTTGTCGTAGCCGCGGTGGTGCCCGCCGCCGGTGATCAGGAGCGTGTTGCGGACCCGGCCGTCGTCCTCCGGGGTGAACATCCCGGTGACGACGACCACGTCGTGCTCGGCAGCCACCGCGGCTACGGCCGAGGCCCACGGGCCGTCGAGGGGCTCCGCGACCGGTGCCAGGGGTCGCCCGAAGCGCGCCATGGTCGCTTCGGGGAACACGACGATCCGCGCGCCGTCGGCCACCGCGGCCTCGACGCCGGAGCGAATCAGCTTCAGGTTCGCCTCCGCATCGTCACCCGAGTTGACCTGGCACAACGCGATTCGCGCCACCGCTGCCTCCTGCATACTGGGATCGGCCGTCACCGGGGAGTATCGCTGAAAAGCGGCTGGATGTGACCTCGTACCCTTGAGGACATGTTGAACCGCACCGACCTGCGCGGGCAGGTCCCGACCGCCGCCGAACTGCGCGCCACGCTCCCACGCGCCGAATACGACGTGGACGCGGCGCTGCATCACGTGCGCCCGGTGGTCGAGGCGGTCCGTGACCGCGGTGTCGAAGCCGTCCTCGAGTACACCGAGAAGTTCGACAAGGTCCGTCCGGCCGCCGTGCGCGTGCCGCGTGCTTCGCTGACCCAGGCACTGCGGGAGCTGGACCCGGCCGTGCGCGCCGCGCTGGAGGAATCGATCGCCCGCGCCCGGAAGGTGCACGCCGAGCAGCGCCGCACCGACGTCACGACCACCGTCGTCGACGGCGGCACGGTCACCGAGAAGTGGGTGCCGGTCGAGCGCGTCGGCCTCTACGCCCCGGGCGGGCTGGCCGTGTACCCCTCGACCGTGGTGATGAACGTCGTCCCGGCGCAGATCGCCGGCGTCGGCTCGCTGGTCGTCTGCTCGCCGCCGCAGGCCGCGTTCGGCGGGCTGCCGCACCCGACCATCCTCGCCGCGGCCGAGCTCCTCGGCGTCGACGAGGTGTGGGCGGCCGGCGGTGCGCAGGCCGTCGCGCTGCTCGCGTACGGCGGCACCGACACCGACGGCGCCGAGCTGGCCCCGGTCGACACCGTCACCGGACCCGGCAACATCTACCTCACCGCGGCCAAGCGGCTCCTGCGCGGCCTGATCGGCATCGACGCCGAGGCCGGGCCCACCGAGATCGCCATCCTCGCCGACGAGACGGCCGACCCGGTGCACGTCGCCGCCGACCTGATCAGCCAGGCCGAGCACGATCCCCTCGCCGCGAGCGTCCTGGTGACGACGTCGGCCGAGCTGGCCGACGCCGTCGACAAGGAGCTGCTGAACCGCGTCGCCGCGACCAAGCACAGTTCACGGGTCGCCGAAGCACTGGGCGGCAAGCAGTCCGGCATCATCCTGGTGTCCACAGTGGAGGACGGGCTGCGCGTCGTCGACGCCTACGCCGCCGAGCACCTGGAGATCCAGACGGCGGACGCGCGCGCGGTCGCGGCCCGGGTCCGCAACGCGGGCGCGATCTTCGTCGGCGCGTACGCCCCGGTGTCGCTCGGCGACTACTGCGCCGGGTCCAACCACGTGCTGCCCACCGGCGGGTTCGCCCGCCACTCCTCGGGCCTGTCCGTGCAGAGCTTCCTCAAGGGCATCCACGTCGTGGACTACACCGAGGACGCGTTGCGCGAGGTCGCCGGCCGCGTCGTCGCGCTGGCCGACGCCGAGGACCTGCCCGCGCACGGCGAGGCGGTCACCGCGCGCTTCGGGGGTTCCCTCCGATGACGATCGGCGAAGAGGTCGGCCTGGACGCGCTGCCGCTGCGCGACGACCTGCGCGGCAAGTCGCCCTACGGGGCGCCGCAGCTGGACGTCCCGGTCCGGCTCAACACGAACGAGAACCCGTACCCGCCGCCGCCCGCGCTGGTCGCGGACGTCGCCGAGGCCGTCCGTGCCGAAGCGGCCGAGCTGCACCGCTACCCGGATCGCGACGCCGTGGCGCTGCGGCAGGACCTGGCCGACTACCTGAGCGTCTCGACGCGGGTGGTGCTGTCGGAGGCGAACGTCTGGGCCGCCAACGGGTCCAACGAGGTGCTGCAGCAGATCCTGCAGGCGTTCGGTGGGCCGGGGCGCAGCGCGCTCGGCTTCGAGCCGTCGTACTCGATGCACCCGATCATCGCCTCCGGCACCCGCACCGAGTGGCTCCCGGCGCCGCGCCGCGACGACTTCTCGCTCGACACGGCCGCGGCGGCGTCGCTGATCCGCTCGAAGCAGCCGGACGTCGTGTTCGTCACCAGCCCGAACAACCCGACCGGCGGCTCGATCCCCCTGTCCGAGCTGCGCACGGTGCTCGACGCGGCGACCGGGATCGTGGTCGTCGACGAGGCGTACGCGGAGTTCTCGTCGCAGCCGAGCGCGGTGGAGCTGCTGGTGGACTACCCGGCCCGGCTGATCGTCTCGCGCACGATGAGCAAGGCGTTCGCGTTCGCGGGTGGCCGGCTCGGGTACCTGGCGGCGGCGCCGGCGGTGGTCGACGCGCTGCAGCTGGTGCGCCTGCCGTACCACCTCTCGCGGCTGACGCAGGCCGCCGCGCGGGCGGCACTGCGGCACGCGGACGCCACTTTGGACAGCGTGCACAAGCTGGCCGCGGAACGCGACCGGGTCGTGGAAGCATTGGCGGCCCTGGGTTACGACCCGGTGCCGAGCGACTCGAACTTCGTCCTCTTCGGACGGTTCGCGTCGCCGTCGGCGGCCTGGCAGTCCTATTTGGATCGCGGGGTGCTGATCCGCGACCCGGGCATCCCCGGTCACCTGCGCGTGAGCATCGGCACCCCGGAAGAGAACGACGCCTTCCTCGAGGCGAGTAAGGAAGTCTCGCGATGACCCGCATCGGCAAGGTCGAACGGACCACCAAGGAGTCCGCGATCTTCGTGCAGCTGGACCTCGACGGAACGGGCGAGGTCGAGATTTCGACCGGTGTCCCGTTCTACGACCACATGCTGACGGCGTTCGGCGTCCACGGCTCGCTGGACCTCAAGGTCGAGGCCACCGGCGACGTCCACATCGACGCCCACCACACGGTGGAGGACACGGCGATCGTGCTGGGCCAGGCGATCCGCCAGGCCCTGGGCGACAAGAGCGGCATCCGCCGCTTCGGCGACGCGTGGATCCCGATGGACGAGACCCTCGCCCACGCGGCGATCGACGTCTCGGGCCGGCCGTACTGCGTGCACGTGGGCGAACCGGAGCAGTTCAACGCCTTCACGATCGGCGGAAACTACCCGTTCGTGCTGACCCGGCACGTGTTCGACTCGCTGGCGTTCCACGCCCAGATCGCGTTGCACGTGCGGGTGATCCACGGCCGCGACCCGCACCACATCGCGGAGGCGGAGTACAAGGCGGTGGCGCGGGCGTTGCGCGCGGCGACGGAGCCGGACCCGCGCGCGGGCGGCATCCCCTCGACGAAGGGCGTCCTCTAGTACTGCAGGGCGAGATCTTTGTTCGGTGCGGCCGAAGATGGCCTGCCAGGACAATCCTGGACGCCGGCCTGCCGATCTGCCGCAGCTGGTCGTGAGTGGTAATTCGGGTTAGAACCCGAATTACCACTCACGACCACCAGCCACGGCAAACGGTGACCTTGTTTCCCCAGGTCACGCACACAAGTGTCCCTGTAGTACTAGAGCCCGTCGAGCTGGCGGCGAAGCGTGCCGGGTCCGAGGATCGACGCGCCGAGGGCTTCGACGCGCCTCTTCAGCTCACGGTCGGCGGTCGCGACCAGGACGCTCGCTTTTTGCTGCTGCGCGACGACCTCGACGATCTTCGAGTCGCCGTCCGTATCGGCGGCGACGACCTCGACACCGGTCGTCCCGGTGACGTGCTTGGCCTGGCCTTCGACGACCAGGACGATCCGCGGCCACCAGGTCACGGTGGCGTCGTCCGGGTCCGGCACGCCGGCTTCGGCGAGCTTGGCGAGCTGGTCGCGGAGGCGCTCGGCGGCGCCGTGCCGGTCGCGCCACCAGCCGTCCGGGCGCGAGCCGACGACGTTGGCGGCGTCGACGACCAGGACGAGTTCGCGGCCGACGCGGTCGCGCAGGTCCGGCCACGCGGCGGCGAAGTCGCGGTGGAGGGGGAAATCGGGGACGTCGTCGGGATCCACCCAGCGCACCTCCGCACTTTCGGTGTTGGCGACCCGCGCTTCGGCGCCGTCGGCGAGAGCGAGGACGGTGGTGTAGCTCCAGTCCCCATGGTCCACCACGGAAGCCGAGACCGCGCGGAAGGCGTCGGCGGGGACGGCGGTCTCCTCGAACGCTTCGCGGGCGGCGGCGCTCCTGGCGGTCTCGCCGGCTTCGATGGCTCCGCCGGGGAGCGCCCAGGTGCGGCCGTGGTGCACCCACCAGGCGCGGCGCTGCAGGAGGACACCGCGGGCGGGGTCGACGAGCAGCAGCCCGGCGGCACCGTAGCGGCCCCAGTGCAGGTGCCCGCCCGCACAGCGGACGAAGACGCTTGCGGACAGGTGACTCACCCGTCCAGCGTGTCACAGGTCGGCCACGGATCGCCTCCGCCAACGCGCCCCAAGGCGGCCTTGGTTGCGTCTCACGCACCGAAGGCCGCCTTGGGGCGCGTCTCACGCACCGAAGGCCACATTGGGGCGCTCGGGACCGGCGCGGCCGTGGGTCAGACCGGGGTCTTCGCCGCCTCCAGGGCCAGCGCGGCCGCGCCGACGATCGCCGTGTCGTCGCCCAGGTGGGCCGTCCGGATCCGGGCCAGCGGCCGGTGCCGGGCCCCCGTGATCGCTCCCGCGTAGTGCTCCCGGGCTTCGTCCAGGAACAGCGGCGCCGACTCCGACACCCCTCCCCCGATCACGATGATCTCCGGGTCGAACACGTCCGCCACCAGGGCCAGGCCCTCGCCCAGCCACTTGGCCAGCTCCGCCATCGCCAGCTGGGCGATCGGGTCGCCGTCGCGGGCCGCGCCCGCGACCCGGCGGCCCGTCACCGAGCCCGGGTCGCCCGCGACCTGAGGGGCCAGCACAGTCGAGCGGCCCGGGTGCCGCGCGAGCAGCTCCACCGCCGTCGCCGCCAGGGCCGTTCCGCTGCAGTACCGCTCCCAGCAGCCGTACTTGCCGCAGGGGCACGGCCGGCCGCCGCGGACCACCGTCAGGTGGCCCAGTTCCGGGGCCACGCCGTACGCGCCCCGATACAGCTTGCCGTCCAGCAACAGCCCCGCGCCGATGCCCGTGCCCAGGGCCACCAGGGCCGCCACCTGGGCGCCGCGGGCCGCGCCGAAGCGGTGCTCGCCCACGATCGCCGAATTGACGTCGTGCTCCAGCAGCACCGGCAGGCCCACGCGCTTTTCGATCCGGTCCGCGACCGGGGCGCCGCGCCACGCCAGGTGCGGGGCGAACATCACCGACCGGCGGTCGCGCGCCACGAAGCCCGCCACCGCCAGCCCGACCCCGGCCACGTCGTGGCGGTTGCGCAGGTCCTCGACCACGCCGGCGATGGCGCCCTCGAGGGCGCCTTCCTCGGTCGGCGTCGCGACTCTGGCCGTGTCGAGCAGCGAGCCGCGTTCGTCCACCACGCCGGCCCGGATGCTCGTCCCGCCGACGTCCACCCCTATCGTCCGCACTCAGCTCTCCCACTCGTCGCGCCGGCGGACGGCGATGTGCTGCACCCGCGGCGAGGTCCGCGGGTCCGCGGGCCGCGGCGCGGGCCGGAACCCGGGCATGTGCACGCCTTCTTGGGGCTCCCAGCGGTCCGCGAGCACCGCGCGCAGCAGGGCGACCAGCTGCGCGAGCTGCTCGGCCAGCCGCGCGACCAGCTCCGGCCGCTCACCCCGCACAACCGCGACGATCGCACAGAGCGGACACCAGCCGCACGCCGAATCGTCGGCTTTCGCCTCGTCAGGGTTGTAACCACCGGCGCTTCGCCCCGGGCCGGGGGCTCCGCCACCCGGATCCCCCGAAAAGCTGCCGTAATCACCGGCGCTTCGCCCCGGGCCGGGGGCTTCGCCACCCGGAACCCCCGAAAAGCTGCCGTGCCCGGCCGCGAGCACGTCTTCGAGCCACGGCGCCGCCTTCTCCGCGACCAGCTCGGCGAGCAGGCGGATCTCCTCCGTCAGGCGCGGTCCGTGTTCCTCTTCGCTCACCCGCGTCCCCGATTCCCGGCCAGGTGCACGACCAGGCCGTCGGCGTCGGAATCCGCGCCGGTGATCCGGCACGGCCGCAGCGGTTCCGGCAGGGCGATGAGCCTGCGGAAGCCGTCCACGGTGATCGCCAGGTCGTCGTCGACGCGAGCGAGGTCGACCTCGGCGTCCCGGGCGAGCGGGATCGCGACGCGCAGGGTGTACCCGTCGGTGGCGGGCCGCACGCGCAGCAGCGGGGTCACGGGGGTGCCGTTGCCCGCGAGGGGGTCTTCGCCGCGGTAGAGCTCGGCGGCGATCTCCAGCAGCGCGGGCAGCCCGACCGGCTCGACGGCGCGGTGCTCGACCCGGGCGACCGGCGCGATCCCGGCCGCGGCGAGCTCGGCGAGCACGGCGTCCTGCTGCGTCCGGCGGGTGCGCAGCCAGGACGCGGCACCGCCGCGCCAGATACCGGGCGCGGGCATCAGCCGGTTGGCGATCACGCCGTCGACGGCGATGCCGCGCAAGGCGAGGGAGCTGAGCGTGCGCCGCGCCTCGGCGACGACCACCCGCTCCGGCGTCAGGACCAGCCGGACCGTCGTCACCGACGGGTCGGTGAGCAGGGCGCGCAGGCCGTCGAGGTGGACGCCGAGGCGGCGCACCGAGTCCGTGACGCGGCCGCGCGGCCCGAACACGCGGGTCAGGTAGCCGGAGACGGCCTCGGGCAGGGCCAGCAGCCGCAGCGTCTCGGCCGTCGGCCCGCAGTCGACGACGAGGGCCTCCCACGGGCCGTCCTCGGCCAGCCGGCGGACTTCGGTGAGGGCGAGCAGCTCGTCGACGCCGGGCAGCACGGTGAGTTCCTCGGCGTCGAGGGTGTCCAGCCCCGCCCCGGACAGCACCGTCCGCAGCTCGCCGCGCAGCCGTTCCCAGGTGGCGTCCACCAGGGTGCGCGAATCGACCTGCACGCCGGACAGCAGAGCGTCCACTTCGGACGGTTCGGCGCCGAGGGGGTGCCCGAAGGCGTCGCCGAGCGAGTGCGCCGGGTCCGTGGACACGACGAGGGTCTTCCTGCCGCGGGCGGCGAGGGCGGCGCCGGTGGCCGCGGCCAGCGTGGTCTTCCCGACACCCCCCTTGCCGGTGCACAGCAGGATCCGCACGCTAGCCCTCGGCCCGCTTCTTGAGCTCCTTCAGCGCCGTGTCCATGACCATCTTCTCGGCCTTGCGGCGCAGCAGGCCGATCATCGGCAGCGCCAGCTCGACCGACAGCGTGTAGGTGACCCGCGTGCGGCCGCCGAGGTCGGCCAGCGCGTAGCGGCCGTTCTGCGCCTTCTGCATCTGGCCCTTGACCAGGTGCCAGCTGACGCCCAGGCCGTCTTCGTCCCAGTCGTACTCGAGGGTGTAGACGTCCTTGATCGGGCCCGCGTCAAGGGTGAGCTTGACCTGCTTGGCCCGCCCGGCGTCGTCGGTGTCGAGGACCTCGGTCTGCCGGACGGCCTTGGCCCATTCCGGGTACGCGGGGAAGTCGGCGATCACGGCCATCACCCGGCTGGGCTCGGCGTCGACCTCGATGGACTGTGTGGACTGCTCGGCCATGGGTCGAAGCGTAGCCGCCGCGCTTGGTCACCAGCGCAGCACGTAGGGCTGCCCGGTCTCCTTGAAGTGACCCACGTTACGGCACTCGGTCAGGCCGACCCGGGCGCGGGCCGCCAGGGGCTGGTGCACGTGCCCGAACACCGACCAGCGCGGACGCTGTGCCCGGATCAGCTCCAGCAGCGCCGTCGAGCCGATCTCGCTGCGGCGCGCGACGACGTCGTAGGTCAGCTCCGGCAGCGCCGGCGGCCCGTGCGTGCAGAGGACGTCGACCTCGGTGAGAGCGGCCACGCTCCGGTCGTAGTCCTCGCGATCCCGCAGGTAGGGACGCCAGGCGGCGCCCTTGCGGGGCCGCGGGACGACGCCGTCGGGCAGCAGCGCGCCGCCGACGAAGCCGAACCGCAGGCCGCCGATCTCGGCGACCTCGCCGTCGAGCACCCGGACACCCTCGCCGGCGAACTCCGGCCACAGCGCCGGGGTGTCCACGTTGCCGGGGGTGGCGTAGGTGGGCGCGGTCATCGCCGCGAACACCGTCGCGTACTGGGTCCGGATGGCTTCGTCGACGGCGCTCGCCGGGTCGTCGAGGCTCGCCCAGAGCTCCCGCGAGTAAGCAACGGTTTCGTCACGGGTGCCCTCGCGGCGCAGGCGGGCGAACCCAGCCACCTTCTCCGCGCCGAACAGGGCACCCATGATGCCCTTCTCGTGGTCGTGGTAGTCGACGAAGTCGATCAGGTCGCCGAGCACGACCAGGGCGTCCGCCCCGTCGCCCGCCCGCTTCAACGCGTCCGCGTTGCCGTGCACGTCCGAGACGACGTGTACCCGCACCCTGCTCCCCTAGTTCTCGTTCTCGCCGCGCGGCGGGATGCCGGGCTCGCGCCCGTCCTCCAGGATCTCCTTCAGCCCGAGGGCGATCTCCTTCGCCGCGCGCGCCCGCCGGTCGAACTCCCGGCGCAGTTCACGCGGCGCCAGCGCCCGGGGCGTCCCGGCCGCATCAGCAGGCGTCGCCCGCAGGAAGTAGTGCAGCAGGGTGCCGTCGAGCACCGGCTCGAGCCAGACCTCCATCGTACCGACGAGCGCACCCGTCACGGTCCAGCGGAGGCCCTTGTCCCCCCGGTCGGTGTAGACCTCGAGGACCAGGTCGGGCCAGTAGCGCCGCCAGGTCGCCGGCTCGGCGAAGACCGCGGCCACGGTGGCGGGCGGAACGGCGAGGAACGTCTCGTCGACGATGTCGAGTGAGGGAGGCGCGTTCACGTGCGAAGAATGTCACGGCCTCGCCTCGCGGGGTCGATCAGCATGGTCTTAAGGTGCTCACCACGCTAAGTTGACTGGCGGGTAACAGCGGTGTCACCTGCCGCTCGCGTTGAACACGGAGGTCCACGTGCGCGAATACAGCGCTCCCGCCGGGAAGCCGGTGGCCGACGACGAAAACATGTCCGACGTCGTCTGGGCGAATGCCGAGCGGTTCTCCGACGTGGTGAGCTTCCGCCGCCAGGTCGAGGGCAGCTGGCTGGACGTGACCGCCAAGGAGTTCGCGGCCGAAGTGCTGGCCGTGGCCAAGGGCATGGCCAAGGCCGGGATCGGCCGCGGCGACCGGGTCGCGATCATGTCGAAGACCCGCTACGAGTGGACGCTGATCGACTTCGCGATCTGGGCGGCCGGCGCGGTCACCGTCCCGATCTACGACACGTCCTCGCCCGAACAGGTGCACTGGATCCTGTCCGACTCGGCCGCGAAGGGCGTGTTCGTCGAGACGAACGGCCACGCCGCGGCGCTCGAATCGATCCGGGACCGGCTCACCGACCTGGCCAGCACGTGGCAGATCGAGGGCGACTCCCCCGCCGTCGAAGAGCTGGCCGCGCTCGGCGCGTCGCTGTCCGACGACGAGCTGCACGACCGGCGCCGCGAGGTGTCCGCCGACGAGCTCGCCACCATCGTCTACACCTCGGGCACCACCGGCCGCCCCAAGGGCGTCGAGCTGACCCACCGGAACCTGCTGGCCGAGATCCGCGCCGACATCGAGGCGTTCCCGCAGCTGATGGAGCAGGGCAACTCGCTGCTGTGCTTCCTGCCGCTGGCGCACGTGCTGGCCCGCGCGATCGCCGTCACCGCGCTGACCGCCCGCGTCACCCTCGGGCACACCCCGGACGTCAAGAACCTGGTCGCCGACCTCGGCACGTTCCGGCCGACGTTCGTGGTCGCCGTGCCGCGCGTGTTCGAGAAGGTCTACAACTCGGCGAAGCAGAAGGCCCACAGCGAAGGCAAGGGCAAGATCTTCGACGTCGCCGAGGCCACGGCGGTCGCCTACAGCGAGGCGCAGGACAAGGGCGGCGCCGGGCTCGGGCTGAAGCTCAAGCACCTGGTGTTCGACAAGCTCGTCTACGGCAAGCTGCGCGCGGCCCTCGGCGGCCGCTGCGTCGCGGCGGTCTCGGGCGGCGCTCCGCTGGGAGCCCGGCTGGCGCACTTCTTCCGCGGCATCGGCGTGCCGGTGTTCGAGGGCTACGGCCTCACCGAGACGTCGGCGGCGGCGAACGTCAACACGCAGACGGCGTTCCGCGTGGGCACGGTCGGCAAGCCGGTCAACGGCACGTCGGTCCGCATCGCCGACGACGGCGAGGTCATGCTCAAGGGCGACGTCGTGTTCCGGGCGTACTACAACAACCCTGTCGCCACGAAGGAAGCGCTCACCGACGGCTGGTTCCACACGGGCGACATCGGCGAGCTCGACACGGACGGCTTCCTGAAGATCACCGGCCGCAAGAAGGAGATCATCGTGACGGCGGGCGGCAAGAACGTCGCCCCGTCCGGCCTCGAAGACACGATCAAGGCGTGCCCGCTGATCAGCCAGGCGATGGTGGTCGGCGACCAGCGCCCGTTCATCGCCGCCCTGGTGACGGTGGACGAGGAGTACTTCCCGTCCTGGAAGTCCCAGCACGGCAAGCCCTCTTCCGCCACGGTCGCGGACCTTTCGTCCGATGCGGACCTGCTCGCGGAGATCCAGGCCGCGGTGGACGAGGCGAACAAGCAGGTGTCCAAGGCCGAGGCGATCAAGAAGTTCACCGTGCTGGCGAACGACTTCACCGAGGCGGGCGGGGAGATCACGCCGAGCCTGAAGCTGAAGCGCAACGTGGTCACGAAGAACTACGCCAACGACATCGAAGGCCTCTACAAGAAGTAGCCCAAGTTCGTGAAGGCCACCTTCAGGAAGGTTAAGTTCCTGAAGGTGGCCTTCACGCACTACGGGGTGCGCTGGGCGGCGATGAAGTCGCGGTACCAGCGGTAGCTCGAGCGCGGGGTGCGGGCTTGGGTTTCGTAGTCCACGTGGACCAGCCCGAAGCGGGGCTTGTACCCGTGCGCCCACTCGAAGTTGTCCAGCAGTGACCAGCAGAAGTACCCGCGCAGGTCGACTCCCGCCGCCGCGGCCGTGCGGGCCGCCTCGATGTGCTCGTTCAGGAAGTTGATGCGCTCGTAGTCCGCGAAGTCACTGCGGTCGGCGTACACGCACCCGTTCTCCGTGACGTACACCGGCGGCAGGCTGGGATAGCGGTTGTGCAGGCCGACCAGGGCTTCCGTGAGGCCCTCCGGCTCGACCGGCCAGCCCATGCCCGTCCGCGGGACGTCCGGCAGCCGCGAAGTGTCCACCCCGATGTCGGCCACCGTCCGCCGGGCCGGGTCCGGTTCGCGGTGCGGGGCGTCCGCGACGTGCAGCCGGTAGTAGTAGTTCACGCCCAGGTAATCCAGGGGCGCCCCGGTGATCTCCAGGTCGTCGTCGTGGCGGAACGAGAAGTCCGAAACCCCGTCGAACATCGCCGGCAGGCCCGGTGCGTACCGGCCGCCGAACAGGGGGTCGGTGAACTGGCGGCGCAGCAGCGTGTCCTGGCGGGCCGCCGCCGCGGTGTCAGCGGCCGAGGACGACACCGGGACCGCCGGCGACTGGTTGAGGACGATGCCGAACTGGTGCTGGAGTGCCGCCCGCTCGCACATCGCCCGGACCGCCAGGCCGTGGCCGAGCAGCAGGTGGTGGGCGGCCGCCAGCGCGCCGTGCCCCTCCCGGGCTCCCGGCGCGTGACGGCCTTCGCCGTAGCCCGCCACCGCGCACGGGTACGGCTCGTTCAGCGTCGTCCAGAAGTCCACGACGTCGCCGAGTTCCTCGTGCACCAGCGCCGCGTACTCGGCGAACCGGAACGCCGTGTCACGCGACCGCCAGCCGCCCGCGTCCTCCAGAGCCTGGGGCAGGTCCCAGTGGTAGAGCGTCAGGAACGGCTCGATCCCCCGCTCCCGCAGCCCTTCCACCAGCCGCCGGTAGAAGCCGAGGCCCCGGTACTCCACGCGGCGGCCGTCGGGTTGGATCCGCGGCCAGGACACCGAAAACCGGTAGGCGTCGACGCCCAGCTCGGTGAGCAGGTCGAGGTCCGCGGGCCAGCGGTGGTAGTGGTCGGCCGCCGGTTCCCCGGTGTGGCCGCCGGCCACTGCGCCGGGCACCGCCGCGAACGTGTCCCAGATGGACGGTCCACGGCCGTCGACGGCGGTGGCGCCCTCGATCTGGAACGCCGAGGTCGCGACGCCCCAGCGGAAGGCGGGCGGGAAGCTCGCTTTTCGGGGGTCCGGGTGGCGAAGCCCCTGGCCCGGGGCGAAGCCCCGGTTGTCACTGCTGGAAGTCACGGTGAGCTCCGAGGTGGTCAGCCCTTGAGCGCGCCCTGCATGATGCCGCCGACGATCTGGCGGCCGAACAGCAGGAACACGAGGAGGACGGGGACGGTACCGATGGTGGCGGCGGTGAGCACGAGCGTGTAGTCGGTGGTGTAGCCACTGGCCAGTGTGGACAGTGCGGTTTGGACGGTCGGGTTCTCCGGCACCAGCACCACCAGCGGCCAGAAGAAGTCGTTCCAGGCCTGCATGAAGGTGAACAGCCCGAGCACCGCCGCGGCCGGGCGGGCGGCGGGCAGGGCCACGTGCCAGAACAGCCGCAGCGAGCCGCAACCGTCCATCCGGCCGGCCTCCAGCAGCTCCAGCGGCAGCGCCCGCTCGAAGTACTGGCGCATGAAGAACACGCCGAACGCGGTGACCAGGCCGGGCACGATCACCGCCTGCAGCTGCCCGGCCCACCCGAAGTCGGCCATCATCATGTACAGCGGGACGACGCCCAGCTCGGTCGGGATCGCCTGGGTGGCGACCACGACGAGCAGCAACGCCGTCCTCCCCCGGAACTTCATCTTGGCGAAGGCGAACCCGGCCAGCGTCGAGAACAGCACCACCGACACGGTGATCGTGCCCGCGACGATCAGCGAGTTGCCCAGCGCCAGCGCGAAGTCCGTCTCGTCGAAGACGCGGGCGATGTTCTCGAACAGGTGCCCGCCCGGCACCAGCACCGGCGGCACGCTCCCGACCGCCTCCGTCGTCTGCGAGGAGACGACGAACGACCAGTACACCGGGAACGCCGAGCCGGCCAGGATCGCGATCAGCGCGGCGTAGGTCCACGGGCTCGCGACCCGCCTGGAGATCCGCCGCATCCGCCCGGGCGAGGCGGCCGGCGGCGCGGGCGCGGCCGGGGTCAGCACGGTGGTCATGTCCGCTCCTCAGTCCGTTTGGATGCGCCGGGTCACCAGGAACGACAGGCCCGCGACGATGATCGTGGCCACAGCCAGGATCAGCGCGATCGCCGAGCTGTAGCCGAAGTCGTACTTGGTGAAGCCCTGTTCGTAGAGGTAGAGCGCGGCGGTCTGGAACTGCCGGTCCGACCCGCCGGTGGCGGCCGCGGCGCCGGGGTTGAACAGCAGCGGCTCGGCGAGCAGCCGCATGTTCCCGGTGGTCGCGATCACCGTGGAGAAAATGATCTGCGGCCGCAGCAGCGGCACGGTGATCCGCCAGAACTGCTGCCACCCCTTGGCGCCGTCGAGGGTGGCGGCCTCGTACATGCTCGACGGGATCGCCTGCATCGACGCCAGGAAGATCAGGGCGTGGTAGCCGGTCCAGCGCCACACCACCATCGACGCGATGGCGGTGTGCGAGCTGGCCGTGCCCGCCTGCCAGTCGACCTGCCCGGCGCCGAACCAGCTCAGCACCCAGTTGATCAGGCCGAAGTCCCGGCCGAACAGCTGCGCGAAGATGATCGTCACCGCCGCCACCGAGGTGATGTTGGGCAGGATCATCCCCATCCGGAACATCGTCCGCCCGCGCAGCCGCCGGTTGAGCAGGTGCGCGATGCCGAGCGCGAACAGGATCTGCGGGATCGTGGTGAGCAGCCACAGGCTGACCGTGTTCCCCATCGCGTTCCAGAAGTACGGGTCGTGGAACAGCAGCTGCTCGTAGTTGCCGAACCCGATGAACTGCGCACCTTCGGCGTCGATGAGGTTCCGCTTCTGCAGCGACACGAACGCCGTGTACAGCAGCGGGAACAGCCCGAAGACGCCGAAGATCAGGAAGTACGGGCTGATGAAACCGAACGGCGACAGCTTGACGTCCCACTTCTGCCGCCGCTCGGCGAAGGTCAGCGTTTTGACCGCAGCCATCACTTGATCTTCGCGACGTCACCGACCAGCTGGTCCCACGCCGCCGCGCCGTCCTGCTTACCCTGCTCGACGCGCTGCATCGCGTTGCCGAACTCGGTCTGCACGTCGCCGGCCTTCGGGCCCTGGTACTGCGGGTTCAGCTTCTTCGCCGCGTCGGTGAAGACCTTGCCCACCGGGGCGCCCGAGAAGAACGGGTTCGTGTAACCGGTGATCTTCGGGTCGTCGTAGAGCGACGGCGCCGACGGCAGGAGGCCCTTGCTGGTGAACACCTTCGCCTGCTGCTCGGGCGCGGTCAGCCACGCGGCGAGCTCGGCGGCTTCCTTGGTGTGCTTGCCCTGCTTCGGCACGGTCAGGTACGAGCCGCCCCAGTTGCCGCCGCCACCCGGCACGGCCGCGACGTCCCACTTGCCCGCGGTGTCCGGCGCCTGGTCCTTGATCTTGGTCATCATCCACGCCGGGCAGGTGACGGTCGCGAACTGCCCCTGGGTGAAGCCGGTGTTCCACTGCGGCGTGCTGTAGAGCAGGCCGGCGCTCAGGTTCGCCTTGACCGCGTCGACCACGAGGTCCCAGCCCTGGCGCAGCGCCGGGTTGCTGCCCACGACGATCTGGTCGTTCTGGTCGTAGTACCCGACCGGGGCCTGGCCGACGATCGCGTTGAGCACGGTCGGGCCGCCGTCCATGAACTTGACGCCGTTCGGCGCCTTGGCCTGGAAGCGCTTGCCCGTCTCGAAGAACGCCTTCCAGGTGGGCCAGAGCGCGGAGACGGCGTCGCGGTCCGCGGGCAGCTGGGCCTGCTCGAACAGGTCGCGGCGGTAGCAGATGGCCAGGCCGCCGACGTCGGTGCCGTAACCGATCTGCTGCCCGCCCTTGCCCAGCGACGCGGCCCACTTCCAGCTCAGCCAGCGGTCCTTGAGCTTGTCGCCGCCGACGGTGTCGAGGTCGACGAACTTGTCCGGCGTCGCCTTGAACTGGGCGATGTACCCGGTGTCGACGGCTTCGATGTCGGCGGCGCCGGCGCCGGTGGCCAGGTGCGCGGCGATGTTCTTGTGGTGGTCGGAGTAGGCGGCGGTCCGCTCGGTGATCTCGATGTCCGGGTGCGCCGCCTGGTACTCCTTGATCAGGTCGGTGTAGCCGAAGTTGCCGAACAGGCCGAGGCTCAGCTTGACCTTGCCACCGGCGGCACCGCTGTCGCCGCAGGCGCTCAGCGCGGTGAGCGCGACCAGGGTGGCACTCACCCCCGCGATCAGGCGGATCCGGCGGTTTCTCGTTTTCGGGCGCATGAGATCTCCGTTGTTCTGCGGGCCGGTCGGAAAACGCGGGTCCCATGAGAGCGCTCCCAGCAGACTTCCGTCAAGTAACGAAATGATAACCCGCCCTGGCGTTTACGCAGTCTGAGCCTGTGTGCTACAGATGTAACCGGTTACAAGAACGGAGTCAGCCATGGTCACCGCTCGCGAGGTAGCGCAGCTCTGCGGGGTTTCCGTCGCCACCGTGTCGCGGGTGTTCAACCGCCCCGCCACGGTCAGCGCGACGACACGCGAACGCGTCGAACGCGTGGCGCGGGACCTCGATTTCTCGCCGAACGAGTCGGCGCGCGCGCTGTCGCGGCAGCAGTCGGCGATGGTCGGGCTGGTCTGGGACACCGACCACCGGCGGCCCGGCTGGCGGCACCCGTTCCTGCAGGACCTGTTGCTGGGCCTCAAATCCGCATTGAGCTCGCACGGCTACCACCTGCTGATGCTCGCGACGAGCGACGCCGCCCGCGACCGCCACCCCGGCGTGTCGCTGGCCGACCCGATCGGTTACGTGAGCATGACCCGCCGGCACCACTTGGCCGGGCTGGTGCTCATCGACAGCGGGACGGACGCCGACGCGTTCACCGCGTTCGCCCAGTCCGGGCTGCCGTGCGTCGCGCTGGACGTCGCCCTCTCCGGACCGCGGGCCACCCACGTGACGTCGGACAACGCCGGCGGCGCGGCGGAGGCCGTCCGGCACCTGGCCGCCCTCGGCCACCGCCGGATCGCGACGATCACCGGGCCCCGCGGCAACGCGCCCGCCGCCGCCCGCACCGAGGGCTACCGACGTGGGCTGGCCGAAGCCGGGCTGCCGGTGGTGGAGGACCTCGTGATCGGCGGCGACTTCTACCGCGAAAGCGGGTTCGTCGGCATGCGGCGGCTCCTGGCCCGCAAGGAGCCGCCGACGGCGGTGTTCGCGGCCAGCGACGAGATGGCGGTCGGCGCGCTGCTGGCGGCCCGCGCGGCCGGGCTGCGGGTGCCGGCGGACCTGGCGGTGGTGGGGTTCGACGACATCGAGGTGGCGTCCCTGGTGGACCCGGCCCTGACGACGGTGGCCCAGGACAAACCGGGCTTCGGCACGGCGGCGGCGGGTGCGCTCCTGGCGATGCTCGAGAACGCAACGGCCCCGGAACCGGTGCTGCTACCGACGAAACTGGTGGTCCGCGACTCCTGCGGCTCCCGGTCGTGAGTCCCCCTGCGCCCCAAGGCGGCCTTGGTTGCGTCTGACGCACCGAAGGCCGCCTTGGGTGCGTCAGACGCACCGAAGGCCACATTGGGGCGCTTGGGGCCGGGCAGAGGCTAGGCGGTGATCTTCGCTTCCCAGTCGAGGTGGTGCGCGTACAGCCAGCCGCGCTCCTCGCCGACGTCCCCGCCCGCGCTCGCCTTCACCAGCTTCTCGACTCGCTCGCGGCGAAGGCCTTCGTACGCCGCGAAGGCCGACGCCGGGTCCGGCAGGTCGCGCAGGCACTGCGCCAGCACGACACTGTCCTCCAGCGCCATCGACGCGCCCTGCCCCGCAGCCGGGGACGCGGCGTGGGCGGCGTCCCCGGTGAGGACCATCTCGGGCGTCGACCAGAGCCGGGTCTCCGGGACGTCGTAGGAGTGCCCGCCGAACACCTCGTCCCCGGTCGCGGCGACGATGTCCGCGCAGGGCAGCGGATCGCCGTCGAACGCCGCGTGCGCGAACTCGCGCCAGCCCGCCGGGGTGACCGCAGCGATCTCCTCGCGGGACCGCTCGGCGTCCGGGATGCGGGCGAACCAGAAGGTCGCGCCGCCGGGGTCGGTGGTGAACCCGAAGGCCGCCCGGCTGCCGCGGATCATCCGGTAGATCCCGGGCGCGGCGGGCAGCCCGCCCGCTCGCGTGTAGCCGTACACGACGGTCAGCCCGGTGTAGCGGGGATCGCCGGCGGCCGGGTCGATCAGGTGCCGGACGACCGAACGCAGGCCGTCCGCGCCGACGAGGACGTCGCCGGTCGCGGTGGTGCCGTCGGCGAACACCGCCGTGATCCCGTCGGCACTCGAAGCGGCGCCCACCAACCGTTTGCCGCGCGCCAGCGGCACACCGCGGCGCGCCGCTTCGTCCTGCAGGACGCGGTAGAGCGTCGCGCGGGTGAGCGTGCGCGGCCCGTCGAGGCCTTCGGTGTCGAACTCGCGCCGCCCGACGGTCTCCCCCGTCGGGGCGACGAGCTCGACCCCGTAAGCGGCGAACGAACTGTCGATCACCGGCCGGTCGGCGCCGATCGCGCGCAGGGCGTCCATGCCGTTGTGCATGATCGTGAGGAACGCGCCGATGTCGTCCCCACCTGCGGGATGGGCCTCGTACACGATCGCCTCGTGCCCGGCGAGCTTCAGCGCCATCGCCGTGACCGTGCCCGAGATCCCGCCGCCCGCGATCAGTACCCGCACTTCGCGCCCCCCAGTCGACTCCGCGTGCCGCCGCCGGTGACGTTACCGTGGCGGCGGCACGCGGCGCCTACTTCTCCTTCGCACCGCTGGTGGCGATTTCGCCGTTGAGGCCGCGCGGGTAGAAGCCGCCCGAGTTCACCTTGTCCGGGTTCAGGTAGGCGATGTTGAGCACGCGGTCGGCCGAGCGGCCGAACGCGATGCCGTTGGCGTCCGTCGGCACGAGGTTCGCCTTGCCGTCCTTGAGGACGCCTTCGTCGTCGTCGGCCTTGCCGTCGAGGCTGTCGCGGGCGTCGGAGATCTTGTTCGTGACGTCGCCGAGGCCGCGTTCGAACAGCTGGCCGCGCACGATGCCCGCGTGGTAGGCCTCGACCGCGAGGATGCCCGCCGCCGCGTCGAGGAACGTCTTGTTGTTCACCAGCGGCGCCGCGCCCTTGTAGGCCGACACGCCGACGTCCTCGAACAGGAACGCGGCCAGCAGGAAGTTGTTCTCGCTCGCGAACGGGTCGAACGTTTGGCCCTGCTTGATCACGCCCGCGGCCTGCATGGCCGCGGTGAAGCTGTTCTGGAAGTCGATCTCCGGCTGCGCGACGGCGGCCTTGTCGAGCGCCTTGCGCAGGAAGGCCACGTGCGCGACCTCGTCGCCGGCGATCTCCTGGACGATCTGCTTGGTGTGCTCGCTCTTGAACTTCACCGCGTGCCCACCGGAGACCTTGCCGAGGTTGCCGACGCCGTTGACGTACTTCTCGTTCAGCCCGTAGCCGTACACGGCGAACGAGTACAGGTTCGCCTCGAGGTACTCGAGGTTCAGCGCGAAGTTCAGCACGGCGGCATCGCTCGCCGCCTCCTTCGCCTTGTCACCTCCCTGCGCTCCGTACTGCGATGTGGCACCTGCCGAGCCGAGGCCCAGCGACAGCGCCGTGCCGAGCGCGCCGGCACCCGCGACGCCGAGCCCCGCCGCTCCCGCAGCCTTGAGGAAGCGGCGGCGGTCGGTCGCGTTCTCCGCGCTGCGCTCGATCAGCTGCTCTGTGTAGCGTTTTCCGAACACCGGGGGACGTCCTCTCGTGACGAGTTCGTCCACCTCACCCACCGGTCATACGTACCCGGACGGCCCCCGGCTCGGTCAAAAGGGAAAAAATTTTGATCGACTTCGGTTTGCCCAGGTCAGCCGCGTTGCGCAACCGCAAGCCGGACGCACACCGCGAGCGCGCGGACAGCCTCTTCGACCTCGGCGAGCTTCGGGAAGGTCGGCGCGATCCGGATGACGGCATCGGCCGGGTCGTTTCCGTGCGGGTGGGTCGCCCCGGCGGGGGTCAGCGCGACACCGGCCTCCTTCGCCAGCCGCACGACCTCCTTCGCGGTGCCCTGCGGGACGGTCAGCGTGATGAAGTACCCGCCGGTCGGCTTGGTCCAGGACGCCAGGTCGGCCAGCTCCTCGGTGAGGATGCGGTCGACGGCCGCGAACTTCGGGCCGATGACGTCGGCGTGCTTGCGCATGTGGGCGCGGACGCCGTCTTCGTCCTTCAGGAAGTGGGCGTGGCGCAGCTGGTTGACCTTGTCCGGGCCGATCGTGCGCTTGCCGATGTTGCCGCTCCACCAGGCGAGGTTGGCCTCGGAGGCGCCGAAGAAGCCGACGCCGGCGCCGGCGAGGGTGATCTTCGAGGTGGAGCCGAAGACGAAGACGCGGTCGGCGTGACCGGCCTCGGTGGCCAGGGCGAGGACGTCGGCCAGCTCCGGCTCGTCGTCGGTCAGGTGGTGCACGGCGTAGGCGTTGTCCCAGAAGATCCGGAAGTCCGGCGCCGCGGTGCGCATGGTGGCGAGCCGCTTCACCACGTCGTCACTGAACGTGACCCCGGTGGGGTTGCTGTACTTCGGCACGCACCAGATGCCCTTGACGGCCGGGTCCTCGGCGACCAGCGTCTCGACGACGTCCATGTCCGGACCCTCGTCGGTCATCGCGACCGGCACGAGCTCGATGCCGAAGCGCTCGGTGAGCGCGAAGTGGCGGTCGTAGCCCGGGACCGGGGCGAGGAACTTCACCTGCGGCTCGTCGGCCCAGCGGCGCTCGGCGCCGGGCAGCTTGCTCAGCAGCGCCTGGACGACGGCGTCGTGCATCAGCTCGAGGCTCGAGTTGCCGGCGGCGAGCAGCTGCCCGGCGGGCACCTGCAGCGCGGGGGCGAAGATGCGGCGCAGCTCCGGCAGGCCGTTGAGGCCGCCGTAGTTGCGGACGTCGGTGCCGTCCTCGGCCTTGAAGGTGCCGTCGCCCGGGAGGCCGAGCAGCGCGTTCGAAAGATCGAGCTGCTCGGGGGACGGCTTGCCGCGGGTGATGTCCAGGGAGAGGCCTCGGCCGACCAGGGCCGCGTAGTCGCTGCGGGCCGTGTCGACGTCGACGGAAGCAGTGGTCATGCCGTCAACGCTAAACCCGGTGTCGATACCATTCCGGGCCGGGTCCTGGCTAGGGTGGTTCGTGTGCATCTCGTCGTCCACGCCGACCAGCGCCAGTTCTCGGTGCGGGACTCCCGCTCCCGGTTGACGGGCAGCGGCTGGACTTCGGTCGCGGTGGACTGTCACCGGATCGGGGTGGAGCCGGGCGGTCTCGCGATCGCGACGGCCCGCTCGGACGTGGTCGAGTCTTCGGTGAACCTGGTGCCCTCGCCGCCTGCGGTGGATCCGTCCGCCGAGCACGTGGTGGAAGCGGACCTTCCGGTTCCGAGCGGCCGGTTGGTGATTTCCGGGCCTTCGGACTATCCGTCGCAGGAGCGGTTCTTTTCGGTGCTTCCCGGGTTGTACCGGGCGCGGGTTTCGTACGTGCCCGCCGGTCCGCCCGCGGTGACGTGGAACGAGCACGAGTTCGGGGAGCACTACCGGTACGTGGTGGAGCTGTGGCCGGTGTCCGGACCGTCCGATGTGGAGGTCGTCCGCCAGGGCGCGGCGGTGTGGGACGGCTAAAGCGCCGTCAGGGTCGCCAGCTTCCAGCGACCGTCCACCCGCTTCGCCGTCACCGCCAGCTGCGCCACCGACGACGTCGGCGCTCCCCCGCCCTGGGCCACGGTCTGCTGGTCCAGGAACAGGAGCAGATCCGCGGAATCCCCCCGCAACGACCGGACCCCGATCGCCCGGACCGTCGTCGTCCGAGTCAGCTTTTCCGCCGACACCCGCGTCCGAGCCGAGGCGAACTGGGCCTGGTACTGCCGGACCGCGTCCCCCGTCAGGACGTCCGCAGCCGCGCGCTCGGTCCGGGCAAGGTTCGCGTAGTCGTACGAGAACACCGCCTTGACCGCGTCACTCACCGACGACGACACGTCAGCGGTCGCCGGGCCATCGACCAACGCGAGATTGTCGCCCGGGGACAGCGAGGCGGCTTCGATGCCGAACCACGCCGTGCAACCCAGGGCCAGCGCCACCACCAAGACCAGCACCCGGGTCATGAGCCCGCCGCCTGAACCCCGGCGATCTTCCAGCCGTCCGCGGAGCGGGACACGTCCACCGTCAGACGGTTGAGACGCGGCGAAACAGCGCCACCGCCCGTCGACACGCGGACGTCCAGCACCGCCAGGAGGCGCGCCGCCCCACCAGCGGGGTCGATCTCCGTCACCGCCGCCTGGACCAGGGATGCCGTCGACACCGTACGTGCGGCAGAAGCCCGGTCGATCTGCAGCTGGCGGTCGCCCGCCAAGTCCTTTCCGTACTGGCCCGTCGTCGCCGCGATCCAGCGGTCCACGTCCGCCGCCGCTGTGCGGTAGTCGATCGTGTTCAACGTGACCAATGCCGGGCCGGCCGCCGCCAGGACCGCGTCACGCTCACGGCCGCGGGCGAACGAATCGTCCGCTGCCGCCCGCCACCAGGACCAGCCCGCGAACGCGGCCGCCAGCACGGAAAGCACCGCCAAAGCCACCAGGAAACGCAGCTTCACGGCGCGCCCAGCAACCGGCCGAGCCCACCCGAAGACGGCCCCGTGAGCAAGCTCAGCATCCCTGGCAGCTGCACCGGCGAAGACGAGGCAGCCTGCTGCTGAGGCGCCGCGGGAATCGCGGGCGGCTTCCCCGCGTAAGGCGCGTTCTGCGCCCCGCGCACCCCGGTCGGGCTGCCCGGCGGCTCGGCGCAATACGCGTTCACGTTCACCGGGGCTTCCGTGAGATCGTTCGCCGGACGCTGCTTCGTCCCCTCGTACCCCTTCGTGCACGAAGCCGGGTCGAAGAAGTTGAACACCACGCCCAGGTGACCCGTGCCGTCCGGGGACGTCGATGGCGAGAACGCCGAGATGATCGGGTACGCGACCAGCAGCTCCTCGATCGAGTCCTTCCGGGACGTCGTGATCTGCGCCGTGGTCAGCAAGTTGGCGAACAGCACGCCCAGGTCCGTTCCGGACGCGGCCAGCACGTCGCTGATCTGCCGGCTCAGCCGCGGCGCCTGCGCGATCACCCGCCGCAGGTCCGGGTCGGACTTCTTGAGCTGACCCGCGATCGTCTTCAAACCAGCAGCGAAGTCGGTGATGTTCGCCGCCTGCCGCTCCTGGGTGCCCAGCACGATGCGCGAGTTCGCCAGCAGCCCCTGCGTCTGCGGCACGTACTGCGCGGCCACCGCCGTCAGCGACCCCGTGCTGTCCAGCAGCTGCTGGAGTTCCGGCCCCGCGCCCGCGAACGCGTTGTACGTCTCGTCGACGACCGTCCGCAGGGACTCCGGGTGCACGCTCGCGACGAGGTCGTCGAGGTGGGTGAGCACGGTGTCCGGTGACGGCGGCAGCGACGTCCGGTCCGCGGTGATCACCGAGCCCTCCGCCAGGAACGGGCCGCCGTTGTGCTGGGGGAGCAGATCCACGAACTGCTCCCCCACCGCCGACCGGTTCGCCACCTGCGCGTGCGCGTCGGCCGGGATGTCCGGGGCGCCCGCGTCGATGTCGAGGGCGACGTCGACGCCGTGCTCGGTGAGCGTCATCGACGTCACCCGGCCGACCGTGACCCCGCGGTAGGCGACCTCGGAATTGACGAAGATGCCACCCGAATCGGTCAGCTGCGCGGTCACGACGTAACCGCGGTTGCCGAAGAGCCGGTCCAGCCCCGCGTACCGGCCGCCGGCGTAGACCACCGACACCACCGCGATGACGACGAACGCGAACAGCTGAATCCGGATCTTGCGGGTCACCGGCCACCCCCGATCAGGCCGAGCAGCCCGCCCAGCAGGTTCGGGCCGGCGGCCGGCGGTACCGACCCCAGGTCGGGCAGCGGCAACGGGGGCGCGACCGCGGAAGGCTGCCCGCCGATCCCCTGCGGCAGCGCGATCGGCGGCTGCGAGGAGTTCGTGAAGTTCTGGATCAGCACGTCCAGGTCGAGGTTCACGTTCGCCTCGACGTTCGCATAGTCGCCCTTGATCACGTTGCCCGCGTAGTCCGGGAACGGGTAGGTCAGCAGGATCTGCAACGCGTTCGGCAGGTTCTGGCCGGCCTCACCAAGCTTCGTCAAGGTCGGCTGCAGCGCCTTGAGGTTGGCGACGAGCTGGTCGCGGCTCTTCGTCACGGTGTCCACCGCGACCCCGGACAAGGTGTTGAGCGCGTTCAGCATGCCGACGAGCTGGTCACGCTGATCCGTGACGACCTTCAGGCCCGGCGCCAGGTTGTCGAGCGCGTTCGTCAGGTTCTGCGTCTGGCCGGTCAAAGTGCCAGACAGCTTCGCCAGACCGTCGATCGCCCGCAGGATCTCGGTCTTGTGCCCGTCGAGCTGGGTGGCCAGTTCGTCCACTCGGGACAGCAGCGCGCGGATCTCGGGCTCGTTGCCGGACAGCGCGTCGTTGAGCTCGTGGCTGATCTTCTGGATCTGCTCGACGCCGCCGCCGTTGAGCAGCAGGGAAAGCGCGCCGAGCACCTCCTCGACCTCGGGGTTGCGGTTGGTCCGCCCGAGCGGGATCTGCGCCCCGTCGCCGAGGCGACCGGCGGCCGGCTCGGCCGTGGGCACGCTCAGCTCCACGAACTTCTCGCCCAGGAGCGAAGACTGCTTCAGCTCGGCGCGCGCGTTGGCGGGCAGCGCGATGTCGCCGTTGACGGTCATCGCCACCAGCGCCGAGCGCGTGTCCGGGGTCAGCGTGATCTTGTCGACGCGCCCCACCGCGACGTCGTTGACCTTGACGCTGGACTGCGGCACCAGGTCGAGCACGTCGGTGAACAGCGCGGTGACGTGGTAGGCGTGGTCGCCGACGTCGGCGCCACCCGGCAGCGGCGTGCCGTAGAGGCCGTTGAACCCGCCGTCGCTGCAGCCGGCCAGCACGAGCACCCCGGCCAGCGCGCCGGCGATCCGCGTGCGCCCCTTCACTTCTTGCCCCCGGAAAGCTGTTCCATCACGTCGATGAGCGGCAATGGCAACGGCGGGAGCGTCCCGTTCTGCAGGGAGTTGAGCACCTGCGGGATCGTCGGCAGCTTCAAAGCCCCATCGAGGATCGGGGCCAGCTGCTTGCAGATACTGCCTAGGGTGTCGGGGATTTCCTTCGGCGTGCCCGCGCTGATGAGCCGGCACACGGTGAGGATCGGCGGGTTGGTCAGCTCGTTCAGGTTGTCGCGGACGGCGATGGTGCCGGACGCCGCGTCGTAGGAGTTGATGAAGTTCGTGGCGCCGGTCGGCGCGATGTCGAGCACCTCGGCGAGCGAAGCCCGCTGGTCGACCAGGACCTTCGACAGCGACGCCAGCTTGTCCACATTGGATTCCAGCGCTGTCTTGTTGTCGTTGACGAACTGCTGGACGTCGCCGAGCGCGCCGCCGAGCGACTGCAACGCGGCGCCCACCTCGGACGAGTCCGCGGCAAGGAACCGGCTGACGTCGGCGACGCGGCCGTAGAACTCGTTGAGCTGCTGGTCACTCTGGGCCAAGGCGCCGGTGAAGGAATTGAGGTTCTGCACGGTCGAGAACAGGTCGTCCTTCGAACCGTCGAGGGTCTTGGCCAGCTCGGCCAGTTGCCCGACCGTCGAGTTCAGCGAAGTACCGTTGCCCTTCAGCGTGTTCGCGGCGGTGTCGAGCACGCCGGACAGCGCACCGTCCTTGTTGGCGCCGTTCGGGCCCAGCGCCGTCGACAGCTTGTCCAGGCTCGAATACAGATCGTCCAGCTCCACCGGCGTGGCCGTGCGGTCCTTCGCCAACACCGTGCCCGAGGCGAGGACCGGTCCGCTGTCGTAGGCCGGGGTCAGCTGGACGTACCGGTCGCTGACCAGGCTCGGCGCGACGACGACCGCACCGACGTCGGCCGGCAGCGAGACGTCGTCGACCCGCATGTCCACGCGGACCGCGTCGCCCTGCGGCGTGACGTCGGTGACCTCGCCGACCGGCACGCCGAGCACCCGCACCGACGAACCGGCGTACAGCCCGACGGTCTTACCGAAGTACGCGGACAGCTTGGTCCCGTTCGACGACCGGAACACCAGGTACAGCCCCGCGGTGACGATCAGCGCGAGGACGCAGGCGAACGCCAGCCAGGTCACCAGGCTGCGGCCGCGGGCGGTGCGGATGGTCATCGGCGGCCCACCCCCTGGTTCGGCGCCGCGATCGGCGGCGTGCAGCCCTCGGGGTTGATGTGCAGCCCGCCCGCGGTGATCGTCGGCGGCAGCAGCCCGCACAGGTAGCCCTCGAACCAGCGGCCGTTGCCGGTGGCGTTCGCGCCGACGCGGGCGAACGGCGCCATCAGCTGCAGGCTCTGGTCGAGGTTGCCCTGGTTGCGCTGCAGGATGTCGGTCACCTTCCCGAGCTTCTCCAGCGTCGGCTTGAGCTGGTCGCGGTTGTCCTGGACCACCCCGGTCAGCTGTTGCGAAAGCTGCTGGGTGCCGGTGAGCAGGGCGTGGATCGCCTGTTTGCGGTTCTGCAGCTCGGTGAGCAGCAGGTTGCCGTCGCTGATCACGCGCTGCAGCTGGGCGTTGCGGTCGGCCAGCGTCTTCGACACCTGGCTCGTGTTGGCCAGCAGCGCGTGCAGGTCGGCGTCGCGGGAGGACACCGTTTTCGCGAGCGACGACAGCCCGTTCAACGTGTCCTTCAGGTACTGCGGGCTGTCCTTGAGGCTGTCCGAGAGGGCGTTGAAGCTGTCCGCGAGCTGTTTCGTGTCGATGTCGCCGACCGTGGTCGACAGCTGCTCGAAGGCGTCCTGCAACTGGAACGGCGTGCGCGTGCGGGCCTGCGGGATCGTGTCGTTCGGCTCCTGTGCGCCGCTGCCCTTCGGGTCGAGGGCAAGATACTTCTCGCCCAGCAGCGTCTTGATCTCGATCGACGCCGTGGTGGCGTCGCCGACCCGGACGTCCTTGACGCGGAACTTGACCAGCACCTGCTTGCCCGCCAGCTTCACCGACGACACCGTGCCGACCTTGACCCCGGCGACCTCGACCTCGTTGTCCGGCGCCAGCCCGGCGGACTCGCCGAAGTAGGCCGAGTACGTCGTGCCGTTGCCGAAGAACGGCAGCTGGTCGGAGAAGTACGTCGTGGCCGTGACGAGCACGATCAGCACGAGCGCGACCGCGCCGACGCCCGCCTGGTTGCGATCCTTCAGCGGCTTCACGGCCCACACCTCTCCGCGCGCTGGGTGCCCGGGATCGGGATGATCGGCAGCGTGATGTCGAGCGAGGAAATGCCGATGGTGCCGGTGATCCCGCACAGGTAGTAGTTGAACCAGCTGCCGTAGCTCAGCGTCCGGGTGAACTTCTGCAGGTTGCCCGGCAGCACCTCGAGGAGGTGGTTGAGCAGCTGGCCGGAGTCGCCGAGGTTCTGCGACAGGACGCCGAGCTGGGCCACGTCGTCCTTGAGCGCCGGGCGGGCGTCGGCCAGGAGCCCGGTGGTCGACACGGCGAGGTCGCCGAGCGCGCTGACCGCGTCGCCGATCGGCCTGCGCTGCTCGGCCAGCCCGCTGACCAGCTTCTGCGTCTGCTCGATGAGGTCGCCGAGCTGGGCGCCGCGGGAGTTGACCGTGCCGAGCACGGTGTTGAGGTTGGCGATGACCTGGCCGATCACGTGGTCCTTGCCGGCGATCGCCGTCGTCAGCGACGCGGTGTGTTGCAGCAGGCTGGTGATCGTGCCGCCCTCACCCTGGAAGACGCTGATGATCTCGGCCGAGAGCTGGTTGACGTCCTGGGGGCTCAGCGCCCTGAACAGCGGCTTGAACCCGTTGAACAGCACGGTGAGGTTCAGCGCGGGCTTCGTGCGCTCCGGCGGGATCGTGCCGCCGTCGGGCAGCGTCTTGTCGCCGGGGACGTCCGTGCCGAGCGCGAGGTAGCGCTGGCCGACGAGGTTGCGGTACTTGATCGTCGCGGTCACCGTTTCCGGCAGCCGGTAGGCGTGCTCGACGTCGAACCGCACCTGCGCCAGGTTCCGGTCGCCCGCCTTGGCTGCACTGACCACCTCGATCGTGTCGACCTGGCCGACCTTGACCCCGGCGATGCGGACGTCGTCGCCTTCCTTGAGCCCGGACGCGTCGGTGAACTTCGCCAGGTAACCCGACGTCTCGCCGAAGTTGGTGTTCGCGATGGTGGCCGCCAGGATCCCGGTGAACAGCACGGTGACGACGGCGAACACCGCGAGTTTGATCAGGGACGGGACAAAACTCCTCACTTCAGCTCCACCTCCGCCCCGCGGTAGAGCGGCCCGACGAGCAGGCCCGCCCAGCCGGGCACGTTCCCGGGCGAGGTGCCGAGCGCGGGCGAGGCCAGCAGGTCGATCAGGTCGTTCTCGTACGCCGACCCGACGATCGTGCCGTCGCCGCCGACGGCCCCGCCCCCGGCGGGCAGCGTCTCGGGCGGGTACTTGGGCGGCGGGGGCTTGCTGGAGCCGTCCTTGATCGCGCCGTCCGGCGGGTACTGCGGCCACACCCCGGGGTGCGGGACGCTCGGGTAGCAGCGCGGCCCGCGTTTGTCCTCGTACTTCGGCTCGTCGACGCCGGGGAGGTACTTGCCGCGGCTGGCGGCGAACTCGATGGTGACCCGGCTGACCTCGGGGTGGGCCGTGCCCTTGCCGAACGCCAGCTCCGCCCGCGGCACCGACTCGGCGAGCTGCCGCATGAGGCACGGGTACTCGGGCGCGTACTTGGCCAGGACGTCCAGCGTCGGCTGGATCGCCGTGGTGAGCCGGATCAGGTTGTCCTTGTTGACCTGAAGGAAGCTCGTGAGGTCCACCGAAGCCGCGGTAACCGTGACGAAGAGGTCGGACAGCTGCGCGCGCTGGTCGACGATCGTCCGGCTCGTCGTCGTCAGGTCGGACAGCGCCTGCAGGATGTCCGGCGCCGCCTTGTCGTAGGTGTCCGCGACGTTCGCCAGGCCGGTGATGTCGGCCTTGACGTCCGGCAGCGACGGGTTCAGCTTGCCGAGGTAGTCCGACAGCCCGGCGAGGGTCTCGCCGAGCTGCTTGCCGCGGCCGTCGAGCGCGGTCGCCACCGCGGTGAGGGTGCTCGACAGCTTTTCGGGCTGGACCGCCTGCAGCAGCGGCATCACGTCGTCGAGGACCTTCTGCAGCTCGATCGCGGCGCTGCTGCGGTCCTGCGGGATGACGTCACCGGCCTGGATCGGCCGTTCCTTCTTGTCCGGCAGCTGGAGGGCCACATAACGCTCGCCGAAGAGCGTCTTCGGGAGCAGCCGCGCCGACACGTTCGCCGGGATGACGGGCGTCTTCTCCGGGTCGAGGGCCAGCTCCAGCTCGGCGTGGTCGCCCTTCGCCAGCACCGACCGGACTTCGCCGACGAGCATGCCGCGGACCTTGACGTCGCCACCGGTGCGCAGCTGGCTGCCGACGCGGTCGGTCTCGAGCTTCACGAGCGTCACCGGCGTGAACGCCTTGTGGTACACGGCCAGCGTGAGCGCGATGAACAAGGCGGCCACGAGCAGGAAGACGAGCCCCAGCACCTGGTACCGGAGCCGCTGCCAGAGCTCGCGCCTCATCCCGAGATCCTCACCGTGGTGTTCGCGCCCCAGATCGCCAGGGACAGAAAGAAGTCCAGCACCGAGATCAGCACGATGGACGTCCGCACCGCGCGGCCCACGGCGACGCCGACACCGGCCGGGCCACCACTGGCGTTGAAGCCGTAATAGCAATGGGACAGGATCACGAGCACGCTGAAGACGATCACCTTGCCGAACGACCACAGGACGTCGCCCGGGGGCAAGAACAGCGTGAAGTAGTGGTCGTAGGTGCCCGCGGACTGGCCGTAGAGCCAGATGGTGATCTGCCGGGAGGCGAGGTAGCTCGACAGCAGGCCGACCGCGTACAGCGGGATCACCGCGGCGACGCCGGCGAGCACCCGGGTCGTCACCAGGTACGGCATGCTCGGCACGCCCATGACTTCCAGCGCGTCGATCTCCTCGGAAATCCGCATCGCACCGAGCTGGGCGGTGAAGCCGCAGCCGACGGTGGCGGACAGCGCGAGCCCGGCCGAAAGGGGCGCGACTTCGCGGGTGTTGAAGTAGGCGGAGATGAACCCGGTGAGCGCGGCCGTGCCGAGCTGGTTGAGCGCGGAATAGCCCTGCAGGCCGACGATCAGGCCGGTGAACAGCGTCATCCCGATCATCACGCCGAGCGTGCCGCCGATGACCGCGAGGCCACCGGTGCCGAAGCAGACCTCGGTGAGCAGCCGCAGGGTTTCCCGGCTGTAGCGGCGGATCGTGCGCGGGGACCAGGCGAGCGCTTTCGCCGCGAACGCCAGCTGCTTGCCGAGTCCTTCCAGGCTCTGGCCCGGGCGCGCGATGTACTCGAGCGTCCGGTCGGCGTCCAGGGGTTCGGCGGTCATCACATCGCCTTGGGCGGGACGATCCGCAGGTAGATCGCGGTGAGCACGACGTTGATCAGGAACAGCAGCAGGAACGTGATCACGACGGCCTGGTTGACCGCGTCGCCGACGCCCTTCGGGCCGCCCGCCGGGTTCAGGCCGCGGAAGGCGGCGACGACCCCGGCGACGAAGCCGTACAGCAGCGCCTTGATCTCGCTGACCCAGAGGTCCGGCACCTGCGCGAGGGCGTTGAAGCTGGCCAGGTACGCGCCGGGCGTGCCGCCCTGCAGGACGACGTTGAAGAAGTAGCCGCCGAGCACGCCGACCACGCTGACCAAGCCGTTCAGCAGCACCGAAACGACCATCGCGGCGAGCACCCGCGGCACGATCAGCCGCTGGATCGGGTTGACGCCGAGGACTTCCATGGCGTCGATCTCTTCGCGGATCTTGCGCGCGCCGATGTCCGCGCAGACCGCGCTGCCGCCGGCGCCGGCGACGAGCAGCGCGGTGATCAGCGGGCTGGCCTGCTGCACGATGGCCAGGGCGCTGGCCGCGCCGGTGAACGACTGGGCGCCGATCTGCGCGGTCAGCGAACCGAGCTGCAGTGCGATGACCGCGCCGAACGGAATGGCCACCAAAGCCGTCGGGAGGATCGTGACGCTGGCGAAGAACCAGCACTGCTGGATCCACTCGCGGGTCTGGAAGGGGCGCTTGAAGATCGCGCGCAGGACTTCCCAGGACAGCGTCGCCAGGCGGCCGACCTGGGTCAGGGCCGCGGTTCCCGGGAGCGTGCCAGTGCCTCCGCTCACCACACCTCCCAGTAGATCGCCGTTGACCTCCGAGTCTTCTCCACACCCGGTTACCGCATTTCGTTAGCGGTGTTCACTAAAAATTGAGAGCGTGCGTCGCCGTCGCCCCTCCGTCCGCGACGAACTCCGCGCCCGTGCAGTACGCGCTCTCGTCGCTGGCCAGGAACAACACCAGCTTGGCGATGTCTTCGGGCTGCCCGACCCGCCTCAGCGCAACCTTCTTCCCGACGTACGACATGTCGACTTTCTGGCCGCCCGCCGCGGTCTCGACCATCTTGGTGTCGATCGCGCCGGGGTGCACCGAGTTGACGCGGATGTGCTTCTTGCCGAGCTCCATCGCCGCGACCTTGGTCATGCCGCGGATCGCGAACTTGCTCGCGGTGTAGGCGACGAGGTAGGGCATCCCGGCCAGACCCTCCACAGAGGACACGTTGACGATGGAGCCACCGCCGGCGGCGGTCATGGGTTCAACGACCGAACGCATCCCGAGAAACGCCCCGATCTGGTTCACCCGGATCACGCGCTCGTAATCGGCCAGCGTCGTCTGCGCCAGCTCCGAGAAGTGGAGGATGCCCGCGTTGTTGACCAGCACGTTCGGTACACCGAACTCCGTGGTCGCGCGCTCCACCGCGGCGGCCCAGCCGTCTTCGTCGCCGACGTCGAGGTGCTGGTAGACGGCCTGCTCGCCGAGGTCGGCGGCCAGCTGCTTGCCCTCGTCGTCGAGGATGTCGGCGATCACCACGTGCGCGCCTTCGGCGACGAACGCGCGCGCGGCGGCCTCGCCCTGCCCGCGCGCGGCGCCGGTGATCAGGGCGATCTTCCCGTCCAGCCTCATGACTCTCCCAGGATCTCGGGGGCGGCGAACATCCGGCCCGGGTCGCGGCCGGCGAAATAGGTACTGAGGGACGTCTCGAGCTCGTCGAGCTTCCAGCGCTGCTCGATCCTCGGGGCTTCGACCAGGGCGACCGTGCCGCCGTGGACGACGAACACCTGGCCGTTGACGTGCTCGGCCGCCGGGGAGGCGAGGTAGGCCACGAAGGGGGCGACGTGCTCGACCGAGAGCGGATCGGCGCCCTCGGATGGAGCGGCCCCGAACACGCCCTCGGTCATCGCCGTCCGCGCGCGAGGGCAGATCGCGTTGGCGCGGACGCCGTACTTGGCCAGGCCGCGGGCGGCCGACATGGTGAGCGCGGTGATGCCCGCCTTGGCGGCGGCGTAGTTGGGCTGGCCGGGCGAGCCGAGGAGGAACGCCTCGGACGCGGTGTTGACCAGCCGGCCGTACACCGGCGCGCCGTCCGCTTTGGACTTGTCGCGCCAGTGCTTCGCGGCGTTGCGGGACAACAGGAAGTGGCCGCGCAGGTGGACGCGCAGCACGGTGTCCCAGTCGTCGTCGGACATCGAGAACAGCATCTTGTCGCGGAGCACGCCCGCGTTGTTCACCACGATGTCGAGCCCGCCGAGGTCGAGCGCGGCGCTCACCAGCGCGTCGGCCGTGGCCCGGTCGCCGACGTCGCCGGCGACCGCGACGGCCTTGCCGCCGGCCGCTTCGATCTCGGTGACGACGTCTTTCGGCTCGCCGATGTCGTTGACGACGACCGTGGCACCCTGGGCGGCGAGCGCGAGCGCTTCGGCCCGGCCCAGTCCCGCCGCAGCGCCCGTGACGATCGCCGTCCTGCCGGTCAAGCTCACCGCGGGACCTCCTCGTCGAGTCCTGGATCTCGGGCCTACAGTAGAATCTGTTCTCGTTCAGAGCAAGCCCAGCAGTGAACGGCGCTAACCGATGCTGAACAGCGCGTTCTTCGGGCAACCCTTGATCGCATCAGAAACGCGTTCTACCTCGTCTTCGGGCACCGCGCCGGGCCGGATGACGAGTTCCTCCTCGTCGTCCAGGTCGAAGATCTCCGGCGCGAACCCCACGCACACCGCGTTCGCCTCGCAGAGCGAACGGTCGACCCCGATCTCCATGCTTCCTCCGCCACGTGAGTCCTGGTACAACTAGAACAGGTTCTAGTGTAACGCCGGATCGGGGTGACGGGTGCGGATCGACTACACGCCGGAGCAGCAGGCCTTGGCGGCCGAGCTTCGGGAGTACTTCGCCGAACTGATGACGCCCGAACGGCGGGCGGGCCTCCGCTCCGGCGGCGGCGAGTACGGCGACGGCGTGGCGTACAAGGAGATCGTGCGGCAGCTGGGCAAGGACGGCTGGCTCGCGCTGGGCTGGCCGCCCGAGTACGGCGGGCAGGGCCGATCGATGCTCGACCAGCTGATCTTCACCGACGAAGCGGCCGTCGCCGGGGTCCCGGTCCCGTTCCTGACGGTGAACACCGTGGGCCCGACGATCATGCGCTACGGCACCGAAGAACAGAAGGCGTTCTACCTGCCGAAGATCGCCGCCGGCGAGCTGCACTTCTCGATCGGCTACTCCGAGCCGGAGGCCGGAACCGACCTGGCGTCGCTGCGGACGCGCGCCGAGCGCGACGGCGACGAGTACGTCGTCACCGGCCAGAAGATGTGGACGAGCCTGATCGAGTACGCCGACTACGTCTGGCTCGCGGTCCGGACCGACCCGGACGCGAAGAAGCACCGCGGGCTGTCGATGCTCATCGTGCCGACGTCCGCCGAGGGCTTTTCGTGGACCAAGGTGCACACCGTGGCCGGGGCGGGCACCAGCGCGACCTACTACGACGGCGTGCGCGTGCCGGTGTCGGCGCGCGTCGCCGAAGAGAACGCGGGCTGGCCGCTGATCACCAACCAGCTCAACCACGAGCGCGTCGCGCTGACGTCGTCCGCGCCGATCCGCAAGGCACTGGCGGACGTCCTGGAGTGGGCGAAGGAGACCGGCGCCATCGACCACGAGTGGGTGCGGCTGCACCTGGCGCGGGTGCACGCGGGCGCGGAGTACCTGAAGCTGCGGAACTGGCGGATCGCCTGGGCGGCCGCGGCCAGCAACCTCGGCCCGGCGGAGGCGTCGGCGACGAAGGTGTTCGGCACGGAGTTCGTGATCGAGGCCTACCGGCTGCTGATGGAGGTGCTGGGCGCGGCCGCCGTCGTCCGCGAAGGCTCGCCGGGGGCGCTGCTGGCCGGGCGGATCGAGCGGCTGCACCGGTCGGCGCTGATCCTCACCTTCGGCGGCGGCACCAACGAGATCCAGCGGGACATGATCGCCGCGACCGCCCTCGGCCTGCCCGTCACGCGCTAGGAGCCCCCATGGATTTCACCCCTTCCGAAGCGTCGGCCGACCTCGCCGCACTGACCCGGCGGCTGCTGGCCGACAAGGCCACCCACGACCCGCACGGCACCGGCGGCTTCGACCCGGTGGCGTGGACGGCGCTCGGCCAGGCGGGCGTGCTGGACGCGGCGCTGCCGTCATCCCTCGGCGGCGGCGGGTTCGGGCTGCTCGAGCAGTGCGCGGTGCTGACCGAGATCGGCCGGGCGGTGGCGGCGGTCCCCTATCTTTCGTCGATCACGATGGCGGCGTCGGCGCTGGCGGAGTTCGGCACGCCGGAGCTGGTGGACCGCTGGGTGCTGCCGGTGCTGCGCGGCGAGCGTGTGCTCGCGGTGGCACTGTCCGGGTTCACGGCTTCGGACGGCCGGGTGTCGGGTGCGCAGACGGCGGTGCCGTTCGGCGCGTTCGCACACGGGTTCCTGGTGGCGGCGGCCGGCGAGGTGTTCCTGGTCGACGCGGCGGCGCCGGGGGTCACGGTGCGGCCGCAGCAGACGGTCGACCACGCGGACGCCGGGCTGCTGGAGCTGTCCGGCGTGCCCGGGGTGTCGCTGGGCGACATCGGCGAGTGGCTGCGCCTGCGCGGGACGGTCGGGGTGTGCGCGCAGCAGCTCGGCGTGGTCGAGCGGGCGCTGGAGCTGACCGCGGCGTACGCGGCCGAGCGGAAGCAGTTCGGCCACGTGATCGGCGGGTTCCAGGCGGTCCGCCAGCGGCTGGCGGACGCGTACCTGGACGTCGAAGCGGTCCGCCTGACGACGCTGCAGGCGGCGTGGCAACTGACGGCGGACGTCCCGGCAGCCGAAGCGGTGGCGACGGCGAAGTTCTGGGCGGCGGAAGCGGGCCACCGGGTGGCCCACACGGCGGTGCACGTCCACGGCGGCGTCGGCATCGACGTGGACCACGTGGTGCACCGGTACTTCGCGGCGGCGAAGCGCTTGGAGTTCGAGCTCGGCCCGGCCACCCACCAGCTCCTCGCCCTCGGCGACCTCCTCGCCGGCGATGCCCGAAGTTCGTGAAGGCCACCTTGAGGAAGTACAAGTTCCTGAAGGTGGCCTTCACGAACTTGCGGCGTAGGTCCAGAACTCGCGCATCAGCGGGGTGGGGTCGGGACTGGTCAGCTCGACCTGGGTCAGCAGCACCGAAACCGTGCCCGTCGCCGGGACCAGGTGCAGGGCCGTTCCCGCGCCGCCGACCCAGCCGTAGCGGCCCGGGACCTCCCAGGGTTCCTTCGTGTCGACGTCCACCGATCCGCCGTAGCCCCAGCCCTGGCCGCGCAGGAACGGCCGGCCCGATGCCCGCTGGGCCGGCGTCAGGTGGTCGGTCGTCATCCGGCGGACCGACTCCGGCGTCAGCAGGCGGTGCCCGCCCGCGGTGCCTGCGTCGCGCACGAACTTCGCGAACGCCAGCAGGTCGTCGGCCGTCGAGACGAGCCCGCCGGCTCCGGACGGGAACGGCGGCGGCGCGCTCCACCGGCCCTCCGGCGAGTCGATCAGCCGCAGCCCGTCGTCGCCGCGGCGGTAGGCGCTGGTGAACCGCCCGAGCGCCGCCGTCGGCACGGCGAACCCCGTGTCGGCCATGCCGAGCGGCTCGAACAGCCGCTCCGCCAGGAACTCCGGCAGCGGACGGCCGGACACCCGCGCGATCAGCACGCCCTGCAGGTCCGAGCCCGTGCCGTACAGCCACTCCCGGCCGGGCTGGTGCAGCAGTGGCACCTGCGCCAGCGCCGCCAGCCACTCGTCCGGTCCCGGCGCGCGCGCCGACGCGGCCGGGTGGCCCAGGACCTGGAGCAGCAGGTCGACCGCGGGCAGCGCCATGTCGGCGGGGAGACCGTATCCGCAGCGGAAGGTGAGCAGGTCGGCCACCGTGATCGGGCGATCGGCCGGCACCACGTCGTCGACCGGGCCTGCGGGCGTCCGGACGACCACCGGAGCCGCCAGCTCCGGCAGCCACCGCGCGACCGGGTCGGCCAGGGCCAGCTCGCCGTCGTCGACGAGCAGCAAGGTCGCCGCCGCCACGATCGGCTTGGTGAGCGCCGCGACCCGGAACAGCGAGTCCCGCGCCATCGGCACGGTGCCCCCGGCGTCGGCCGAGCCGGCCGCGGCGGCTTCGACCTGCTCGCCGCGGGCCACGAGCGCCACCGCACCCGGCACGTCGCCGAGGTGGCGGGCCAGCAGTCCGGTCAGCGAGGCCACGTCAGTCCTGCGGGTTGATCGCACGCAGCCGGCGCGGGCCGGTGTCGGGCCGGGACGGCGGCGCCCCCAGCACCAGGCGGGCATTGGCGACGAAGGCACCGTCCGGCGAGGCCAGGATCGGGTCCAGCACCAGGGACCGCACCTCCGGGTTGTCCTCGGCCAGCGCGGCGACGCGCAGCACCATGTCCTGCAGCGCGGCGAGGTCGGCGGGCTCGTCGCCGCGGTAACCGGTGAGCAGCGGCGCCGTCCGCGGCTCGCGCAGGAGGGTCGCGGCGTCGACGTCGGTGAGCGGCACGGCCCGGTAGGCGCGGTCGCCGAGCAGCGTGCTGACCAGCCCGGACAGCCCGAACGACACGAGCGAGCCGAACGACGGGTCGTCCTGCAGCCCGATCACGCACGACAGGCCCTTGGGCGCCATCCGCTGGACGTAGACCTCCTCGTCGCCGGAGATCTCGCGCAACGTCTCGTAGGCCCTGCGCACCGAATCTTCGGACGCCAGGTCGAGCCGGACCCCGGCCAGATCGGGGCGGCCACGCAGCCGCTCGTCGACCGCCTTGAGCGTCACCGGGTAGCCGAGCTCGCCCGCCGCCGCGACCGCGTCGTCCACAGTGGACACGATGCGGAACGGCACCACGCCGATGCCGTAGCAGTCCAGCAGCCGCACCACGTCGGCGTCCGAAAGCAGCGTCGTCTTGCCGCTGTCGGCTTCGACGAGCTCGCGCACGATGCCCTGCGCCTGTTCGGTGTGGATCCCCGCGGGCCGCACCAGCGTGCCCTGCGGGCGTTGCCGCCACGCGGCGTACCGCACGACCCGGGCGAGGGCGTTCACCGCACGTTCGGGGCTCGGGTATGACGGGATCGAGCCGCGCGTGGGCACGCCGTCGCCCGTCAGCACCGCGAGTTCGTCCGGGACGCCTTCGGCGGCGAGGAACGTCGAGACGATCGGCTTCCGCTGCCCCAGCTCGACGACGGTTTCCCGCAGGGCGCGCGCGTACGCTGTCCCGGGGATCGCCACCGGCGGCGCGAACACGACGACCAGCGCGTCGGTCTCCGGCGAGGTGAGCGCCTCGCGGACCGCCTTCGCGAATTCTTCCGGCCCGGCCTGCGGGCCGACGTCCACCGGGTCCGAGGCCAGCCGCAGGCCCTGCATCCGGGCGGTGTCGGCGGCCAGCAGCCCGATCGCGCTGGAGTTGCCGACGATGCCGACCCGCGGGCCGGCGGGCAGCGGCTGGTGGGCGAACACGAGCGCGGTGTCGAACAGCTGCGCCAGCGACTCCACCCGCACGACACCGGCCTGCTCGAACAGCGCCTGGACGCTGGCCTCGTCGATTTCCGTCGACGTCGCCGCCAGCTGCGGCCGGACCGCGTGCCGCCCGGACTTGACCGCGACGATCGGCTTCGTCCGGGCGAGCCGCCGGGCCAGCCGCGCGAACTTGCGCGGGTTGCCGAAGGACTCGAGGTACAGGAGTACCAGGTCGGTGTCCGGATCGGTTTCCCAGTACTGGAGCAGGTCGTTGCCCGAGACGTCGGCACGGTTCCCGGCCGAAACGAACGTCGACAGGCCGAGACCGCGCGATTCGGCGTCGGCGAGGATCGCGGTGCCCAGCGCGCCGGACTGGCAGAAGAAACCGGTGCGCCCGCGGCCGGGCAGCCGCGGCGCGAGGGTGGCGTTCAGCCGGATCCCGGGCGCGGTGTTGAGCACGCCGAGCGCGTTCGGGCCGACCACGCGCATGCCGTGCGCCCGCGCCTCGCCGACGAGCCGCAGCTCGGCGTGCAGGCCGCGCGGCCCGGCTTCGGCGAACCCGCTGGACAGGATCAGCAGCGTCTTCACGCCCTTCGCCAGGCAAGCGTCCAAAACGGACTCGACGACTTCGGCGGGCACCGCGACGAGTGCCAGGTCGACCGGGTCCGGGATGTCCAGCACCGACGGGTACGCGCGGACCCCGCGGACCGCGCGGTGCTCCGCGTTGACCGGGTAGACGGTGCCGGTGAACGCGGCGGCCAGGAGGTTCACGAAGGCGACGTGCCCGACCTTGCCCGGCTCGGTGGAGGCGCCGATGACCGCGATCGAGGACGGGTGCAGCAGGTTGTGCACGCTGCGCGCCTCGGCCGCCTGCTCCCGCGAGCGCGCGACGGCGAGGGACTCCTCGGTCGGGTCGATGTCGAACTCCAGGTGCAGCACGCCTTCCTCGATCTCGCGGCGGACCTGGTAACCGGCGTCGCGGAAGACGCGCACCATGGCGGCGTTCTCGGCGAGCACCTCGGCGACGAACCGGCGCAGCCCGCATTCGGACGCGGCCGCGGCGAGGTGCTCCAGGAGGATCGAGCCGAGCCCGCGGCCCTGGTGGACGTCGCTGACGACGAAGGCGACCTCCGCCGACGGGCCGTGGTCGAGCCGCTCGTACCGGCCGACGGCCACGATGTCGTCGCCCAGGAACGCGGCGAACGCGACCCGGTCGTGGTGGTCCACCGTGGAGAACCGCTTGAGGTCCCTCTCAGGGATCCGCGGGTAGGCACCGAAGTAGCGGAAGTAGCGGGTGCGCTCGGAGAGCTTCGCGTGGAAGGCGACCAGGCCGTCGGCGTCGGTGGGCACGATCGGGCGAAGGTGGACGGTGCCGCCGTCGGACAGCACGACGTCGGCTTCCCAGTCGCGGGGGTAGTCGAAGGGATCCCGTCCGGTCATCGTCAGTCCCTGGGGTCGTCCGGATCGAGGCCGTACAGCGGGAAGACGGCGCGCCGGGTGTCCCGGACGGCGACGTCGACCGGGTCGTCCTCGCCGTCGCCCCATGGCTTGAACCCGGTGTCGCGATCGTCGGTCATGGTCTGCGGGAGCTCGGCGTGCGGCGCGGCCCGGCTCACCGTCGAGACCCAGCCGGGCGGCAGCGGCGTTGCCGGGTCGACGTCCCGGTCGAGGACGGTGGCGATCAGGTGCGTCCAGGATCGCGGGACGACCCGGATCAGCTGGTAGCCCCCGCCGCCGACGGCGATCCACTTGCCACCGGCGTAGGTCTCGGCGAGGTCGCGCAGGGTGGCGTAGATGGTGCGGTGGCCGTCGACGCTCAGCGAGAGGTCGGCCAGGGGATCCTCTTCGTGGGAGTCGACCCCGCACTGGGTGAACAGCAGCTGCGGTTCGAAGCCGGCGAGCAGGGACGGGACGACGGCGTGGAAGGCGCGCAGCCAGCCGGGGTCCCGCGTGCGCGGCGGCAGCGGGACGTTGACGGAGGTGCCGTCGGCCTTCCCACGGCCGGTCTCGGCGGAGTAGCCGGTGCCGGGCCAGAGCGTGAAGGGGTGCTGGTGCATCGAGATGGTGAGGACGCGGGGGTCGTCGTAGAAGGCGGCCTGGACGCCGTCGCCGTGGTGGACGTCGGTGTCGATGTAGGCGATGCGGTCGAAACCGTGGTCGAGCAGCCAGGAGATGGCCACGGCGCAGTCGTTGTAGACGCAGAAGCCGGCGGCCTGGTCACGCATCGCGTGGTGCAGCCCCCCGGCGATGTTGACGGCCCGGTTCGCTTCGCCTTCGGCGACCTTCCGCGCGGCGAGCAGCGTCGACCCGACGACGAGCGCGGAGGCGTCGTGCATGTCGGGGAAGACGGGGTTGTCGGAGGTGCCCAGCCCATGCCCGACATCCCACCCGACGAGCGGCGCATCCCGCACGGCGGCGAGGTATTCAGGAGCGTGGATCCGGAGCAGTTCGTCGTCCCCGGCGCCGGTGGGGACGAGCAGTTCGACGTCCTGAAGCACGCCGAGCTCGGTGGCCAGCCGGACGGTGAGCTCCAGCCGGACGGGATTGAAGGGGTGATCCCCACCCAGGTCATAACCGAGCAGAGCACGGTCCCAAACAACGGCCGGCGACATACCGCCCGACTCTAGTGCCGATCGGGTAAATCCGTGGACTGGAAAACCCCGGTCCGGTTGGCTCCGCCGGTGCCGGGACGCGGCTGGTTCCAGCGTCCCAAGGCGGCCTTGGTTGCGTCTGACGCACCGAAGGCCGCCTTGGGTGCGTGAGACGCACCGAAGGCCGCCTTGGGGCGCTTGGATCAGCGGGACGGCCGGAAACACGGTGGTCACGGGAGTCGGACCGGCCCGGCGCGGGGTGCGGGGCGCCGTTGGGGCCGCCGCCGGCGATGGGTCTCGGTCAGCCTGGCAGGGTGCCCGTTGCTGCCGGGCGCTGCGGGTCTCGGGACCAGTGGGACCACGAGCCCGCGTACAGGCCCGCTGCCGGGTGCCCGGCCAGCTCCAGGGCCAGGACCACCGAGCTGGCCGTCACGCCTGAGCCGCAGTAGGCGCCGACCGGCTCGCCCGGGCGGAGACCCAGGCTCGCGAACCTCTCCGCCAGCTCGGCCGGGCCTCGCCAGCGGCCGTCCGGGCCGAGGTGGGCCGCGAACGGGGCGTTCACCGCTCCCGGGATGTGGCCTGCCCGGGGGTCCACCGGCTCCGTCTCGCCCGCGTACCGCGGGGTGGCCCGGGCGTCGAGGAGCAGGCCGTCGCGGGCCAGGGCTGCCGCTTCGTCCGCGTCCAGGACCGGCATGCCTCCCGGGCGGACCGTGAGGTCGCCCGGCTCCGGGTGCGCCTCTTCCGTGCTGACCGGGTTCCCCTCGGCCGTCCACGCCGCGTAACCGCCGTCGAGGACCGCCACCTCTTCGTGGCCCGCCCAGCGCAGGAGCCACCAGGCCCTGGCCGCCACCGAGCCGTCCGCGTCGTCGTAGGCCACCACCGGGGTGCCCTCCCGTACGCCGGCCGCGCGCAGGTCGCGCTGCAGGTCGGCCGGGTCGGGCAGGGGGTGCCGGCCGCCTTCACCCGGCTTGCCCGCGAGGACGCTGTCGAGGTCGGTGAACACCGCTCCGGGCACGTGACCCTCGCGGTAGGAGTCGGCGCCGGGCGGGCCGGCGAGCCGCCAGCGGACGTCGAGGACCACGGGACGGTCCCCGGCCGGGCCGGCCAGCGCGGCGGCGAGGTCGGTGGTGCTGATCAGCGGACGCATGCCTCCCATCTTCCAGCGGCCGCCCACCCGGCCGCGCCGGGGTGCGGACATATCCCCCACCGGCGAGTTGTCACCGATCCGGCCGAAAGCAGGCCGTCCCCGCTCGGCGCGTGACCATCGCCGCGAAGTCTTCGGCCGTGACTGTGGTCGGATCGGTAACCATCGGTGCTGTACCCCCGAGGCCCGCCGCCGCTGCCCGGGTCAACGACTACGATGAGCAACGCGGACGAAGGGGACAGCGTGAACGATCTCATCGACACCACCGAGATGTACTTGCGTACCATCTACGAGCTCGAAGAAGAAGGTGTCGTTCCGCTGCGCGCCCGCATCGCCGAGCGCCTGCAGCAGAGCGGCCCGACCGTGAGCCAGACCGTCGCCCGGATGGAGCGTGACGGGCTGGTCGTGGTCGCCGACGACCGGCATCTGCAGCTGACCGACCACGGCCGGGAACTGGCCATCGCCGTCATGCGCAAGCACCGCCTCGCCGAACGCCTCCTCGTCGACGTGATCGGGCTCGAGTGGGAGCACGTGCACAACGAGGCGTGCCGGTGGGAGCACGTGATGAGCGAGGCCGTCGAGCGCAAGCTGGTCAAGCTGCTCGACCACCCGACCACGTCCCCGTACGGCAACCCGATCCCCGGCCTCGACAAGCTGGGCGACGGCGAACCCGCGCCGCCCGCGGAGGCCGACCTGGTCCGGCTCGACGAGTTCGCCCGCACCGGTGGCGGCCGGGTCGAGATCCGGCGCATCGCCGAGCACGTCCAGCTGGACGAGTCGCTGATGACCGAACTCAAGTCCGTCGGCATCGTGCCGGGCGGCACGGTCACCGTCGGCAAGGCCAACGGCGCCACTATCGAGGTCACCGGCGGGGACACCACCGCCCAGGTCGCCAGCTCCGCGCTGCACGCCGTCCTGGCGCAGGCTCGATGAGCCCCGCTTCGGAGGCCGTGGCGGCGTTCCGCACGGTCCACGGCACCGCCCCGGCCGGCGTCTGGTCGGCGCCCGGCCGCGTCAACCTCATCGGCGAGCACACCGACTACAACGACGGCTTCGTGCTGCCGTTCGCCCTGCCGCACCGGCTGGCCGTGGCGGCGTCGCCCCGTGAGGACGGCGTCCTGTCCGTCGCCACCCTGGGCGACGACGGCCAGCTCCAGCGCTCCGGCGACCTCAAGATCACCGACCTGGCTCCGGGCTCGGTCGGAGGGTGGGCCGCGTACCCGGCGGGCGTCGCCTGGGTGCTGCGCGACCAGGGCTTCGCGAACGGCGCCGACCTGGTGATCGCCGGGGACGTGCCGTCGGGGGCGGGTCTGTCCTCCTCCCACGCGCTCGAATGCGCGGTGTCGCTGGCGCTGCTGGGGCTGGCCGGTCTGGAGCTGGACGGCAGCCGTGCCGACGTCCCGACGCGGCCCGAGGTCGCGCGGTGGGTGCAACGGTCGGAGAACGACTTCGTCGGCGCCCCCACCGGACTGCTCGACCAGACGGCGTCCCTCTGCTGCACCGAATCCCACGTGCTGTTCCTCGACGTGCGGTCGGGCGAGCAGGAGCAGGTGCCGTTCGGCCTCGCCGAGGCCGGGCTGCAGGTGCTGATCATGGACACCCGCACCAAGCACTCGCACGCCGAGGGCGGGTACGGCGAGCGCCGCCGCGGCACCGAACGGGCGGCCGAGCTGCTCGGGGTGAAGGCGCTGCGCGACATCACCGTCGAAGGTCTCTCCGCCGCCCTCGACCGGCTGCCGGAGGACCTGGTGCCGCTGGTGCGGCACGTCGTCACCGAAAACGAGCGGGTGCTCGAGACGGTCGCGCTGCTGCGCGCCGGGCGGCTGGCCGACATCGGGCCGTACCTGGACGCCTCGCACGTCAGCATGCGCGACGACTACCGGATCTCCACGGCCGAGCTGGACCTCGCGGTCGACGCGGCCAGGGCGGCCGGTGCCCTCGGCTCGCGGATGACCGGCGGCGGCTTCGGCGGCTCGGCGATCGCGCTGGTCCGCGACGCCGATCTGGAGCGGGTCAAGGAGGCCGTCGAGGCGGCCTACGAAAAGGCCGGCTACCGGCGGCCGCGGATGTTCACGGCGGTGCCCTCCCGCGGCGCCGGCCGCGACGAGCTCTGACGCCGCGCGGGTCCGCCCGGGGCAACCCCCGGCCGGACCCGCGCGTCGGCAAGGGGGAAGACTGTGGGACACAGTCACCCTCGGCAGGAAGGCCTGGATGTGTCGGAGCAGAGCAACGCCCTGAAGCTGGTCGTGACGGGCGGAGCCGGGTACGTCGGAAGTGTCTGCGCCGCCCGGCTGGTCGAAGCCGGGCACCAGGTCACCATCGTCGACGACCTGTCCACCGGGCACGCCGACGCCGTCCACCCGGACGCGCGGTTCATCGAAGGCGACGCCGCCGAGGTGGCGGGCAGCCTGCTGCGCGAGGGCTTCGACGGCGTGCTGCACTTCGCGGCCAAGTCGCTGGTCGGCGAGTCGATGTCGGAGCCGGCGAAGTACTGGGAAGGCAACGTCGTCACCTCCCTGCGGCTGCTCGAGGCCATGCAGGAGCACGGCACGCCCCGCCTGGTGTTCTCCTCGACGGCGGCGACCTACGGCGAGCCGGAGCAGTCGCCGATCCCGGAGACGGCGCCGACCCGGCCGACCAACACCTACGGTGCCACGAAGCTCGCCATCGACGCCGCGATCACCAGCTTCGCCGTCGCGCACGGCCTGGCGGCGGTGAGCCTGCGCTACTTCAACGTCGCGGGTGCGTACGGCACCTTCGGCGAGCGCCACACCACGGAAACCCATCTCATTCCTCTCGTTCTCCAGGTCGCCACGGGCGACCGCGAGCGCATCCAGATCTTCGGCGACGACTACCCGACGCCGGACCACACGGCGGTGCGCGACTACATCCACGTCGTGGACCTCGCGGACGCGCACCTGCTGGCGCTGAAGCACGCCACCGCGGGCGAGCACCGCATCTACAACCTGGGCAACGGCACCGGGTTCTCCGTTCTCGAGGTGATCGAGGCCTGCCGCGAGGTGACCGGCCACCCGGTGCCGGCGGCGGTGGCTCCGCGCCGGGCGGGCGACCCGTCGGTGCTCGTGGCGGCCAGCGACCGGGCGCGCGAAGAACTGGGCTGGAAGCCGGAGCGGACCGAGCTGGCCGGGATCGTGCGGGACGCCTGGGAGTTCACCCAGTCCCGGCGGGGCTGACGCTGCGCTGATCGGCGGCGGCCGGCGGGCTGGGCTTTGCCCTGGCGCGCCGGGGCCGCCGGGCCTCGGCAGACTCGAAGCCAGGAGTCCACAGAGGACACCAGGCCCGGGCGCGGCCAGGGTCCTCAGGCCGCTTGACCCACATCGAAATCCGCGGGTTCCAGACCGAAGCCGACGAGTGGACCGGCCGCCGCTGCCGCCAAGCCGCGGATCACCTCCGGAGGCGTTCCGCTGTCCAGCACCTGCCTCAACAGCGACGCCAGCACGTGATCCGGTGCCGCCTCCAGGGCGTTGTCCAGAGCCATGCCCGCGAATGCTCCGTCGCCGCGGAGGTAGGCCGTAAAGCCCAACAGGGCCGCTGGTTCCGCCCGGTGCGGGGGTGGGAGCTCGCGGACCAGCGTCAGCCAGAGGTGCTCGGCCTCCCTGGCCCGCGCGGTGGCCGGGGGTACCGCCATCGCCAGGCACAGGTCGCGGATGTCGGGCAGCTTCAACGCGTTTGCCAGCAGGACCGCTTCCTCGTCCGTCGGCGGCCCTTCATCCCGGCGTTGGCGGACGAACGCCGCACTGACCACCGACGCCGCGTCGTCGACGCGTGTTGCCTCCGGCCAGGGTGGGGATGTCAAGCGGGACAAGTGATCCGCGCGGCGGGCGAGTGCCTCCGGTGACCGAGGGGCCAGCAGTGCTTCCAGCTCCTCGCGGCTGTCGAACGCCACCGTTCCGCTCTCCGTCGCGGCCGCCGCCACGATCGTGGCACGAGGGTCCGGCAATGCGCCTGCGCAGTCTTCGATGCGGTAGCACGCCCAGGGGGCGCCTTCCTTGATCGTGGGCGTCCACAGGGCGTGCAGCACCGGGAGCCCGACCTCCTCCAGCTCACGCGCCAGGTCGGCGACGAAACCCGCGTGCGGCGGCGGCTTTTCCGGTCTTCGCCGCCCGCCGACGATCACCAGGGTGACGCCGACGTGGCCGCCCGCGGCGAACCGGCGGGACATCGCCCGCGCTTGGCAGGCCCGGTGTTCGCGGCGCGGGAGGTCGCCGCGCAGCACCAGGCCCGGGCTGTCACCCGGGTACTGGTGGCCGAGCAGGACTACGGACTTCGCGGGCCGGAAGCCGATCAGGTACGGGAGCGCGGCCAGCAGCTGCGCCGGGTTGCGGAGGTCGGGCGTGGTTGTGGTCATGCCTCCACAGTGGGGCAGGACGGGCCGGGATGGGGCGCCGGGCCGAAATCTGTGGATGGCCGGGACCGATGTGGACGGAAACCGCCCGGCGGCGGCCGGGCGGGCGGTTCCTGTCGGTGGGGCGGGCTATGCTGCCCGGCCCCACCGGCCGAACGCTGATCACCTTGCGGCGATCTTCGCGGATTTCACAGGGGTCAGCTGCAGTGCTCGAACCCGCTCTCGTAGGTGTTGCTGCCCACCGAGCCACCCCACTTCACGCAGGTCGAGTCGGCGGTCTTCTTGACCGGCCCGGCGTAGTAGGTGAAGCTGCCGGAATCGGTCACCCGGGCCGCACCCTCGACCTCGAGGAACGCCGAGACGTCGCTGGCCGTGCCGAGCGAGGTGGCCTTCATCGTGGTCACGCAGTTCGCCTTGGTGGAAGCGTTGTACAGCAGGTAAGCCGTGCCCGACCCGTTGGCCAGCGCCTGCTGGTCCACGACGGAGAAGTCGTCGCCGCACACCTCTTCGGCCGAGTACGGGTTGCCGCCGCAGCCGTTCTTGCTCGTGAAGTTGGTGTGTGCGTAGTACGGCACCGCGACACCGTTCAGCTTCGCCTTCTGCACCGCGCCGTTGAGGATCTCCTCGAAGTGCAGGTGCGGCCCGGTGACGCCACCGGTCGCCCCGGCCTTGCCGATCTCCTTGCCACCGGCCACGGACGCGCCGACGGACACTTCCTGCACCGACAGGTGCGCGTACCGGGTCTTCCAGCCGCCACCGTGGTCGACCTCGATCCACTTGCCGTAACTGGTGGCACCCTTGTCCTCCACCCGGGTGACGGTGCCGGACGCCGCGGCGAGCACCGGCATGCCCGTGATGCCCGACTTCTGGAAGTCGACGGAGTATTCGGGACTGTGGCCGCTGAACGTCGCCGCGTCCACGGTGACCCCGCACTTGAAGGGCACCTGGAAGTTGGGCGCGGCCGAGGCCGTCGCCTGACCGGCGAGCGTGAGGCCGAGCGCGGGGAGCGCCGCGGCGGCGGCGAGCAGGGCGAGCCGTCGCAACCTGGACATGGGGGAACCTCCTGACAAACGGGACAACTTGACTCCACGAAGGGAAGTCCCCGCCGGTACATTTTCCGTACAAGCACCCGCGGAGGACTGCCGGAATGACGACCAGACGGCCCCAGGCGCAGGACTGGCTGCGCTGCGCACTCGTCGCGGGGCCGATGTTCGCCGCGATGCCCCGCGCGAACACCCTCGCCTGGATCCTGATCGGGGTCACCCTGGCCCTGTCGATCCCGGTCCTGTGGCTCCACGACGCCGCCGCGCACCGGTGGGCGCCGACCGTGGCGATCACCGTGATCGCCGCCGCGGCCACGCTCCTGGCGGTCGTGCCGAACAGCTGGGCGTCGGTGACGATGTTCGGCACCACCTTCTTCGTCGTCCTCAAGCAGCGGACCGGCCCGATCGTGCTGGCCGTCGTGATCGACGTGGCCGCGATCACCTGCTGGGCCGTCCTGCACGGCACCTGGCAGGGCGCACTGCCCACGTACGCGGTCGTCGTCGTGATCGTGCTGCTCGGCCTGAACCGGCGGGCCCGCCTCGCCCGCATCGAGCAGACCGAGCTGGCGCTGGCCCGCGCGCAGACCGCGAACGAGGAGCACGCCCGCGCGGCCGCCCTCGCCGAACGCGCCCGCATCGCCCGCGAGCTGCACGACGTCCTGGCGCACTCGCTCGCCGGGCTTTCGCTGAACCTGCAGGGCGCCCGGCTGATGCTGGTGCGCGACGGGGCGAGCCCGGACGCCGTCGCGCAGATCGAACGGGCCCAGAAGCTGGCGTCGGACGGCCTGGCCGAGGCCCGGAAGGCGGTGGCCGCGCTGCGCGAGGACGCCGTTCCGGTCGAACGCGCGATCGCCGATCTGCTCGCCGCGTACCGGCTCGACAGCGGCGCCCGCGCCGATCTCCGGATCGAGGGCGAGCCGCGCGAACTGGACCCGACGGTCGGCACCGCGCTGGTCCGCGCGGTGCAGGAGGCGCTGGCCAACACCCGCAAGCACGCGCCACAGGCCGAAGTGGACGTCACGCTCGACTACGCCGACGGGTCGGTGGAGCTCACCGTGGCCGACCGGCAGGGCCGGCGTCCGCCGGACGCGCCGGCAGCAGGCTACGGTTTGCGCGGGATGGGCGAACGGGTCGCGCTGCTCGACGGGCGACTGGAAAGTGGGCCGGGGGAGAACGGATGGCGGATTCACCTGACGGTGCCAGCATGACGCTGCGCGTGGTGCTGGCCGACGACCAGGCGGTGGTCCGGGAAGGCCTGGTCACGCTGCTCGGGCTGCTGCCCGGGGTCGAGGTGGTCGGCGCCGCGGCCGACGGCCTGGCCGCGCTCGAGCTCGTCGCCGAACACCACCCCGACGTCGTGCTGGTGGACCTGCGGATGCCGCGCTGCGACGGTGTGGAGACCACCGAGCGCATCCGCGCCCGGCACCCGGACACCGAGGTCGTCGTGCTGACCACGTATGCCGACGACGAGTCGCTGCTGGCCGCGCTGCGGGCCGGCGCCCGCGGGTTCCTCACCAAGGACGCCGACGCCGAGTCCATCGCGCGGGCGCTGCGCTCGGCCGCCGCCGGGCAGTCCACAGTGGACGGGGAGCTGCAGCGGCGGCTCGTCGAAGCCGCCGCCCGCAGCAGCACCCCGGCGCGCGTCAAGGAGATCGAAGGCCTGACCGCCCGCGAGATCGAGGTGCTGCGGCTGATCGCGGCGGGCCTGTCGAACATCGAAATCGCGCGCACCCTGGTGGTCAGCGAGGCGACCGTGAAGACCCACGTGAACCACCTGTTCGCCAAGGCCGGGCTGCGTGACCGCGCGCAGGCGGTCGCGTTCGCCTACCGGGCGGGCATCGCCGGCTGACCCGTCACGGCGCGGGCGGGATGTTCGCGTTGTGGTGGAACAAGTTCCGCGGGTCGTAGGCCGCCTTGATCCGCGCCAGCCGCGCGTACTTATCCGGGCCGTACGACGTCCGGACGCGGTCGGCTTCGTACTCGGCCATGAAGTTCACGTAGCCCGCCGAGTTGGACGAGACCGGCACCAGCGCTTCCCAGAACTCGCGCACCCACGCGCGGTCCACGGCGTACGGCTCCGGCTCGGTCGCGAGCGAGTCGATGTTGATCAGGATGCTCTCGCGACGCGGGCCGCCGAACGCCGTCGCGTCGTCGGCGACCTCCGTGAAGGCGCCCCGCATCGCGAAGATCGGCATGATCGACAACGGGGACGTCTTGCGCGGCAGGAAGTCCGCGATCACCTCGATGACCTCGTCGGTGAAGCCGTCGGCGTAGGCGGCCTTCTCGTAGGCGAGGATGCCCCACGGCGCGGCGCCGTCGAGCATCCGCTGCAGCTCGACGTACGGGATCGGCGAGACGAACTCGAACAGCGGCGCCGGCCCGGACCGCGCCGCCCGGACCGCCTCGGCGTGCTGCTCCTCCCCGTCGAAACCGGCGATCAGCACGGCGTAGCCCGGCTGGAACTGGAACAGCTCCGGGACGAACGGCGCGGGCGGCGCGTTGAGCCCGGCCACGAGCACCCCCAGTTCGCCCGGCAACGTCCGGAGCAGCTCGCGAGCGTGACGCAACGCGGCCACGCCGTCGTCGAGGCCGTAGAAGAACAGTCCCAGGTGGACGATCGGGCCGATCGGGTGCAGCCGGAACTCGAACTCGGTGACGACGCCGAAGTTGCCGCCACCCCCGCGCAGCGCCCAGAACAGGTCGGGGTGCTCCCCGGCGGACACGCGCAGGATCTCGCCGTCGGCCGTGACCAGTTCGACCGAGCGCAGGTTGTCGCACGACATCCCGTGCTTGCCGGTGAGCCAGCCGAAGCCGCCGCCGAGGGTCAGCCCGCCGACGCCGGTGTGGCTGATCGTGCCGCCCGGTACCGCGAGCGCGTGCTCCTGCGTGGCCGCGTCGAGCTGCGCCCACGTCGCCCCGCCGCCGCAGCGGACGGTCCGGCCGTCCGGGTCGACGCTGATCGCGTCGAGCGAGCTCAGGTCGAGGCAGAGCCCGCCGTCGACGACCGCGGCGCCCCCGTAGTTGTGCCCGCCTCCCCGCACCGAGACCTCGAGGCCGGCTTCACGCGCGTACGCGAGCGCCGTGGCCACGTCGGCGGGCCCGGCGGGCCGCACCACCACCGCGGGGCGGCGGTCGATCTCCCCGTTCCAGACCGACCGGGCGACGTCATAGCCCGGTTCGCCGTCGGTCAGCACGGCTCCGGACAGCTGGGTGCGCAGGCTCTCCAAGGTGGGCTCGGCGGTCGAGGTCATGGCGGGTCCTCTCGCAGCGGATGGAACGCCGATAAGTCGCCTGACCTGCGACGATCGTTACAGTGAGTGATCGCCACCGCGGACCGTGACCAGCCGCTGCGTGAACCCCGCCTCGACCAGCCTGCCGAACGCCCGCTCGACGCCGGGTGGGATGCGCTGCGGGATCGCGAAGCCCCGCTCGGCGTACTCGGTGATCCGCTGGGTCTCGCCGACGAGCATCCCGATCACGCGCTCGGTCTCTTCACAGCCGGCGACGTACTCCTCCAGCGAGACACCCTTCGCCGCGCAGACGAGGTCGGCTTCGGGCCACCACCGCTTGGCCGTCGCGTACGCCCGGCGCTGCTGGTAGGGCCGGGAAACGAGCGTCACGGTCCGGGCCGCGATCCCCCGCGCGGCGAGCAGCCGCCGGGTGAACACGATGTTCTCCCCCGTGTGGCGGGCCGCGGGTTCGACCAGGATCGCCGCGTCCGGCACCCCGAGGTCAAGGGCGATCTCGCGGTAGTGGACCGCTTCGCCGCGGGGGAAGCGGTCCACCGTCGTCGGGGCGTTGGCCCCGGTGAAGACGAGCAGCGGGAAACAGCCGGCGTGGAACAGCTCCGCCGCGTGCACGGCCACGCCGGGATCGCGGCTGCCGAGCCCGATCCCGACGTCCGACCGCCGCGGCTCGTGCCGCAGGTCGTGGTAGTCCCACAACGTGCGGACGTCGGCCCGGAGGTGCTCCGGCAGCATCAGCCGAACGCGGCCCGCAGCGCCGGCTTGCCGCCCGTGACCGGCAGCGTGACCGACGTCTTCGTGAGGTCGAGCGCGAGCCCCGCGCCCGGCTTCGGCCGCAGCGTGTAGTCGTGGTCGCTGGAGGCGACCAGGACCTCCAGCCGGTGGCCCGCCGCGAGGACGTAGTCCTTCGGCATCAGGTCGACGCCGATGCGGTAGGTCTGCCCGGGCGTGATCGGCTCGGTGCGGGCGGGCGACGTGCGGTTCTGCGGGTCGGTCCAGCCGCGGGTGATCACGTGGGACGTGCCGTCGGGGGCGCGGTCGAGCAGGATCGCCGAGACGTTCGCCGCGGGCCGGTCGAACGCCAGCGCCAGGTCGGCGCGGGCGGTGCCGGAGAGGCGTACGGCCTGCTTCGCCGCCGGAGTCGCGTACAACAGGCGGTTGCCGGAGGAGGCGAGGGCGGCCAGCTGCTCGATCGTCTTCGACGAGTCGTCGGCGAGCGTTTCCGCGGCCGCCGTGCCCGGGACCGGGTTGCGCGTGTCGATCGTGCCCTTCGAGCGGCCGCCCGGCCACGGGTACACGCGGACGTCGGAGGTGCCCGGCGCCGGCCAGTCGGCCTCGTCGGTCCACGACTTGTCCTCGCGCTGGATCGTCGCCTTCGGCTCGTTCTGGATGCCGTTGTCGATGCCGTACAGGTAGTGCGACATCCACTTGTTCAGCGTCGCGAGCCAGACGTCACGGCGCAGCGAGTATGGGTCGGCGTGCCCGGACTGGTGCAGCCAGATCTTGTGCTCGACGCCGCGGGCCTTGAGCGCCTCGTACCAGGTCGCGACCTGCTCGGTCTTGACGTTCCAGTCGTTGAGGCCGTGCACCGCGAGCACCGACGCGCGCACCTTGCCGACGTCGTTGCGGTAGTTGCGGACGTCCCAGAACGGCGTGTAGTCGCCGGTGACCCGGTCCTGGTCGCGGGTCAGCCCGTCGATCACCGGGCGGCAGACCTGCCGGTCGGCGCGGGTGTGGACGTACTCGGCGAGCACGTCGGCGTCCTCGCCCTGGAAGCCGCCGGCCGCGACGACCGCGCCGTCGTGGCGGTAGTACTCGTACCAGCTGGAGATGGCCGCGATCGGCACGATCGTCTCGAGGCCCGCGACGCCGGTGCTCGCGACGGCGTTCGGCAGCGTCCCGTTGTAGGAGACGCCCATCATGCCGGTCTTGCCCGTCGTCCAGTCCGCCGTCGCCGCGGCGCCGGTCGTGTCCCGCGCGGAGGTCCGGCCGTTGAGCCAGTCGACGACCGAGCGCGCGCCGATCGTCTCGTTGACGTCCCCGGTGGTCGGGCAGCCGGTCGAGAGCCCGGTGCCGAGCGACTCGCCGTAGACGACGGCGAACCCGCGCGCGGTGAAGTAGTCCTGGTAGCGCCAGTTGATCGGGGTGGCCGGGCCGACGCCGTGCGCGGCGACGCGCGGGCCTTCCGGGCCGCGGGCGTACCCGGGCACCGACAGCTCGACGTCGACGTCGTGGTTCGCGACGTCGTTGCCGCCGGCGTAGTACGGGCTGGCCTGGTAGACGACGGGCACCTTCAGGCCCTGCTGGGTCGCGCGCGGGCGCACCACCTGGGCGTGCACGAGGTCGTCTTTGCCGTCGTGGTCGCTGTCGACGGGCGCGGTGACCCAGACGTCTTCGCGGACGACGTCGGCCGGGTCGAACACCGGTTGCGCCTGGCCGCCGGAGAACACCGGGGCCGGTGGCGCGGCTTCGGCGATGCCCGCGGTCAGCGGCAGCGCGAGGACGGCGGCGAGCAGGACTGCGGCTTTCACTCAAACCCCCAAGCCGGGCGAAGCGGACGACTGATGACACTTCCGCTCCGCCCGCGGGGGTGTCAAGAGACTAACGTCGGAGGCATGCCGACCGTCGAAGCGCCGATCACCGCCGTGACCGTCTACCCGCAGCAGGCGCGGATCACCCGCCGGGGCAAGGCTCCGCTCGACGGCGGACCGCGCCTGGAGTTCGCCGGGCTGCCCCCGGCGCTCGACCCGGGCTCGGTGCGCGTCACCGGCAGCGGGCCCGCACTGATCACCGGCGTCGACGTGCGCACCGAATGGCACGCCGCCCCGGCCAGCGCGGAGTTCCAGACGCTCGTCGAGCAGCGGCGTGCGGACCAGGCCACGCTCGACGGCGTCCTGGACGACGAAGCGGCCGAAACGATGAAGGTCGATCTGCTGACTTCGCTCGCGAAGCGCAGCGGCGGCAGCTTCGCCAAGGCCCTCGCAGCCGGCACCGCCGAACCTTCCCGCGTCGCCGAAGTCACCGACGCACTGAGTTCACGGCTGGCGTCGGCGTTGAAGGCGCGCCGGGTGCTGAGCGAGCGGATCGCGCGGCTGCGCGAGGACCTCGCGGCGCTCGACCGGCGGATCGAGGCGCACGGCGCGCAGTCCGGGCAGGACAGCACCTCGGTGCTCGTCGAGCTGGAGATCCCGGACACCACCGCGGAAGCCGAGCTGGAACTGTCCTATGTGGTCCCCGGCGCGAGCTGGGAACCGGGTTACGACATCCGGGTGCGCGGCACCGACGTCACCGTGGTGTCGTACGGGCTGGTCAGCCAATACACCGGCGAGGACTGGCCGGAGTGCGAGCTGGCGCTGTCGACGGCCCGGCCCGCGGTGTCGGTGGTGGTGCCGGAACTCCGGCCGTGGTACCTGGATCGAGTCCTCCCCGTCCCGGCCGCGCCCGCCGCGGCGTACGGCGGGTCGGGCGGCGGGATCCCGGACGGCGTACGGCGGCAGTACATGGCGTCGTCGGCTTCGGTGATGGAGAACAAGCTGGCCGCGGTCGAGCAGGGCACGACGGCGGTCACCTACCGGCCTTCGCGGCCGGTCGCGGTGCCGTCCGGGGCTTCCGGCCATCGGACGACGCTGGCGCAGCTTTCGCTCACGGCCGAGCTGGGGTACGTGACGGCGCCGGTGCTGGCGGAAGAGGCGTACTTGCGCGCCACGGTGGAGAACACGTCGGAGCACGCCCTGCGGCCCGGCCGGGCTTCGGTGTTCCACGACGCGGAGTTCGTCGGGACGACCGTGCTCGAACCGTGGGCTCCCGGGGAAGAACTGGAACTGGCCCTGGGCGCCGACGACCGGATCCGGGTCGAGCGGGAACTGGTGCGGCGGACGGCGTCCAAGGCGACACTGTCGGGGCAGAAGCGGCGCGAGGCCGAGTACAATATCTCCATCGGCAACCACGGGCCGCGGCCCGCCACCGTCACCGTTCTGGACCAAGCCCCGGTCTCCCGAGACGACACGATCACCGTGCGGGACGTGAAGACATCGCCGGCCCCCGTGGAGACTTCGGCCTTGGGTGAATTCACGTGGCGGTTGACGCTGGACCCGGGTGAGACGGGCAAGGTGACCCTTTCGTACCGGGTCGATGTCGCGAAGGGCGTGGAGCTGTCGGGGTGGCGGGAGTAGATCTCTAGCTCGCGGCCGAGGGCCCGGATCGCTCATCGGACGGCGGCTGGTCGAGGTTCTGTTCGCGCTTCTTCTGTTCCGTCTTCAGGCGGTAGACCTCCTCGGCGAAATCCGCGAGTGCGTTCGTCTGGCCGTCCTCGTCGGAGCCATAGTGCTTGTACCGGCCGACACCGAGGTCGAACGCTTCCCATTCGGACTCGATCGCGTCCGCGGTCTGCTGGAGGTACGCCCCTCGCTCGCGGTACTTGAAGGCGGCGATGAACCCGCTGGCGATGCCGACGAGGAAGCTTGTCGCCATGGTGCCCCATTTCGCCAGCGGCGAGATCAGCGAGATACCGGCAATCGCCGTCGTGGCCAAGGATCCGATGATGAGAATCCCTTGCAGCACGTTCTGGATTCGCCGGTACCGTTTGTTCTCGGCACGGAATCGATCGACGTCGGAAAAGGCTTCTGCCTTGTAAGCGAGGCGTCGCTGCTTGAGGCTGAGCTCGCCCTCGCTCACCGCCAGCTTGCGTTTGTCGCGCCGCAAGGTCAGTTCCAGTTCCAGATCTGCCTCGAGCTTCCGCGTGCCGAAGAACTTCTCTGCGTCACGTAGGCGTGTCTCACGAGGTCCGCCGGGCTCAAGCCTATAGTGGACGGCCTTGAGCAGCATCGCCGTCCCGGCGAGTCCTACTACCGCGGAAATTTGAGAGTTCGCGGACCGGATGTCGAACTGGGAGAAGCCGCTGACGATCCAAAGCGCGATCAGCAGGAGCGGGCCTGTGACGATGAGGATGTTTCCCCAGCGCTTTCTGCGCCGAGCCACGAGAAGCTCGTACTCCAGTCGCCTGATGTCGTGATCGAGTAGAATCAGCTTTTCAGCGGGCGACGGATCGACGACGGCGTCCTGAGCGGAGACCACTTCTCCCCCTGAGTCTCGTGGCTTGTGACAGTCAAGCATAGCGAGACAATCGGGCACTCAGTCAGTGCGTGGGTGCGTCAGGAGGCCCGGCCGACCCGCGACGGATCGGCCGGGACCTCCGACTTCGACGTCAACCCTGCGAGATGTAGGCCTGCAGCTGTTCCTGGCTCTGCTCCAGCTGTTCCATCCGGTTCTTCACGACGTCCCCGATGGAGACGATCCCGGCCAGCCGGCCGTCGGCCAGGACCGGGACGTGCCGGATGCGGCGTTCGGTCATCAGCACCGACAGCTGGTCCACCGAGTCGTCCGGGGAGCAGCTCGCCACCAGTTTCGTCATGATCTCCGAGACGGCGCCGTCGAGCAGGGCCGGTCCGTGTTCGTTCAGGCGTCGCACGACGTCGCGTTCCGAGACGATGCCCGCGATGGACCCGTCCGGTGCGACGACCACCATCGCGCCGACGTTGTGTTCGGCCAGTCCGGCCAGCAGCGTGGTCACCGTGGTCTCGGGGGTGACCGTCGCGACTGCCGACCCCTTCGTGCGCAGCAGATCCGCAATCCGCATGGCGATCCTTCCCGTCGGTGAGCTGGATCACCACAGGTTAGGGCCCCCCGGCGCCCGGCGAAAGTCCGGCAAACGGGGCGTCTTCGTGGTATTGGTACCGATTCAGCTTCAGCCGAGCCGCTCGGCCAAGCCGTCCAGGGCCAGCCGGATCCCGGCCGCGTAGTCGTCGTCGCCGAGGGCGTCCAGGCGCCCGCGAGCCAGCGCCAGCTGCTCGCGCGCCGCGGGCAGGTCGCCGAGCTTGCGGTAGTCCTCGCCCAGGTTGAGGTGCAGCGACGGGTAGAACCCGCGCACGGCCAGGGACGAGTGGTACTCCTGGGCCCGCGAGTCGGTCAGCGAATCGGCCGCGGCCAGTGCCCGCAGGTCCCACTCGATCTCCTCGGCCGGATCGTCGCAGACGTCGGCCAGGTGGTGGGCCAGCGCGACGCGGTGCAGCGGGTCACCGTCGTCGCCGATCGATGCCCACAGCTGCGCGAAGGTCGCGTACGCGCCGGCGCGGTCGCCGCCGATGTGCTGCCGCAGACCGGCGTCGATCGCCACCATCACGTCGTCGGTCATGCCGCTCCTTCGTCCGCCAGTGCGCGCAGCCGGGCCAGCCCGGGCTCGATCCGCTCGGCCGCGACCGCACCGTAACCGAAGACGAGCCCGTGCCGCCGCTCCCCCACCCCGAAGTCCCCCAGCGAGTACAGCCGGACGCCGCGGCGGCGGGCCGCGCGGACCAGCCCGCCGCAGTCGGCCGGCGCGACCGCGCTGAGGTGCAGGCCCGCCGTCGACGGCAACGGTGTCAGGAAGTCCGCGAAGTCCCGAGCAAGCAAGGCCGCCAGGAGTTCGTGCCGGGCGCGGTAGACCTTCCGCATCCGCCGGACGTGCCGGGCGAAGCCGCCTTCGGCCATGAACGCCGCCAGCGCCGCCTGGTCGACGTTCGGCGCGTGCCAGTCGGTCAGGTAGCGGGCCTTGACCAGGGCGGGCACCAGTGACGGCGGCGCGACGAGGAAACCCAGCCGCAAGGCCGGCGACAGCACCTTCGAAAACGAGCCGACGTACACGACGCGGCCGCGGGAATCCAGGCTGTGCAACGGTTCCAGGGGCCGCCCGGTGTAGCGGAACTCGGTGTCGTAGTCGTCCTCGACGAGCACCGCGTCGTTCCGCTCGGCCCAGTCGAGCAGTTCCAGCCGGCGGTCCAGCGACATCGACAGGCCGAGCGGGTACTGGTGCGACGGCGTCACGTACACCAGCCGCGTCCCCGCCGGGATGGCGTCGACGACGATCCCGGCGGCGTCCACCGGCACCGCTGCGACCCGGACGCCGCGCGCGCCGAGCACCAGCCGCGGCGGCGGGTACCCGGGGTCTTCGACGGCGGCGAGGTCGCCGGCCCGCAGCAGCACCCGCGCGACGAGATCGGTCGTCTGCTGGGCGCCGGCCGTGACGACGACCTGCGCGGCGTTCGCCCGGACGTCCCGCGAAACACCGATGTGCCGGGCGATCTCGGTGCGCAGCGCGGCGTGGCCCTGCGGGTCGCCGTAGGTCATCAGGTCGGCCTGGCCGGCACGCAGCCGCTGTGTGATCAGCCGCCGCCAGGTGTCGAACGGGAACAGCGCGAGGTCGGGGACGCCCGGCCGGAAGTCGAACTCCGGTGCCGGGGCGAAGGGCGCGGGTGGCGGCGGGACGGCGTCCCACTCCGGCAGCGGCCGCACGCCCGGGCCGTCGGGGACCGGCGAGGGACGCTCCGCCGGCGAAGCGGTGACGAACGTGCCCGCGCCGACGCGCCCGGCGAGGAACCCCTCGGCGGTGAGCCGGTCGTAGGCCGCGCTGACCGTAGTCCGGGAGACCGCGAGCCGCTGCGCGAGCTCACGGGTCGGCGGCAGAGCTTCGCCGGGCCGGATCCGGCCGGCCAGGATCGCCGCGCGCAGCTGCCGGTAGATCGCGTCGCGGTGGCCGCGCGTGCCGGTCAGGTCGATGTGGATCTCCACCGGCGTCAGTCTAGATTGGCCCACGAAGGTTGCGGCAGATTTGGCACTGTTCGTGGTCCGCTTCCCCGCCTAACGTGCCCGGTATGGATCTCCGCGAACTCGACCGCCGCACCTTGCTCCTCCTCGACGAGCTGGTCGCCGGCGTGACGCCCGCCGACCTCGCCCGCCCCACCCCGTGCGCCGGCTGGACGCTCGCCGATCTGCTTCGCCACCAGGTCAGCGAGAACCACGCCTTCGCGACGGCGGCCCGCGAAGGCTCGGCGCCGGACTGGGACGCCGGCGTCCTCGGCGACGACCCCTACGCCGCGTACCAGGCGTCCGTCGACGACTTCCTCGACGCCTTCACCGGCGACGCCGTGCTGGAGCGGCAGCTCACCATCAACCACTTCGGCACGTTCCCCGGCTCGATCGCCGCGCACATGCACCTGGTCGACACGGTCGCGCACGGCTGGGACCTGGCCCGCACGCTCGGCCTGCCCTACGAGCCGGACGCCGAAGCCGTGTACATCGCGACGAAGCTGGCCGAGCGGATCCCGGACGAAGGCCGCGAGAAGAACGGCTCGTTCGCCCGCAGCGTCGCGGTGCCGGCGGCCGCGAGCGAACTCGACCGGTTCCTCGCCCTGCTCGGCCGCGACCCGGCCTGGACCCTCAGCTGACCTCGTCGACCGGCGCGCTCCACGTGTTGCACGCCTTCGTGGCCTTGCCGTCGTAGCCGGCCTTCGCCCAGGACAGCTGGTGCTCGCGCGAGCCGTGGGTGTCGCTGTCGTTGGCCCGGCCGTAGTCGGCGACCGCGGCGTTCGCCAGCGACCGGCTGATCGAGCCCGAGCCGGCGACGGCGGTCAGGAACAGCGCGCCGAAGCAGTTCGCCTGCAGCTCGATCCGGCGCACGACCTCCTTGTCGGCCGCGCTGTCCTCGTCCGGCGAGGTCATCTTGTCCGCCGCCGCGGAGAGGATGCCGCTCTCGCGCTGCACGTGATGGCCGTATTCGTGGGCGAGCGTCGCGATGTGCCGGGCCTTGTTGAGCCCGGCGTCCGACAGCATCCAGTCGGTCGGGGCGTAGATCGTCGTGTCGCCGCCGCAGTAGTAGGCGACGGCTTCGTTCTCCGTCGGTGCCTCGCCGCACGAGCTGTGCTCCGGCAGCGTCACCGACACGGTGGCGGTGAGCGTCGGCTCGTTCGCCTTCTCCAGCGCCGGGCGCCAGGACTGCTCCAGGCAGGCGACGAGCGCGCTGTAGTAAGCCTTGAGCTGGTCGGCCGCCCGGCCGAGGTCGGGCAGGGTGCAGGTGGCGGGCCCGGGGCTGATGCCGTCACCGAGCAGGGGGTTGCCCGCCAGCTCCGGCACGGCCTTCGGGGGCTTGCCGGTGTCGCCGTACGCCCGGCCGGGATCGGCACCCTGCGCCGCGAACGCGTGGCCGTCCACGCGGTGCGGGATGGTGGCGGCGATCAGGGAAATGGACACCACGACTATGAGGACGCCGGTGACCGCTCCCCAGAGCCGGTTGCGCGGTGGCGCGATCGGGACGGGCGGGGCCGCGGCCCAGTTGGGCGCCCACGGATTCGGCTCCGGTACCCACGCGGGTTCCGGTGGCCGGTCCGTCCCCGGCCATGACGGCTCGGTGTCGTTCACGTTCTCCCCCTGCTGTGTGGCACCAGCATACGGACACCCCGGGAGGCAGGGATCACGAAAGGAAAACGCCACCGGGTGGCCACCGGGCCGCCGACCAGGCGAGACTGAGCGGTATGAGTGTCGAGGATCCCCACCTGTGGCTGGAAGACGTGACCGGCGCCGACGCGCTCGGCTGGGTGCGCGCCCGCAACGACGAGACGCTGGCCGAGCTGACCACCGGCGCGCGGTTCGCCGAACTGCGTGACGAGCTGCGCGAGGTGCTCGACGCCGACGACCGGATCCCGTACGTGCGCCGCCGCGGCGAATTCCTCTACAACTTCTGGCAGGACGCGAGCCACCCGCGCGGCTTGTGGCGGCGGACGACGCTGGAGTCCTACCGGCAGCCCGAGCCCGAGTGGGAGCTGCTGCTCGACGTCGACGCGCTGGCCGAGGCCGAGGGCGAGAACTGGGTCTGGCAGGGCGCGACCGTGCTGCGGCCGGGCTACCGGCGCGGCCTGGTCGAGCTGTCCCGCGGCGGCGCGGACGCCACCGTCGTCCGCGAATTCGACCTCGACGCGCACGAGTTCGTCGCGGACGGCTTCACGGTCCCGGAGGCGAAGACGCGGATCGGCTGGATCGACGAGGACCGCGTCTACCTCGGAACGGACTTCGGCCCGGGTTCGCTGACCAGCTCCGGGTACCCACGGCTGGCCAAGGAGTGGCGGCGCGGCACGCCGCTCGAGGCGGCGACACTGGTCTTCGAGGGCAAGCCCGACGACGTCTCGATCGGCGCGTCCCACGACCCGACCGAAGGCTTCGAACGCGACTTCGTCAGCCGCGCGATCGACTTCTACCGCTCAGAGCTGCACCTGAGGACGCCCGGCGGGCTGGTCAAGATCGACGTCCCGGACGACGCGAGCGCCTCCCTGCACCGCGAATGGCTGCTGGTGCGGCCGCGGACGGCGTGGACCACCGGCGGCACGGAACACCCGGCCGGCTCGCTGATCGCCATCCACTTCGACGCCTTCATGGCCGGCGCCCGGGACTTCACGACGCTGTTCACCCCCGACGAGCACACCTCGCTCGAGTACTGGGCCTGGACGCGCAACCACCTGCTCCTCGGCACGCTGCGCGACGTCCGCAGCGAGCTGCGCACGCTGACGCCCGGCCCGGCCGGCTGGGCCGAGGAGCCCCTGGCCGGGGGGCCCGAGTTCGGCAGCGCGGACATCTTCGACACCGACCCCGACGTCAGCGACGAGTACCTGATCGACTCCAGCGGGTTCCTGCAGCCGTCGACGCTCAGTTACGGGCACGTCGGCGAAGAGGTCGAAGCGCTGAAGCAGGCCCCGGCGTTCTTCGACGCTTCGGGCATGAGCGTGGCGCAGTACTTCGCGACGTCGGAGGACGGCACGAAGATCCCGTACTTCGTCGTCCGGCCGTCCGGCGCCGAAGGCGGTCCGACGCTCGTGACCGGCTACGGCGGGTTCGAGGTCTCGCTGACGCCGTCCTACAGCGGCATGATCGGCCGCGGCTGGCTCGCCCGCGGCGGCACGTACGTCGTCGCGAACATCCGCGGCGGCGGCGAGTACGGGCCCGGCTGGCACACCCAGGCGATCAAGGCCGAGCGCCACCGCGTGTACGAGGACTTCGCCGCGGTGGCCGCGGACCTGGTGACGCGCGGCATCACCACGCCGGAGCAGCTGGGCATCCAGGGCGGCAGCAACGGCGGCCTGCTGATGGGCGTGATGCTGACGCGCTACCCGGAGCGGTTCGGCGCGATCGTCAGCCAGGTACCGCTGCTCGACATGCGCCGCTACCACCTGCTGCTGGCCGGGGCGTCCTGGATGGCCGAGTACGGCGACCCGGACGACGCCGCGGAGTGGGACTACATCTCGCAGTACTCGCCGTACCAGAACGTCCACAGTGGACGTGCGTATCCGGCGTCGCTGTTCGTGACCTCGACGCGCGACGACCGCGTGCACCCCGCCCACGCCCGCAAGATGGTGGCGCGGATGCGTGAGCAGGGGCACGACGTCCGGTACCACGAGAACATCGAGGGCGGCCACGGTGCCGCCGCGGACAACGAGCAGCTGGCGTTCAAGTGGGCGCTGGTGTTCGAGTTCCTGTGGGAGCAGCTCACGAAGTGACGCGAGCGAGCACGACGCCGCCGACGATCAGGGCCAGCGCGGCCACCCGGCCGACGCTCAGCGGGTCCTTGGTCACGACGACGCCGAGCACGATCGCACCGATGGCGCCGATCCCGGTGAACACCGCGTAGGCGGTGCCCACCGGGACGGTGTCCATCGCGCGCGACAGCAGGTACACCGCCGCGGCGCCGAGCACGAAGCACAGCAGCGTCGGCCACGGCCGGGTGAAGTTCTCCGTCGGCTTGATGCTCTGCGACCAGGCGATCTCGACGAGCCCGGCGCAGACGAGCGTCACCCAGCCCATCAGAGCGCCTTCAGCGCGGCTTCGAGCGACGCTTTTCGTTCGCCGTCGCGCGCGTCGAGGTGCGGGTCGACCAGGGCATTGGTCAGTTCGGCGTGCACGAACCGGACGTCGTCGACGTCGTAGTGCCCGGCGATGAAGTCCCGCAGGTAGCGCTCGTGGTGGTCGAAGGGGGCTCGCGGGGTCCCGGGCGCGTACGACCCGCCCCGGGCGCCGGCGATCACGAACGCCGTGCCCTTGAGCGACATCCGCGGGAACGTCACCTGGTCGATCCACGCCTTCAGGGCGGCCGGGATCGAGAAGTTGTACATCGGCGCGCCGATGAGGACGACGTCGGCTTCGAGCAGCTCGTTCAGGAGCGGCTCGACGACCGCCCAGGCCGCCTTCTGCTCCGGCGTCTCGACGACATCGGCGTAGTGCGCGGGGTCGGTGATCTTCGCGGTGAGCAGGGCGTCGCAGATCTCCGTCCACGCTTCGCCGATCACCGGGATCGGTTCGGCGGCGAGGTCGCGGTAGGTCCGGGTGCCCGCCCAGCCGGCGGCGTACCGGGCGGACAGCTCACGCGAGAACGACGAGCGGCGGGCGCTGGAGTCGAGGTGCAGCAGGTGGGGCACGATTCCTCCTCAAGTGGACACGGTGTCCACTTGAGCTAACTGGACGCCTCGTCCGGATATTCCCTAGGCTGGTGACATGCCCGAACGCGCCGACGCGGCCCGCAACCGTGCGAAGATCCTCGCGGCGGCCGAGGAGCTGTTCACCGCCCGCGGCGCGGCGGAGGTGACGATGGAGGACATCGCCCGGGCGGCCGGCGTCGGCCGCGGAACGCTGTACCGCCGCTACCCGGATCGCGCGGCGATCGCCGTGGCGTTGCTGGACGAGCACGAGCGCCGCCTGCAGGAGGCGCTGCTGCGCGGCGACCCGCCGCTGGGCCCCGGGGCGCCGCCGTCCTCGCGGCTGGCGGCGTTCTACGAGGCGATGGTGGAGCTGCTGGAGCGGCACGCGCCCCTGGTGCTGGGCGCCGAGGTCGGCCACTCGCGCTTCAAGACGGGCGCGTACGGCTTCTGGCGCACGCACGTCCGGGTACTCGCGGAGGCGGCGGGCGCGCCGGACCCCGACGTCCTGGCCGACGTGCTGCTGGCCCCGCTGGCTCCAGAGCTGTTCCTGCACCAGACGTCGCGGGGCGTGCCGGTGGAGCGGATCGTCGCGGCGTTGCGGCAGCTGGCCCGGCTACTGGAGCCGCGCGAGGGCGACGTCGAAGGCGGTTAGGACGTCCGCGACGAACTCCTTCCTTCCGACGCCGAGCTCCCGCAGGGCGGCCCCGTGGTCGACGGCGACGGTGACCGCGACTCCGATCAGCAGGAGCCGCCAGGCCCCGAACACCACGGCCCGCACGGGCTTGGCGAACCCGCCGCGGAGCCGGTGACAGTGGAACGGCACGTGCCGCTCTTCATCGGTGAGGATCCGGGCGGCGACTTCGGTGACGAGCGGGTCGCCGGTGCCATCGCGCAGAGCGCGGTAGTAGCGCAGGGCGACGACTTCGGCGATGAGCAGCACCATGAGTTCCAGCCGCAGCCCGAGCGCGCGCCGCAGCGTGACGAACACGGTGTCCGACCAGTGGCTCGCCAGGGTGGGCACCGCACCGGCGTCGAGCAGCGCGGCGAGCATCCGGGCATGGTTCTGTTCTTCGGCGACGAAGAGCTTCACGGCGGCGAGGTAGGTGGCTTCGCCGGCGGCTTTGGCGATGAGGTTGGCGCCGTCGCCGGCTTCGCCCACCTGGAAGCGCTGGATGCTCTTGGCGACGTCGGGGTGGAGTTTCGCGCCCTGCTCCCAGGGTGGGTCATCGCGCTGTCGGCGGCGTTCGGCCTCGGTTTCGAAGTCTTGGAGCCAGTCTGCGTGAGTCATCGCTTCGATGATGCCGCGTGATTGTGGTCCGGGTGGGCGGCTTTCGCGGAGATTCGGTGAGGCGCGGAAAGCCGGGCGGGTGCCGGAGGCACCCGCCCGGCTTCTCACTCAGCTACAGCCGGAGGTCGCGCCGCAGCCTTCGCAGGCGTAGCACGACCCTGCCGGGCGCATCTTCGTTCCGCACGTCATGCACAACGGGGCGTCCGCCGCCTTGCCGAGGCGGAGCTCCATCAGCTCCGTCGTCGTCTGAGCTTCCCGGTGGGGGTGTCCCGGATCGTCCGCATGCGGCTCGGGCGAAGCGTCCACTGTGGACCGCAATGCCTCCAGGTCCACGCCCGGGTTGCCGTACGTCGCCTCGACCTCCGCCGAACGCTCGTCCGCCGAGAGGATGCCCAGCTGCGCACGCTTCTCCTGCGGCAGGTAGTCCAGGGCCAGCCTGCGGAACAGGTAGTCCATCACGCTCGTCGCGATGCGGATGTCCGGGTCGTCGGTCATGCCCGCCGGCTCGAAGCGCAGGTTGGAGAACTTCGAGACGTAGAACTCGAGCGGGATGCCGTACTGGAGGCCGACCGAGATCGACATCGAGAACGCGTCCATCACGCCGGCCAGCGTCGAGCCCTGCTTGCCGAGCTTGACGAAGATCTCGCCGAGGCCGTCGTCCGGGTACGAGCCCGCCGTCAGGTAGCCCTCCGCACCGCCGACGGTGAACGACACCGTCTGGCTCGGGCGCTTCTTCGGCAGGCGCTTGCGCACCGGGCGGTACTCGACGACCTTCTCCGGCTCCGCCGCGGCCTTGTCCTTCTTGGCCGTCGACAGCGGCTGGCCGACCTTGCAGTTGTCGCGGTAGATCGCGAGGGCCTTCAGGCCGAGCTTCCAGCCCTGGAAGTAGATCTCCTCGACCTCTTCGACCGTCGCCGACTCCGGCATGTTGACCGTCTTGGAGATCGCACCGGAGAGGAACGGCTGCACCGCCGCCATCATCCGGACGTGCCCCATCGGCGCGATCGAGCGCTCCCCGACCGCGCAGTCGAACACCTCGTAGTGCTCGGGACGCAGCCCCGGCGCGTCGACGACGTGGCCGTTCTGCGCCACGTACTCGACGATCGCCTCGACCTGCTCGGCCGGGTAGCCCAGCGCCTCCAGCGCGCGCGGCACCGTCTGGTTGACGATCTGCATCGAGCCGCCGCCGACGAGCTTCTTGAACTTCACCAGCGAGAAGTCCGGCTCGATTCCGGTGGTGTCGCAGTCCATCATGAAACCGATGGTGTTGTGGCTGACGAAACCGTTGGCGACGTAGGTGACGTTGTCCGGCACCGACAGGTCGTAGGTCGGCTGGACACCGCCGTCCGCGTTGGCCTCGACGGGCTCGAACAGGTACCTGAGCGCCCGGCCGAGTCGCGGATCGCCGCTCTCGGAGTAGATCCGGCGCGCCACCATCCTGGCCACCCCACCGGTCTTCCGCAAAGACTGCACGACGGCGTCGCGAGATTCGTGACCGAAGGGCACCAGCTCGTCCCACACCGCGCGAGGCAGGTGGACTCGGTCGCCCTTGGCCGATCCCGCCGGCTCGAGGCAGACCAGCAGCCGGGCCTTGCGTTCGCCCATGAAGCCGACGATCTCGTCGAACATCATCGAGTGGTCGACGTTGCGCAGCCGGACCTGCCACATCGGGCTGCCGAAACCGCTGGTCGTCCGGCGAGTCGTGGTCGCCATGCCGACCGCGAGCAGCAGCGTGCGAAGGTCCTCGGCGAAGAGCTCCGACGACGTGGAGACGCTCGGCACCCCTTCGAGCACGGTCCCGTCCGCCTCGAAGACCCCGCGCAGGAAAGCCGCGTAGATCTCCGGATCGTTGGTCTCGCGGATGGTCACCGGTACGCGCGGCGTCCATCCCTTGCCCGTGTGGTCGGCGCCCGGCAGGTCCTTCGCGAATCCGGCGGCCTGCCACCAGCGGGCCAGCCGGACCGACTGAAGGGTCACCTCCTGGTACCCCTCGCACTGCCGGACCGCGGGTTCGAGCCCGAACAGTCCCTTGCCGAGGATCCGGAGGCGGTCGACGACGTCGAGATCTGTGTCGGCGACACAGAGCCGGATCCCCTCGGCGTGCAGGCTGCCATCGCCCTCGAAATAGCCGACGAGTTCCGCGAGATCGGCATCGACCACGTCCGGCACCCGGATGTCGCGGTCACCGGCGTAGCAGGCCTGGTCGAGCACCGGCAGCGGCACCCTGCGGGGTGCACCGAACAGGCCGCCCAGCTGCATCGGCAGGACGTCGCCGGGCCGGATGTCGGCGAGCCGTTTCCACGCCCAGGCCCCGGTGTCCGGATCCACCGCCTTGACGCGGTGGGCGAGCGTGCCCTGGACCCGGTACCCGCCCTTGGTTTCGATCCGGCGCGTCGGCTCCTCGCCGTTGACGAAGAACTTGGTCGCGGGGCGCGGGCCTTCATCGGTCGCGACCGTGAAATCGACGTCCTGCCAGCGATCGCCGTACAGCTCGCCGAGTTCGGACAGCCGCGCGAGGCCCCGATCGGTGGTGACCAGGGTGTCCGCCGTCAGGCAACCGGTGGGCGCGAGCACCGACGCCTGCGCGTTGCGCCAGCCGTGCTTCGTCCCGATCTCGACGCCCTTCTGCCACTCCTCCGTCGCCAGCGCGCGGACCGCGGCGTCGTTCGCGTGGTAGGTGCGGACGAGCTCGTTCGCCGCCGCGTGCTTGCGCATCACGCGCTGGTGCGCTTCGGCGTTGCGCGCGTAACCCTCGTACGCGCCGACAGCCTGGGCCAGCTCCGCCGAGCGCCGGTACGACACGCCCGTCATCAGCGACGTGATCGCCGCCGCGAGCGCGCGGCCGCCGTCGGAGTCGTACGCGTGGCCGAGTGCCATCAGCAGCGCGCCGAGGTTGGCGTAACCGATGCCGAGCTGGCGGAACTTCTTCGTGGTGTCGGCGATCGGCTCGGTCGGGAAGTCCGCGAAACAGATCGAGACGTCCATCGCCGTAATGACGAACTCGACGGCGCGGGCGAACAGGGGCGCGTCGAACGTGCCCTGCGGGGTGATGAACTTGAGCAGGTTCAGCGACGCCAGGTTGCAGCTGGAGTTGTCGAGGTGCATGTACTCGCTGCAGTTCGCGACGACCGTTCCGCCGACGATGTAGGAGTGGTTGCGCGGCTCGGTCAGGTTGAACGTCGTCTCGAACCCCTGAGAAACCCGCGAAACCAGGCTCACGGTCTCGTCCACGTCGTAGAACTCGTGGTTCGCGAGCACGTCGGCGAGCTTGGCCGACTTGGCGGCGTGGTCGAACCCGACCAGATCGGCGAAGGCGGCGATGTGCCGTCCGGTGATCCGGAGGTCGAACGTGGGTCCGCCGCTGCCGTAAGTACGTTCCTCGCCGTCCTTCGTGGTGTACTCGAAGGAATCGGCCTTCTTCTCCGAGTGGTAGATCCGGCCACGGATGCCCAGGCTCGCCAGCAGTTCCTGCACACCGACGAGCAATTCCTCGGACCGGCTGCCCAGCCCGACGTACCGGGTGCCCTTGACCGCCTGGTTCACCACACAGCCGTCCGCGTCGAACAGGCCGCGCAGGAACGCGGTCACGATCTCCTCCGGCGCCTGGTAGATCGACTCCGGGACGACCTTCGCGGCGGAGCGCTCCCCGCTGACGCCGAGACCGCGCATGAGCAGGGCGAACCGTCCCCGCATCGCGCGGAGCTGTGCGGTGCCGTTGGCCTGCACGCTGGGCTTGCTCGCGAACCCGGTGATCGCGGCAAGCAGTTCACGGTGCCGTGGGAGGACGTTCTCGCGCTCCCATTCGGATCCGTACACGGTGACCGCGCCGGCGTCGGTCAGGCAGCCGTCACCGACGAGCCAGCCGACGTAGTGCGCGAGTTCGGTGGTCCACTTCTCCGGCACGGCACGCAGTTCCTTGCCGCGCGCCCGCGTCGCGGCCTGGATCGCCAGTGGCGGAAGCGCCGCCGTCGCGTACGGTCGCACCGCATGCTCGATCGATCGGACGACCTTGTCGGCTTCGCCGAGCTTGTCCGCGTGGACCCAGCCCTGGTTTTCGGTCCAGACACGGTGGTTGGGTGTGCACCGGAGCCGGGAGCCGTCGCTGAACCGGAGTTCGACGATCTCGTTGGTGCCCGTGACCATGTACCGCGTCGGATGGGTGGCAAGGATCCGCCTGGCCGGGGTGTCCTCGTTGGTCACGTCGTTGGTGTAGACGGCGAACGTCTCGCCCTGGGCGGCTCGCAGCACGAGGTCCCCGATGCGCACCAGACCGGCATCGGTGACGACCCGCTGATCCGCCGGAAAGCACGGGTTCGACGCGGTGATCCGGCCCGACTCCGGGCAGGTGTGCCAGTCGTTGATCGTGCCGTCGTACTGGATGCCGGGGTCGGCGCACTCCCACGCGGCCTGGGCCATCGTGCGGAACAGCTTCTTCGCGTCGGTGCGGTCGATGACCTCGCCGGTGAGCCGGGCGCGCAGGCCGAAGTCGGTGCCGTTCTCGACCGCCTGCATGAACTCGTCGGACACGCGGACCGAGTTGTTCGCGTTCTGGTACTGCACCGAAGAGATGTCCGCGCCGGAGAGGTCCATGTCGAACCCGGCGTCGCGGAGGACCTTGATCTTCTCCTCTTCGCGCGCCTTGGTCTGGATGAACTCTTCGACGTCCGGGTGGTCGACGTCGAGCACGACCATCTTCGCCGCGCGCCGGGTGGCGCCGCCGGACTTGATGGTGCCCGCGGACGCGTCGGCGCCGCGCATGAACGAGACCGGCCCGGATGCGGTGCCGCCGGAGGTGAGCAGTTCCTTCGAGGAGCGGATGCGGGAGAGGTTGAGGCCGGCGCCGGAGCCGCCCTTGAAGATCAGGCCCTCCTCGCGGTACCAGTTGAGGATCGACTCCATCGTGTCGTCGACGGCGAGGATGAAACACGCCGAGACCTGCTGCTTCGACGGCGTGCCGACGTTGAACCAGACCGGGGAGTTGAAGCTGAAGACCTGGTGCAGCAGCATCCAGGTGAGTTCGTGCTCGAAGATCTCGAGGTCCTGCGGCGTGGCGAAGTAGCCGTGGTCGCGCGCGGCCTTGACGTAGGTCTGCACGACCCGGTCGATGAGCTGCTTGAGGCTGCGCTCGCGCTGCGGGCTGCCGACGGCGCCGCGGAAGTACTTGCTGGTGACGATGTTGGTGGCGTTGACCGACCAGAAGTCGGGGAACTCGACGCCGCGCTGCTCGAAGTTGACCGAGCCGTCACGCCAGTTCGTCATGACGACGTCCCGCTGCTCCCAGGTCACCTGGTCGTACGGGTGCTGCCCCTCGGTCGTGAAGACGCGCTGCACGCTCAGCCCGCCGGCGGTCTTGCCCTTCTTGCCGGCGGCCGCGCGGGCCCCCGATCCCACGGTTTCCGTCATCGGTGAACCCTCTCCCGCAGCGGGACGGCTCAGTCGCCGCCTTCGCGCTGATCGCTCTCCTGGGCAGCAGCACCCGCCATGGCCTCACGGAGGTCGGCGATCTCCTTCTCGAAGTCCTCGACCGAAGAGAACGAGCGGTAGACACTGGCGAACCGGAGGTAGGCGACCCCGTCGAGCTCACGCAGCGGGCCCAGGATGGCCAGGCCGACCTCGTGACTCGGGATCTCCGCCAAGCCGGCGGAGCGGATCGACTCCTCCACGCGCTGCGCGAGCTGCTGCAGCGCGTCGTCGTCGACCGGCCTGCCCTGGCAGGCGCGGCGGACGCCGCTCACCACCTTGTCCCGGCTGAACTGCTCGGTGACCCCGGACCGCTTGACGACGGCGAGCACCATCGTCTCCGACGTCGTGAACCGCCGTCCGCACGACGCGCACGAGCGCCGCCTGCGGATCGCCTGGCCTTCATCCACCTCTCGGGAGTCGACGACCCGAGAGTCCGCATGCCGGCAGAACGGGCACCTCATCCGCCGATCACCTTCCCCTCATCGCCGGCCGCCCTCCGTCGACGTCCCCGCGGCCACCATGCACCCCTGCATCTGGTGATCGTTTTGTGGACATCCGGTGGATAACGGCCGACCAGCTGTGGACAACTACTGTCCAGCCTACCCCAACCTGTGGACCAACTACAGCGGTGTAACTACTACATATAGCGGGCGAGCGTAGAACTCGGCGGGGGTGTGCGCAAGCGCACGACGGGGTCTCGCCTCGCCAGGGTGAGGACGGGTCGACGGGGTCGACCGAGCCGGCGCGGCGGGGACGCGGGGGCGGCGGAGCGGTCGCCCTGGTCGAGACGGGGTTGGTCTGTTCGGGTGGCGCGGAGAGGCGCTTCGGACGGGGTGCGGATCGGGCGCGCCGGCGGTTTCGGAGGCCGCAGGGTTCACCGAAGCGGGTGATTCTGCGGCGGGGTTCGACGCGGCTCGAGGCGGAGCCGGACGACTCATGCGGACCGCGGCGTCCTGAATGACTCATTCAGGACCTCCGACGCCAGGAATGAGTCATTCAGGACGCCGGCCACCGCCTCCCTGCCCGGCCGGGGGCGGGATCACGGCGCGGGAACGTCGGCAACCGGCACGGTGAGCGGCAGCCCGGGCACCAGTTCGGCGGCGTCCAGCCGGTTCAGCTCCTTGATCCGGGCGACCACCGCCCCGCCGTCGCTCTGCGGCGCGAACCGGGCAGCCAGCGACGCGAGCGTGTCGCCCTGCTCGACCGACACCGTCGCGGTCCGCTCCGGCACCGGGGCGCCGGAGACGCCACCGGCGAACAGGCCCAGCCCGGTGACCACCAGGCAGCTCGCGACGGCGAGCGCCGCCAGCCACGGCCAGCGCACCGGCACCCGGCGCGGCGCGGCGCAGGGCGCGCCGGCCGGACGGCGGCCCGCCACGACCCGTGCGCGTGTCGGCGGGCGCTGCACCTCGCCGCGACGTCCGCGCAGGATGCGCACCGGCCGGAGAGGCGCCGGGACCGGAGCCGCCGGGCGCGCGTGTCCGCGTTCGGCCAGAATGGACATCCGAACCTCCTCGAAACCCTGGTGTCCGCCCGTTTCCCGGGCCGGGAGCGGCCCGTGGATCAAGGTCGAACAGGCGTTCTATCGAACGCCCGTGCGAAGGTCTACCACCTGCCACCGACAAAATCGAGCGGACACGGCGTGTCGATCGAACAGATGTTTGAAATCGTCGTGCCCGGGGGCTAACGTCGGTGACCAGGGCATCTGCCGGGCAGATGCCGCCGGCGAGCGTGCCCGCACCCCGCGGGCGGCGGCCGGCGCGCAGATACGTGCAGCGAACGTCTGGGAGGCGACGCAGTGGCGAAGGAGAACAAGGCGGGCAGGACCAGTGGGTCCCCCGGCAGCTCGGGCAAGGTGCACACCATGCCCGAGGTGTACGAGGTGGACGACGCTCTCACCGTCCGCCAGCAGCAGGTCCTCGACGTGATCCGCTCGTGGGTGAGCCGGTTCGGCTACCCGCCGAGCGTTCGCGAGATCGGCGAAGCGGTGGGGCTGACCTCGACTTCGTCGGTCTCGCACCAGCTTCGCGCCCTGCAGCGCAAGGGTTACCTGCGGCGGGACGCGAACCGCCCGCGTGCGGTCGGTGTCCTCTCGGCGACCGACGACAACCCCATGGGCATCGAGATGGACCAGCAGCCGGTCATGCCGAAGGCGGCGTACGTGCCGCTGGTCGGCCGGATCGCCGCCGGTGGCCCGGTGCTGGCCGAGCAGGCCATCGAGGACGTCTTCCCGCTGCCGCGGGAGATCGTCGGCGAGGGCGAGCTGTTCCTGCTGAAGGTCACCGGCGACTCGATGATCGACGCGGCCATCACCGACGGCGACTGGGTCGTGGTCCGGCAGCAGCCGGAGGCGGACAACGGCGAGATCGTCGCGGCGATGATCGACGGCGAGGCCACGGTCAAGACGTTCAAGCGCAAGGGCGGCCACATCTGGCTGATGCCGCACAACGAGGCGTACGAGCCGATCCCCGGTGACGACGCCACGGTGCTCGGCAAGGTGGTGGCGGTGCTAAGACGCCTCTGACGAGGACGTGGCGGGTGAGGCGTGTCCGCGGGAAGCGCGGACCACAGCCACTCGCCTTAGGTGTCTTCTGGGGGTGCAACCCCCAGACCCCGCCCGGGGGCAAGCCCCCGGACCCCCACCTTGGTCACCTTGGGCGGTCAGGTTCCTGATCGCCTGGGTTCGCACAGCTGAGGTGGGTGCTCGGAAGATTCACCGGATCGGATGATCTTCGGCCGTGGGGAGCCGAAGGTCAGCGGCGGGCCCGGCGACGCAGCTTGCTGAAGCCGAACCAGCCGAGGCCGACCACCGCGAGCGTGATCCCGGCGGCAGGCAGGACGGGGAGCCCGGACCCGTCCTCCGCCGAGCCGGATGACGCGCTCGTGCCGGTCGAGGTCGTTCCCTCCGCCGGTGCGCCGGACTGCGCGGCCGATGCCGCCGCGCCCCGCACCGTGCGGAGGGGCTGGCCCACGCCTTCGCTGCCGGAAATCAGCGTCCCGTCCGGGTCGAACGCGATCGCCTCGCCCTGCTTCTCCCCCGGCAGCGGGATCCGCACCGGGTTGCGCTGCAACGCGGCCAGCACGTCGCCGTCCGGAGCCGCGTACACATACGCGTCCGTATACGTCCGCAAAGCCACGGCGCTGCCGTCGGCCATCGAGGCGCCGCCGGTCACCAGGACCGAGCCGATCGAACCGACCGGGCCGCCCTGGGTGTCCGTCGTCGCGATCTTCACCGTGCCGACCTTCTCCAGCGTGGTCGGTCCCGGGCTGGTCAACGGCCCCGAAGGCCGGTAGACGTGAGCCTCGCCGAGGATGTCCTTGGTGATCAGGTACGGCGTGCCCGCCTTGTCCATGATCAGCGCTTCGGTGTCGTGCTGGCCGTCCGGGTAGGTGAGCCGGTGCAGCGTCACCTTGCCCTGCGGGTTCATCTCCAGCAGGGCGACCGTCAGCCGGCCCTTCTTGTTGTCACCGGTGTCCGACAGCCACAGTGTTCCGTCGGGGGTGCGGGCCAGGTCCTCGACGTCGAACGGGTCGGTCTTGTCCGTGAGGACCTTCTGGACCTTGCAGTCCCGGCCCAGCACGAACACCTGGACCTTGCTGCCGCCGTCGTTGATCGCCCACAGCTGCTTGCCGTCGGAGACCAGGCCGGACAGCTCGCCGATGCGCGAGTCCTTCATCGTGCACAACGGTTGCGGCGTCTCGGCCGCCGAAGCGGGCACCGACCCGCCGAACACGGCCAAGAAGACCAACGCGACAACCCAGCGCACCCAGCCACCTCCGTAGTGTGCGGACATCCTGTCCGCACACTACGGAGACGTGTCAGGCCCGGGTCGAGTTGGTCTCGTACTCGCGCAAAGCCGCCGCGAGGTCCGGGCGGACCCGCACCAGCAGGCGCGTGCCGTCCTCGGCGTGCTCCTCTTCGAGGACCTCGCCGTCCGCGTGCGCCCGCGCGACCAGCTCGCCGCGCGCGTAGGGCACGAGGACCTCGACCGTGACCTCCGGTCGCGGCAGGCGGTCGGCGATCACCTCGACGAGCTCCGGGATGCCCGCCCCGGTCCGGGCCGAGACCTGGACCGAACCCGCCAGCGCGTGCCGCAGCCGGGCCAGGCTGACCTCGTCGGACGCGTCGGTCTTGTTGATCACCAGCAGCTCCGGCGGGAGCGGCTCCTTGCGCTTGCGCGTGATCTCGGCGAGCACCTCGCGCACCGCGCTGACCTGCTCTTCGGGTGCCGGGTCGGCCCCGTCCACCACGTGCACGAGCAGGTCCGCGTCGGCGGCCTCCTCCAGCGTCGAGCGGAACGCGTCCACCAGCTGGTGCGGCAGGTGCCGCACGAACCCGACGGTGTCGGTCAGCGTGTAGCCGCGGCCGTCCGGCGTCTGCGCGCGCCGCGTGGTCGGGTCGAGGGTGGCGAACAGTGCGTCCTCCACCAGCACCCCGGCCCCGGTCAGCGCGTTGAGCAGGCTCGACTTGCCGGCGTTGGTGTAGCCGACGATCGCCACGCTGGGCACCTCGTTGGCCAGCCGCCGCCCGCGCTTGGTCTCGCGGATGGTGTCCATCGCCGCGATCTCGCGACGCAGCTTGGACACGCGCTTGTTGATCCGCCGCCGGTCGGTTTCGAGCTTCGTCTCACCGGGACCGCGCAGGCCCACGCCGCCGTTCGCGCCCCCGGCGCGGCCACCGGCCTGCCGGGACAGCGACGTACCCCACCCGCGCAGCCGCGGGATCAGGTACTGCAGCTGGGCCAGCTCGACCTGCGCCTTGCCCTCCTTGGACCGGGCGTGCTGGGCGAAGATGTCGAGGATCAGGGCGGTCCGGTCGATCACCTTGACCTTGACCTTCTCCTCGAGCTGCCGCAGCTGGCCCGGCGAGAGCTCGCCGTCGCAGATCACGGTGTCGGCGCCGGTGGAGCCGACGATGTCCCGCAGCTCCCGCACCTTGCCCGAGCCGATGTAGGTGGCCGGGTCCGGCTTGGCCCGCCGCTGGATGAGGCCTTCGAGGACCTCCGAGCCCGCCGTCTCGGCCAGGCGCGCCAGCTCGGCCAGCGACGCCTCGGACTGCAGGGCCGTGCCCTCGGTCCACACGCCGACCAGGACGACGCGCTCGAGCCGCAGTTGCCGGTACTCGACTTCGGTGACGTCGTCCAGCTCTGTGGACAGCCCCCTGACCCGGCGCAGCGACGCCCGGTCTTCGAGCTCCATTTCGCCTGTCGACGGGTCGCCGTCGTACAGGTCGTCGTCGTGGTCTTCGGTGTGTGTCAGTTCTGTCATCGTGCCTCCATGTTCCCACGATTCGCCGCGGGAACCGAACTTTTACGTGCTGGGATAGGTGGCGAGATAGATCGCGGTGCGCTCGGCGCCGGGACGGCGGGGGCGCGCGCGGAACTCCTCGAGCAGAGCGTTGAGCCGCGAATCGAGCTCCGCCCGCTCCTCGGGGGCCACCTGGACTACGAGGCGTGTCTGGTGCACGCCGTCGAAACCTGTCTCGGCGATCTCGGCCAGATACGCCTCGAGCATCGCCTGGTCCAAGCCCTTGTCACCGCATGAGTCGAGTGTCCACGAAAGCCCCGTCGAAAGATACGGAATTTCCCGGGCGCCCCGGGCTCCGCGGCGCGGGGGCTGCGCGGCGAGGAAGCCGGTCTCGACGAGTTTGCGCACGTGGTGCAGCGTCGTCGCGGGGTCCCGGCCCAGTTTTTCGGCCAGCTCCTTGTTCGTCAGCGCCTCCGAGAAAGTCAACCGGATGATGCGCAGCCGTATTCCGGAGGCCAGCGCGGCGGCCTCGGCTTCGGTCGCGGCACGTCGTTGCTCAGGGGACACGTGCACAGCCTAGAGCGAACAGTGATTGACACTTTCCAATCACTCACGTCAGACTCGCCGTCATGCGCAGGGGCTCACTCTTCTTCCACGCCGACTTCAGGCGGCTCTGGGCCGGCGACACGGCCAGCCAGTTCGGCACCATGGTCGGGTACACCGCCATCCCGCTGCTCGCCGCGGTGACCCTGGCGGCGACGCCGTTCGAGATGGGCCTGCTGACCGCGGCCCAGACACTCGCGTTCCTGCTGATCGGGCTGCCCGCGGGCGTGTGGGTGGACCGGATGCGCCGCCGCCGGGTCATGCTCGCCGCCGACTTCACCCGCTTCGCCCTGCTCATGAGCGTGCCGTTCGCCTGGTGGGCGGGGATGCTGACGCTCGCCCAGCTGCTGGTGGTCGTGCTGCTCGTGGGCGTGGCGACGGTGTTCTTCGACGTCGCCTACCAGTCGTACCTGCCCTCGCTCGTCGGCCGGGAGCACCTGCTGGAGGGCAACGCGAAGCTGCAGGCCGTCCAGTCCGTCGCGCAGATCGCCGGGCCCAGTGGCGCCGGCGTGCTGGTGCAGGTGATCAGCGCGGCGAACACGGTGCTCGTCACCGCCTTCGGCTACCTGGCGTCGGCGCTGTGCCTGCTGCGGATCCGCGCGGCCGAACCGGAGCCCGAGCCGGCCGGGCACACGCGGTTGCTCCCGCAGATCGTCGAGGGCCTGCGGTTCGTCTTCTCCGACAAGCCGTTGCGCTCGAGCGTCGCGTGCACGGCGACGGCGAACCTCTTCGGCGGCGCCTTCATGGCGGTCCACGTGCTGTTCCTGACCCGCACCGTCGGGCTGTCCCCGGCTGTCGTCGGCGTGCTGCTCGCGGTCGGCGGCGCGGGCGGCATCCTCGGCGCGGTCTGTTCCGGCGCCCTCACCCGGCGGATCGGCCACGCCCGCACGATCTGGCTGGTCCCGCTGCTGTCCTGGCCCGCGCACCTGCTGATCCCCTGGACCGCTCCGGACTGGCGGCTCGCCGTCGCCGTGTTCGGCGAGGTGGTCTTCGGGTTCGGCGTGATCGTCTACAACGTCGCGCAGGTTTCCTACCGGCAGGCGATCTGCCCGGACCGGCTGCTGGGGCGGATGAACGCGAGCGTGCGCTTCCTCGTCTGGGGGACGATCCCGCTGGGCGGGCTGCTCGGCGGCGTGCTCGGCGAAGGGCTCGGGCTCCGCGGCGCGATGTGGGTCGCGGTGGCCGGGGAAGCCGCCTCGGCGCTGTGGGTCGTGTGCTCGCCGCTGCGGAAGATGCGGGACCTGCCGACCGAGGCGAAAAGCAGTTCTCCGGCCGCCTAGAGTTGCTTCATGAGTACCCCATACAAGCACCCGCAAGTCCCGGACAAGGTCGGTGTCGACGGTCTGGAGGCCAAGTGGGTACCCGGATGGGAGTCCACCGGCGCCTACCGCTTCGACCGCACCAAAACGCGCGAAGAGATCTACTCGATCGACACTCCCCCGCCGACGGTCAGCGGGTCGCTGCACATCGGGCACGTCTTCTCCTACACCCACACCGACGTCCTCGCGCGGTTCAAGCGGATGCGCGGGCTCGAGGTCTTCTACCCGATGGGCTGGGACGACAACGGCCTGCCGACCGAACGCCGGGTGCAGAACCACTTCGGCGTCCGCTGCGAGCCGTCGCTGCCCTACGACCCGGAGTTCCGGCCGCCGGAGAAGCCGGGCAAGGACGTCGTGGCGATCTCGCGACGCAACTTCGTCGAGCTGTGCGAAACGCTGACCGAGACCGACGAGCAGGTCTTCGAGCAGTTGTGGCGGCAGCTCGGGCTCTCGGTCGACTGGACGATGACCTACCAGACGATCGGGCACGACTCCCGGCTGATCTCGCAGCGCGCGTTCCTGCGCAACCTCGAACGCGGTGAGGCCTACCAGGCCGAAGCGCCGACGCTGTGGGACGTCTCGTTCCGCACCGCCGTCGCGCAGGCCGAACTGGAGGATCGCGAACGCCCGGGCGCCTTCCACGACCTCGCGTTCACCGGGCCGGACGGCGCCGACGTCGTGATCGCGACGACCCGGCCGGAGCTGCTGCCCGCCTGCGTCGCGCTGGTGGCGCACCCGGACGACGAGCGCTTCAAGCCGCTCTTCGGGAAGTCCGTGCGGACGCCGGTGTTCGGCGTCGAGGTGCCCGTCGTGGCGCACCACCTCGCGGATCCGGAGAAGGGCCGCGGGATCGCGATGGTGTGCACGTTCGGCGACACCACCGACGTCACGTGGTGGCGAGAGCTGCGGCTGGCGACGCGGGTGGTGCTGGGCCGCGACGGCCGGTTCCTGCCGGACGCGCCGTCCGGCGTTCCCGCGGACGCGTACGCCCCGCTGGTGGGCAAGACCGTCCACACGGGACGCGAGATCATGGTCCGCCTGCTGCGCGAAACCGGCGCCCTGCACGGGGAACCGCGGCCGATCACGCACTCGGTGAAGTTCTACGAAAAGGGCGACAAGCCCCTGGAGATCGTCGCCAGCCGGCAGTGGTACCTGCGCAACGGCGGGAACGACGCCGCCTTCCGGGAGAAGATGCTCGCCCGTGGCGAAGAGCTGAACTGGGTGCCGAAGCACATGCGCGTCCGGTACTCGTCGTGGGTGGCGAACCTGGCCGGGGACTGGCTGGTCAGCCGGCAGCGGTTCTTCGGCGTGCCGATCCCGCTGTGGTACCGGCTCGACGCGAACGGCGAGCCGGACTACGACGCGCGCCTGCTGCCGGACACCCTGCCGGTGGACCCGAGCAGCGACGTCCCGCCGGGGTTCACCGCGGAACAGCGCGGCATGCCGGGCGGGTTCGCCGCCGACCCCGACGTGATGGACACCTGGGCGACGTCGTCGCTGACGCCGCAGATCGTCGGCCGGTGGAGCCTCGACGACGACCTGTTCGCGCGCGTGTTCCCGATGGATCTGCGGCCGCAGGCGCACGAGATCATCCGCACCTGGCTGTTCTCGACGGCGGTGCGCGCGGAACTGGAGCACGGCGTGCTGCCGTGGCGGGCGGCCTCGATCGCGGGCTGGGTGCTCGACCCGGACCGCAAGAAGATGTCGAAGTCCATCGGCAACGTGATCATCCCGGTGGACCTGCTGGAGCGCTTCGGCTCGGACGCGGTCCGCTACTGGGCGGCGAGCGCGCGCCCGGGCGTCGACACGGCGGTGGACGAAGGCCAGATGAAGGTCGGGCGGCGGCTGGCGACGAAACTGCTCAACGCGAGCCGGTTCGTCCTGGGCCTCGGCGTGCCTTCGCCCGATGCGGTGGTCACCGAGCCGTTGGACCGGGCGCTGCTGACGTCGCTTTCGGCGGTCGTCTCGGCGGCGACCGCGGCGCTGGAAGCGCTGGACTACGCGCGGGCGCTGCAGGTGACGGAGACGTTCTTCTGGACGTTCTGCGACGACTACGTCGAGCTGGTGAAGGGCCGCGCGTACGGCGACAGCGGTCCTTCGGGAGCGGAGTCGGCGCAGGTCGCGCTGGTGACCGCGTTGTCGGCGGTGCTGCGGCTGTTCGCGCCGTTCCTGCCGTTCGCGACCGAGGAGGTCTGGTCGTGGTGGCAGGAGGGTTCGGTGCACCGGGCGGAGTGGCCTTCTCCGGCTGCGGCCGGCGGTGACCCGGAGCTGCTTTCGCTGGCGAGCCAGGTGATCGCGGCGGTGCGCCGGGCCAAGACGGACGCGAAGGTGTCGATGCGGTCCGCCGTCGAGACGCTCACCGTGACCGGACCGGCCGAGCTGCTGGCGCGGTTCGCCGACGTCCAGGCCGACATCCGCGTCGCGGGCGCCGTCGCGGACATCACCACGCGCGAAGGCGACTTCGCGGTGGAAGCCCGTGTCTGACGCACCGCCGGATCTCGGCCCGCTTCCGCAGCGCGTCGGCGTCGACGCCGACCAGGTGCGGCGGCTGGTCGGCGACCAGTTCCCGCACTGGGCCGGGCTCCCGGTCCGGCCCGTGCGGGAGAGCGGGTGGGACAACTTCACGTTCCACCTCGGCGACGCCATGGTGGTGCGGCTGCCCAGCGCCGCGGAGTACGCGCTGGCGGTCGAAAAGGAGCAGCGGTGGCTGCCGGCTCTCGCGCCCCGGCTGCCGCTGCCCATCCCGGTGCCGCTGGCGGCGGGCCGGCCCGGGGCGGGCTACCCGTTCCCCTGGTCGGTCTACCGGTGGCTCGACGGCGAACCCGCGACCGCGGCCGGGGTCGCCGACCCCGTCCGCTTCGCCGGGGACCTGGCCGGGTTCGTCGCGGCCGTCCAGCACGTCGACGCCACGGACGGCCCCCGGCCGGGGAAGCACAACTGGTTCCGGGGTGCCACCCTGCGCACCTACGACGGGCAGGCCCGGCGCGCGCTCACGAAGCTGGGCGGCACCACCGACGGCGCCGCGGCCCTCTGGGAAGCCGCGCTGACCGCGCCCTGGGACGGGGTGGACCGCTGGTTCCACGGCGACCTGGCCCCGGGCAACCTCCTGCTGCGCGGCGGCGAGCTGGCGGCCGTCATCGACTTCGGGACCTGCGGCGTCGGCGACCCGGCGTGCGACCTGGCGATCGCCTGGACGCTGCTGACGGCCGAGGGCAGGCGGGTGTTCCGTGAGCGCCTGTCCGTCGACGACGCGACCTGGGCGCGCGGCCGCGGCTGGGCGCTGTGGAAGACGCTCGTCGCCTGCACCCGGACCGGCGAGGAAGCCGCGAACGGGCGTCGCGTGCTCGGCGAGATCCTGGCCGGCTAGCCGTCACGAACCGGCGGCGGCCCACCAGGCTTCGTCGATCTCGCCGCGGGCCACGATCTCCGCCGGGCCCGACAGCGTCGACGCGCCGCGGGACACGGTGACCTCGACCCGGCCGCCCGGTAGGTCCACTGTGGACGCCCCGGTGTCGGTGCCGGCCAGGTGGAAGGCGGCCGCCACCGCGGCGACCGTGCCGGTGCCGCACGCCCGCGTCTCGCCCACCCCGCGTTCGTGCACGCGCATCCGCAGCGCGCCTTCGCCGAGGCAGTTGATGAACTCGAGGTTCACGCCGTTCGGGAACACGTCGTGGTCGAAGTCGGGCTGGTCGCGCAGGTCGAGCCCGGCCACGTCGTCGTCGAGCAGCGAGACCAGGTGCGGGTTGCCGACGTCGACCGCCACGCCGGAGAACGGGCGGCCCGCCACCACCGTGACCGACGTGCCGGTGATCGTCGCCGGCCCCATCTGAACGGTCACCGAGCGGTCCGGGTGCACCACGACCGGGCGATCGCCCGCGCGGGTGCCGACGACGAACTCGCCCTCGGTGGCCAGGCCCGAGTCGACCAGGTAGCGGGCGAACACGCGCACGCCGTTGCCGCACATCTCCGCGATCGACCCGTCGGCGTTGCGGTAGTCCATGAACCACTCGCCCGCGGACGGCTCGCCGATCGCCGCGGCGCGGACGACGCGCAGCACGCCGTCGGCCCCGAGGCCGCGCCGGCGGTCGCACAACGCGGCGACCCTGGCCTCGGTCAGCTCGAGGCGGCCCGCCGGATCGGGGAGCAGCACGAAGTCGTTCTGCGTGCCGTGCCCCTTGAGGAAATCGATTCCGCCCATGGGGCCAGATTACCGGCCCAGGGTATCCAGGACGCGCGCGGCCAGCCCCGGATCGGCGCCGTCGAACCAGTGGATCCGCTGGTCGCGCCGGAACCAGGAGCGTTGCTTGCGGACGAAGCGCCGGGTGGCTTGCGCCGTTGCCGCGGCGGCCGCGGCGAAGTCGCCGTCGCCGTCCAGCTCGGCGAGCACCTGCTGGTAGCCGAGCGCCCGCGACGCCGTCTTCCCCTCGCGCAGGCCCCGCTTCGCCAGTTCGCGGACTTCGTCGACCAGCCCGGCCTCGAACATCCGCCCGACGCGCACGTTCACGCGCTCGTCGAGCTCCTCCGGCGCGCGGTCGACGCCGATGACGACCGTGCCGTAGCGGGCGGGCCCCGGTGCGGGCAGGTTCGCCGAGAACGGCTCGCCGGTGATCTCGATGACCTCGAGGGCGCGCACGATCCGGCGGGTGTTGGTCGGCAGGATCTTGGCGGCGGCCACCGGATCGCGCTCACCCAGCCGGGTAAACAACGCGGGGGTGCCGAGCCGCTCGGCTTCCGCGTCGAGCCGGGCCCGGACGGCCGGGTCGGTGCCGGGGAAGCGCAGGTCGTCGAGCACGGCCTGGACGTAGAGGCCGGACCCGCCGGCCAGCACCGGGACCCGGCCGCCGGCCAGCAGCCGCTCGATCTCGGCCCGCGCGTGCCGCTGGTAGGCCGCGACGGACGCCGTTTCGGTCACTTCCAGCACGTCGAGCAGGTGGTGCGGGACGCCGCGGCGCTCGGCCTCGGTGGCCTTGGCGGTGCCGATGTCCATGCCCCGGTAGAGCTGCATCGCGTCGGCGTTGACGACTTCACCGCCGAGTTCGCGGGCCAGGTCCACGGCCAGCGCGGTCTTGCCGGTGGCCGTCGGCCCGACCACGGCGAGCGGGACGACGGGGCTGTTCACGGCGGCTGACGATACCTGCGGGCCGATCGAGAGCGTCCACCGGAAGTAGGATCACGAGCTTCAGGTGGCCCATCCAGTACCACGGTGCGCGCTGAGCTGCTTGAATGCCGCGTGGGGCCGTAGCATCCGAGCACGGCCCGTGACGACCGCATTACCCGGCCCCGCTTCGCGGCGGGGCGCCCGCACCCGCGGGCGTACAGGCGATAAGGAGCCTGCGATGGCCCAGGAGAACACTTCCACCGGTACCCCGGCCCCGCACCCGGTGCCGCACGCGCTGCACGCCGGGCACGCTGCCCCGCCCGTGCCGCCCGCCGAACCCACCCCGTCGACCTGGGGCCGGATCGACGACGAGGGCACCGTCTACGTCGTCACCACCGAGGGCGAGCGCGCCGTCGGCGTCTGGCAGGCAGGCAGCCCCGAGGAGGGGCTGGTGCACTACGCACGCCGCTTCGACGACGTGCGCACCGAGGTCGAGCTGCTGGAGACCCGGTTGATCTCCGGGGCCGGCGACCCGAAGCACGCGCTGTCGAGCGCCACCCAGATCCGCGACGGCCTGCCCGAGGCGGCCGTGGTCGGCGACCTGACCGCGCTCGCCGCGCGGCTGGAGTACGTCATCGCGCACGCCGAGAAGGCACTGGCCAGCGCGAAGGCGGAGCGCGAGGAGGCCCGCGCCGCGGCGGTCGCACGCAAGCAGGAGCTGGCCGACGAAGCCGAGAAGATCGCGGCCGACTCCACCCAGTGGAAGGCGGCGGGCGACCGGCTGCGCGCGATCCTGGACGAGTGGAAGACGGTCAAGGGCGTCGACCGTAAGACCGACGACGAGCTGTGGAAGCGGTTCTCCAAGGCCCGCGAGGCGTTCAACCGCCGCCGCGGATCGCACTTCGCCGAGCTCGACAAGCAGCGCGCCTCGGCCAAGACGCGCAAGGAAGAGCTCATCGCCGAGGCCGAGGCCATCAGCGAGTCCGAGGACTGGGGCGAGACGGCGGGTCGCTACAAGGACCTGATGACCGAGTGGAAGGCGGCCGGCCGCGCCCCGAAGGACAGCGACGAGGCGCTGTGGCAGCGCTTCCGCGCGGCGCAGGACAAGTTCTTCGCCCGCCGGTCGTCGGTGTTCTCCGAGCGTGACGCGGAGTTCTCGACCAACGCCTCGCGCAAGGAAGAGCTGCTGGTCGAGGCCGAGAAGATCGACGCGGCGGCGAACCTGGAGGCGGCGAAGAACGCACTGCGGCGCATCCAGGAGCAGTGGGACGAGATCGGCAAGGTCCCCCGCGAGCGCATCCGCGAGCTGGACGGAAGGCTGAAGGCGGTCCAGGACGCGGTCAAGACGGCCGAGGACAGCCGGTGGCGGAAGACGGACCCGGAGGCTCAGGCCCGGGCGGCGCAGTTCCGGGAGCGGGTGGCGCAGTTCGAGTCGCAGGCGGCGAAGGCGCGGGCCGCCGGGGATGAGCGGCGGGCGAAGAAGGCGGATGAGCAGGCGGCTCAGTGGCGTGAGTGGCTGGAGGCCGCGGAAGCGGCGGTTGCGGATCGGTGAGGTTGGGAGCCGGGTGTCGCGGGCCGGTGCGGCATTCAGATCGCTGCAGCTGCAGGACCGATGCGGTCCCAGGCCGGCGCGACTCCGGGCCGCTGAGTTGCTAATCGTGAAGCCCTCCTCACCAGACCTTTGCTGGTGAGGAGGGCTTTTGCGGGTTTGTGCACATTTCCGTCGTGCTGTGGACAAGGCGGCTGCTCGGCCGAGTTTGCGCGGCGTTCTGTCGGTCGGCGCCGATACGCTGGAAGCGGGGGCAGCCCCCTGGATGCTGTTGGCGAATTCGGTTTCATGCCAACCGGAGCGGCCAACTCGCCCGCCGCAACGGCCAACACGCCGGAGAACCCGGGCGAGTTGGCCGCTCCGGGTGTCGAGTTGGCTGTTGCGGGCGGTGAGTTGGCTGTTGCGGGCGATCCGCTCGCCACCGGAGCGGCCTCAGCGCACCCGCTCGAATTCGCCAACAGCATCCCCAGGGAGGGCGGGTCGTGTGGGCGGCGCGGCGTTGTGGCCCGGGGCTGTGGAACGGTGCCGCGGACCCTCGACCGGGCCGGCGGTGCCGTGTGAAGGCCGGGACGGGTAGGTGGGCTGCGGAAAGAGCCTCCGGCTGCGACGGCAGAGCTGCGAAACCGTTGGCGCGCCCCTTGACTGTGTGAGGAGGGGCCGCAGGAGCGGGAGAAAGCCGTTCGGCAAGGGGTAGATCGGCAGGCCACCCGAAAGGTTCGGTCCGCGCCACGACCGGGGGTTACCGCGTGCTTCGCTCCCCTCCCGGTGCTCCACTCTGCTCATGACCAGGACACCCCACCGCGCCGGCAGGATCCTCTCCGCTCTGGCGATCACCGTCGCCGTCGCCGGGCTTGCTCCCGCTCTTGCCACCCCTGCCGGGGCCGGCCCTCTCTTCTCCGCCACGGAAGCCGGCAAGGGGAAGGTGAAGGTCGATGGGAAGCTGGCCAAGGACCACGTCAAGGTCAACGAAAAGGTCGATCTCAAGGGCAACCTGCAGGTGCTCGACGCAGCCCGCTCGGAGGCGACGGTCGAGGCCGTCGTCGTGCAGCAGCTGCAGGCCGGGGCTTGGGTGAACATCGCCGACACCACCTGCCGGCCCAATGGCGGGTTCTCGCTCAGTCTCAGCTTCCGCCTGAGCGCCACCGTCTCGCTGCGGCTCTTCCACCCCGAGACCACGCTCTACGCCGCCGCCTACTCGGCCGGCACCCTTACCCTGCGCGTCGGCTGACCCTGGTCCCCGCCGGTTCTCACGAGCGTGAGAACGCAGTTCGCATCCACTGGACCGCGAGGCAGATCATCGCTATCCAGGCGATCACCATGCCGAAACCCGGGCCGCCGCCCGCGGAGCCCGGGGCGTGGGACGACTGCTGGGACCAGATGGCCAGCAGCCCGTCCACCGAGGCGAACCAGCCGCCCGCCGCGCAGACCCAGGACAGCCACCAGCGTCGGGTCACCAGGGCCAGTGCCGAGGCCAGGATGCCGACCGCCGTCGACGTCGCCGCGAACAGCTGAGGGATGCCGCCGCCCTCGCCGGCCAGGACCTGCCAGCCCGCGTGGTCGCCGACCCACGGGAGGATCTGGCAGATCAGCAGGACGAACGTGAACAGCGCGATCGTGAAGCCGCGACGGCCCAGCTCCACCGTGCGGGAGGCACGCGCGCCCGCTTCGTCGATCTCGGCCGCCAGCTCGGCCAGCTCGCCGTTGCCACGGGACTCCGTCACAGCGCACACCCACTCACCGGTTCGGGCTGGAGCGCCGGGGCACCGAAGCCCGGCAGGCCCAGCGTGACGCCGCTCGTCTTCGGCCGCAGACCCGCCTCCGCGTTGTCGCCGGCCCGGGTCCGGCGGTGGGACAGCAGGTCGCCGTCGGCCACCAGGTGGTGCGGTGCGGCGTAGGTGACGGTCGTCTCGACGACGTCGCCCGGACGGACCGCGCGGTCGACGTGGGCGCCGGTCGGCGTGAAGTGGACCAGGCGGCCGTCGCGGGCGCGGCCGCTCATCCGCTGCGTCTCGGCGTCCTTGCGGCCTTCGCCCGCGGCGACGAGCAGCTCGACGCGGCGGCCGACGATCTTCTTGTTCTCGTCCCAGGAGATCGCGTTCTGCAGCTCGACCAAGCGGTCGTAGCGCTCCTGCACGACCTCCTTCGGCAGCTGGCCGTCCATCGTCGCGGCCGGCGTGCCGGGGCGCTTCGAGTACTGGAACGTGAACGCGCTGGAGAAGCGGGCCTGCGCCACGACGTCCAGCGTTGCCTGGAAGTCCTCCTCGGTCTCACCGGGGAAGCCGACGATGATGTCGGTGGTGATCGCCGCGTCCGGCATGGCCGCGCGGACCTCGTCGAGGATGTTCAGGAAGCGCGCCGAGCGGTAGGACCGCTTCATCTCGCGCAGCACCCGGTCGGACCCGGACTGCAGCGGCATGTGCAGCTGGTGGCAGACGTTCGGGGTCGCGGCCATCGCGTCGATGACGTCGGAGGTGAACGCCGCCGGGTGCGGCGAGGTGAACCGGACGCGCTCGAGGCCGTCGACGGTGCCGCACGCGCGCAGCAGCTTGCCGAACGCCAGCCGGTCGCCGAATTCGACGCCGTAGGAGTTGACGTTCTGGCCGAGCAGGGTGACCTCGAGCACGCCCTCGGCGACCAGTGCCTCGACCTCGGCGAGGATTTCGCCGGGCCGCCGGTCGCGTTCCTTGCCGCGCAAGGCGGGGACGATGCAGAAGGTGCAGGTGTTGTTGCAGCCGACCGAAACGGACACCCAGCTCGCGTAGGACGATTCGCGGCGCGCGGGCAGCGTCGAGGGGAAGGTCTCGAGCGATTCGAGGATCTCGACCTCGGCCGCGGCGTTGTGCCGGGCGCGCTCGAGGAGCGTCGGCAGCGACCCGATGTTGTGGGTGCCGAACACGACGTCGACCCACGGCGCGCGCTTGACGATCTCGCCGCGGTCCTTCTGCGCGAGGCAGCCGCCGACGGCGATCTGCAGGTCGGGGTTCGCGACCTTGGCCGGGCGCAGGTGCCCGAGGGTGCCGTACAGCTTGTTGTCCGCGTTCTCCCGGACGGCGCAGGTGTTGAACACGATCAGGTCCGGCTTCGCCCCAGCGGTGGCCGCGACGTAGCCGGCTTCCTCGAGCTGCCCGGCGAGCCGCTCGGAGTCGTGCACGTTCATCTGGCAGCCGAAGGTGCGGATCTGGTACGCCCTGGGTGCCTGGTTCTCGGTCATCGGCTTCCAGGGTAGACCTGCGCCCACCTGCGTCTTGGCGTCCCCTCCCAGGTCCGGTGCTTGCAGGCCTCCGAGGGCCCCCAGCCGGACAGTGACGCCACGCCGGATGCGGGATCGGCTACCCGGCAGCACGCCCGCTCGGGAGTGTCGTTCACCCGGCGATCGGGCGCACCGAACTGCCTGGTGGACGCTGCGGCTGACCGCCGTCACCGTTTCCCGGGACCGCCGTGGTTCATCGTGCGGCATACTCACCGTGTGATCTCGGCCACGGAGTTCGACACAGGACGACAGCAGCTGTTCGGACTGGCCTACCGGCTGCTGGGAGTCGCGGACGAGGCCAACGACGCCGTCGAGGATGCCTGCCTGCGCTGGGAACAAGCAGACCGCGGGTCGACCGCGCACCCGGAAGCCTGGCTGACGAAAGCCGTCACCCAGCGCTGCCTCGATCGGCTGGGGACTACGCGCGCGACCCGCGCGCACCACCTCGGCGCGTGGCTGCCGGCGCCGGTCTTGACCACCGCGCTGGGCCCGCTGGCCACGGCTGAGCAGCGCGACTCGGTTTCTCTCGGGCTGCTGGGCCTGCTGGAAAACCGGACGCCGCACGAGCGGGCGGTGTTCGTGCTACGCAACGCTTTCGGGTACCGGTACCGCGCGATCGCCGAGATCCTGGAGTTGTCCCCGGGCAACTGCCGCCAGCTCTACCACCGCACCACGCAGCATTTCGCGAACCGAAGGCCGCTTTGCCAGCCAGGCCGCGCCGAGCGGGTACGTCTCGCCGAGCAGTTTCTCGTGGCGGTCAGGGCAGGAGACGTCATCGGTCTCGGGGCGATCTTGGCTCAGGATGTCACGGTGTGGGCCGATGGTGTCCGCCGTGTCGCCATCGCGCCTCATCCCGTTGTCGGCCGAGACCATGTTGCCCGCTACCTGGCCGCGGCGTTCCGGAAGATCGTGGCGCCCGTCAGGTTCGGGTTCGCCGAAGTGAACGCGACCACGGCGATACTTGCCGCAGCCGAAGGAAAGCTGCTGGCCGTGGTGGCACCGGAGATCGACGAAAACCGTATCTCCGGCCTGCGTATCGTCGCCAGCCCGGAGAAATTGTTGTTTGTCGCCAACGGGTTGTCCGCTCGTACGGGGCGCATGCCGGTTTTCGACGATGAACGCGGAAGGCGCGACTGAGGGCGGATCAGGTCCAGGCACCGACTTCCCGTGACCGGTCGGGCCTGGGCGACCAACTAAACAAGCTGACCCCGGGTGCCTGGTTCTCGGTCATCGCCTTCCCGGGTAGACCGCCCCCACCTGCCCTCGGCGTCCCTCCCGGTTCAGGTGGTCTGCGGCTCCTTCGACCGCCTCGGCTCGCCGGCGAGTTGTTCCGAGCCGGCCGTCTCCCGGTAGAACTGGGCGTACCAGCGGCGCAGCGCCTTGATGCCCTTCTCGTGCGGCAGCAGGACCGGCCGGGCCTGGTGGATCTTGTGGTCCCAGATGCCGATCTCCTCGCGGACCTCGCCGAAGGCCTGCGTCCGGAAGGCCAGCTTGAGGATGGGCACCAGGAACGGCAGCCGAGCCGGTTTGCGGAGGTAGTAGAGCATCCTCAGCTCGCTGGTGCGGTCGTCGATCGGGTTCGTGAGCGCAACGGCGGTCAACGAAAGCAGGGCGCCGTGCACTCGCACCACCATGACGCCGGGGCCGTACATGAACACGTCGAAGGTGTTGTCGATGTCCCAGCGCAGGATCCGCCGCTGGATGCGGCCGCGCACCTCGGCGAACGGCCCGTCCGCGACCAGGTTCTGCACCGGTGGCTCGCTCTGCCCGTGAATGAAGTGGAAGTGGGATTCGTCCACGATGTTCTCGCGCATTTCCTGGATGTGGATCCGCGCGGTGTTCACGTCGTCGATCGGACGGGCGAACTGCCGGGACGCAGGTTCCGGTATCTCCGGCACTTCCCAGGCCGGCGCTCCCGGCCCGGCGTAGGCGAAGATCAGCCCGCTGTGCTCGCGGACGGGGAACCCGCCGATGGACACCTTCGGCGGCCGCACGGCGAACGGCGCGTGCGTGCACCGGCCGTCCGCACCGAATCGCCAGCCGTGGAACGGGCACTCCACCGCCCCGTCCACCACCTTCCCGCCGGCACCCAGGTGCGCGCCGTAGTGCGGGCAGTGGGCGTCACGCACCGCGGGACTTCCGTCCGCCCCGCGGAAAGCGATCAGGGCGCGGCCGAAGTAGTGCAGCGGCACGACCTTGCCGTGCGGCAGCTGGCTACTCCGCAGAAGCGCGTACCAGCCGTGTGGCACCGAGGGCATGGGGTACTCGTCGGCGCGCGGATCACGAGGGATCGAGGCCATCCGGCCGTCACGACTCATGCCGGAAGTTAACGGTGTTTACTGCGGCGCGTCGACCTCCTCCGGCCGAGATCCGGGTCACATTCGGGCGCACGGAGTGTCGTTCCCGTCAACCCGGCTGGAAGAACTCGAGCATCCGACGGCTCGCGTCCGGGGACATCAGCAGTTCCTGCATGTCCGCCGACATCCGGGCCGCCGCACCGGTGCGCTCGAACATCTCCTGCTCGTACTCCGCCACCGCCGCGCCGAAGTCTCCCGGGTGCGCGGCCAAGGCGGCACCCAAGGACGCGCCGTCCAGGAGGGCCATGTTCGCTCCCTCCCCCACCGCGGGCATCAAGTGTGCCGCGTCGCCGACGAGCGTCACACCCGGGTTCGATGGCCACGTCAGGCCGATCGGGAGCGTGGTCAGCGATCGGGGGATCACCGTGTCGTCGCACGCTTCGATCAGGGACGTGAACCGGGAGTCCCAGCCGGCCAGCAGCTCGATCAAGCGGGCCCGGGCCGCCGGTGGGTCGTCGAAGGCGATGCCGCTCCCGGCGAACCAGTCCTCTCCCGTGTTGTAGAAGCTGATGCCGATGCGGACGCAGCCGTCGCCGTTGCGCTGGGCCGCCAGGGACTTGCCGTCTCCCAGCACCCAGTAGTTGCCGCGGCCGACCATCACCGCGAGGTCCGGATGAGTGCGGTCGATGTCGGGGATCGCCAGCTCCACCGCGTTCTGGCCGAGGTGAGCCGGGCGGGCGTCGGTGACCAGGGGCCGGACCCGGGAGTTCGCTCCGTCCGCACCCACCAGCAGGTCGTAGCGCGCGCTGGTGCCGTCGGCGAAGTGGACGACACCGCCCTCCGCATGGTCGAACGCGCGACCCCAGCGGACCGTCCCCTCGGGGAGCGCGTCGAGGAACAGGTTGCGCAGGTCGGTGCGGTCGATTTCGGGACGCGCCATCGGAGCGTCGTCGGGCGTGTCCTCCTGCAGCAGCAGGGTGCCGTCCGGCTCCAGGAGGCGCATGTCCTGCCCTTCGCCGCGGGCGATCGCCAAGAACTTGTCGAGCAGGCCGGCTTCGCGCAGCGCCGACTGCCCGGAATGGATGTCGAGCATGCCGCCCTGGCGGCGGGCGTCGCGGGCGGTGTCACGTTCGTACACGACGGCCTCGATGCAGTGCACGTGCAGGACCCGGGCGAGCGCCAGGCCGCCCACGCTGGCTCCCACGATGGCGATGGTCATGAATCCCCCCTGTGAAGACTCTCGTTGATACACCGTACGTCTCAATACACTGTATCGCAGGAGCCGATGTACTGTCACTCCCATGTTGGTGTGGGAGCGGCCGGAGCCGGCGAACCGACCGGCCCCGGCCCCGCTGAGCCGGGACCTGATCGTCCGGACCGCGGTCGAACTGGCCGATGAAGCCGGCCTGGAAGCCGTGTCGCTGCGCAAGATCGCCGGCGCGCTGGACGTCGGGCCGATGCGGCTCTACGGCTACATCGACACCAAGGACGAGCTGCTCGACCTGATGGTCGACGCCGTCCACGCCGAGATCCGGCCGGCCGGGGACGGCTGGCGGGAAGTGCTGACTTCGGTGGCCGAAGCCACCCGCCGGGCCGTGCACCGGCACGAGTGGTTCGCCGACCTGATCGGCGGCCGGCCCCAGCTCGGCCCGAACGCGCTGGCCAGGGGCGAGGCGGTGCTGGCCGCACTGGACGGCGTCGACGTGGACGTCGTCATGCCGATGGTCACCGCCGTCGACGCCTACGTGATCGGCGCGGTCCGTCGCGAGATCGCCGAGCGGCGGGCCGAACGCGCCAGCGGGATGGACCAGCGGCAGTGGCAGGCCGCTCTGGGGCCCTACCTGGTGCGGATGTTCGCCACCGGCCGGTTCCCCGCGCTGGAGACGGTCGTCCGCGACGCCGCCCACCACGACGCCGACCAGACCTTCCGGATCGGCCTGAACTTCCTGCTCGACGGCATCGGCGCGGGCATCGGCGCCGAGTAGCTACTCCCCCGCGCCGGTCAGCATGGCGACCATGCCGTGCGGGGCGTCGTCGCCGAACATGATCGCGTAGACGTCCTCGTCTTCCGCTTCCGCGGCCGCGCGCGCGAACATCGCCGCCTCGTACTCGGCGAGCGCGGTCTCCCCATCGCCCGGATGGGCGGCGAGAGCCTCGCCGAGCGCGGCGCCGTCCTGCATGGCCAGGTTGGCGCCTTCGCCGTTCGGCGGCATGAGGTGCGCCGCGTCGCCGAGCAGCGTCACCCCCGGCACGCGGTCCCAGCGGTGCCCGGCCGGCAGGGTGCAGAGGCGGCGCAGCACCGGCGGGGTGTCGCTTTCGGTGACCAGGGCGGTCAGCTCGGGGGCCCAGCCGGCGAACTCCTCGGCGACCCGCGCCGTCACGGTCGCGGCGTCGGCCCCGGCGAGCCAGTCCTGGGGCTTGAACAGCTGCGCGTACGTGTGCAGGGTCCCGCCGCCTTCCCGGTGCGCGACGAACCCCTTGCCCGGCGCCAGCGCATAGAGCGCGCCGGCCCCGACGACCTTCGCGGCGGCGGGGTGCCGGGTGTCGCCGTCGAAGAGGAACGTCTCGACGACCGACACGCCGACGTACTCCGGGACGGCGGCGGAGAGCAGCGGACGGACTTTCGACCACGCGCCGTCCGCGCCGACCAGCAGTCTTGCCACGAAGCTGCGGCCGCCGGCCAGGCTCACCTCGTGGCCGCCGTCGCCGAGGGCCCGCACCCCGGTGACCTTGTGTCCCCAGTGGACGGTGCCGGGCGGCAGCGAATCGAGCAGCAGCTGCCGCAGCTCGCCGCGCTGCACTTCGGGACGTTCGCCGGTGCCGTCGTCGGGCTGATCGAGCAGCACGGTGCCGTGGCGGTCGACGACGCGCGAGGACTCGCGGCCGGGCAGGACGAGCTTCCGGAACCCCTCGGTCAGGCCGGCCGCCTCGAGCGCCGGCTGGCCGTTCCAGGGGTGGATGTCGAGCATCCCGCCCTGGCGGCGCGCGTCCGCCGAGGCGTCGGCCTCGTAGACCTCGACCGGGATGCCGTGCAGGTGCAGGACGCGGGCCAGGACGAGACCGCCGAGGCCGGCTCCGATGATCGTGACAGTCATGATTTCCTCCGATTGGATTGTCGTTCCAATCAGCACGCTAGCACGAGTTTGGATCGACGTTCCAACCGTGCGATGATCTGCCCATGGCGAACCGAGCCCCGCGGCGCACGGACGGGCTGTCCAAAGAAGTGATCGTGCAGGCGGCGGCCGCGATCCTGGACGACGGCGGCGAGGCCGCGCTGACGTTCCGCGCGCTCACCGCCCGCCTGTCCACCGGCTACGGCGCGATCTACCACCACGTCGCGAACAAGAGCGATCTCCTCGCGGCGGCCACCGATGCCGTCATCGCCCGCGTCATGGGCGACGCCGTTGCCGGGGACGAGCCGCGGGAAGCGCTGCGCACGGTCTCGCTGGGCCTGTTCGACGCGATCGACGCCCACCCCTGGGTCGGTGCCCAGCTGTCCCGGGAGCCGTGGCGGCCCGCGCTCCTGGAGGTCTACGAGCGCATCGGCGGGCTGCTCGTCGCGCTCGGCGTGCCCCGGCAAGCGTTGTTCGACGCCGCGGGCGCACTCGTCAACTACGTACTCGGCGTCGCCGGGCAGAACGCCGCCAACGCCCGGCTGCTGACCGCCGGCGAGGGGGACCGGTCGGCCTTCCTGGGCGACGTCGCCGCCCGGTGGGCGGCCCTCGACCCGGACGAGTACCCGTTCGTGCACCAGGCCGCGACCCAGCTGCGGGAGCACGACGACCGCGAGCAGTTCCTCGCGGGCGTCGACATCTTCCTGGCCGGGATCGCGACCCTGCGTTAGGGCCGCGCGTCGCCAGGTCGTGAGTGGTAATTAGGATTAGAGCCGACGGTCACTTGACTACCTACGGCGCGGCGGGCGTCTGCGCCGGCCGGGAACGCACCCAGGCAGCCCCCGGCGGCCAACTCACCAACCGGAACGGCCAACTCACCCGCGGGAACGGCCAACTCACCCACACCGCCGGCGAGTTGGCCGTTCCGGTGCGTGAATTGGCCGTTCCAGGCGGTGAGTTGGCCCTACTGACAACGTGGGTCGGCAAAAGACCGTTCGTCAGAACACTGATTACCACTCACGACCACCGTGGCAACCGGGCGGGCTACTTCACCGCGGTCGGTGCCCAGGCCGCGAGTTCCGCCCGGACCGCCGCCAGCTGGGCCGCGGTCGGCGCCGCCGCCGGTTCCGCGATCAGCGCGTAGTGCAGGCCCGGCGTCGCGGGCAGGCGCAGGCGGTCGCCCACGCGGGTGACCGAGGCCAGATCCGTGACCACCGTCGGGGTCATCCCCGCCGGCACGTGCAGTTCGGTCGGTGCGCCCGCGTCGGTCCCCTGCCACACGAGGACGCCGTACCGGCCCGTGCCGGTCAGCGCCGCGGTCGCCGGCATCGTCGACGGGATCTGGTTCCAGGTCAGCGTCTGGCTGCCGTCACGCGAGCGGTCCTCGTAGGTGAACGCCAGCGTGTGCCCCGCGACCGCGGCCGGGTAGAGGCGGTCGAGCAACCGCGCGTCCTGGCGGAGCTGGACCGTCCCGTCGTCCGCCGTGCGGGCCGACGAGAAGTCCTCACCGTTCCAGGCGTCGCCGTCGGTCTTGACCTTGTCCGGGTTGTCGTTCATCAGCTCGTGGTGGCGGCCGCTGTAGATGTCCCACTGCCACTGCGTCGCCGAGAGCACCGGGCCCGACTGAGCCGGCTGGCGCCACCAGTTCGCGCCCGAAACCCGGGAGTCCAGCGCCTGGTACATCGCCTTGTCCACGGTCGGGGTCTTGTCGGAGGTGTAGCCGGTCATCGGGTGGCCGAACTCGGTGACGATCGCCGTCGTGCCCAGCGCGGTCGCGCGGTCCCGGACCGTGCCGAAGCTCCCGCTGTACTGGCCGTCGCCCGCCTTGCCCGGCATGAAGACGCCGGACTGCGCGAGCTGGTCGTAGAAGTGCGTGTTGAACACGTACCGCGGCCCCATGACGCCGGTGTCCTGGAAGCCGCCGGGATGGAGCTGGAAGGAGATGTTGGCGTTCCAGAACATGTTCGGCTCGACGAAAGCCGGCTTGTCCTGCCAGCCGGCGGAATCCATCGCGTCGCGGAACCGCTTGAAGAACGGCCACAACACGTTCTGCTCCCACGCCTTGCTGTCCTGGCCCGAGTCGTACCGCCCGGCGAAGGGCTCGTTGTACGGGTCCATGCCCGCGATGCCGGCGAACTGGGCGGCGCTGAGGTTCCCCTTCAGGTAGGACATTGTCTGGACGGCCTGGCCGACGAACTCGTCCTGGACGCCGCGGGCGTTGTGCCAGAAGTCCTTCGTGGCGTCCTGGACCGCGCCGTTCTGGGTGATGTTCTGGCCCCAGTGCGCGCAGATGCCGCAGCTCTCCGCGGGATAGCCGCCGAGGTCGACGACCCACTTCGGCGCGCCGTCGCCGGTGTACCAGCTGCCGCGGTTGAACAGGTAGCGGGAGAACAGGTCCTGGTGGAAGTCGGGCAGGACGGTGAAGCCCTCGTCCAGGAACGCCTTCATCTGGTCGGTCAGCGCCGCCAGGTACTGCGTGTTCACCGGCCCGCGCACCGGCTGCGTCCCGGCCCAGGCGATCGGGATCCGCACGGCGTTCGCTCCGGTGAGCGCCCGCATCGCCTGGGCCGAGCGGCGCGCATCGGCCGCGTTGGCGAACGGCAGGAAACCGTTTTCTGCCAGCTTCACCTCGCCCGAGACGTTGAAGCCGCGCAAGACCACTTCGCGGCCGTACTCGTCGACGAAAGCCGAACCGCGCACGGTCAACCGGTGCTGCGGAACGTCTTCGGCAACGGCGGAGGCGACGACCCCGGAGGTCATCGCCACGGCGGTGAGCAAAGCCACGAGCATGCGCATGACGGCGGCCCCAAACGTGAAGGAGTTTCGCAAAAAGTTACCGAGCAGTCACCCCGTCGTCAAGGGCCGAAAGGAGCCGTTCAGGCCGCCTTCCGCTGCCATTGCTGGTTCGTCACGCCGGTACACGGGTACTGCTTGACCGCCGCGCCGTCGGCCGTCGACGCGGACACGACGTCGAGGCACTTCCCGCTGTGGCGCGCCACCCACCGGACGTACCCGCCGACGGACTGGGCCTGCCACTGCTGGTTCGCACCCGAAGTGCACGTCCCCTGCACCGCCGCCGCGCCGTCCGCCGTCGAGCCGCCCGCGATGCCGAGGCACAGCCCGCTGTGCCGCGCGATCAGGTTGACGTAGCCGTCGCCGAGGTCGAGCACGCTCCACTGCTGGTTCGCGCCGTTGTTGCACGTGTACTGCGTGAGCGCGACGCCGTCGGTCCGGGACGAACTCGGGATGTCCGCGCACTTCCCGCTGTGCCGAGCCACCATCGTCTCGTACGCGCTGCCGGTGCCGACGCCCGCGACCACGCCGGTCGCCGCGTCGACGCTCACCTTCGGGGACCAGCTCATCGACATCGTGGTGGCGCCGGGGAAGCTCAGCGGCAGCCACACGTACCGCGACTCGTTGACCGGACGTTGCCAGGCACCGGCCCACCGATCGCCCAGGTACAGGTACGAGGTCGCCTGCGAACCCTGCACGGGCAGCACGTACGCGGTCTGGCTGCCGTAGCCGGTGGCGTCCCCGACGTTCGCCAACCCGCTCCACGTGCCCGTGCCCGTGACACTGGACGCTGTCGCGTACTTCTGCTGGTTCGGCTGCCAGCTCGTGGCGCCCGAGGTGAGCAGGAAGTAGACGCCGTTGCGCTTGAACATCGCCGGCGCCTCGCGGTACGAGCCGGGCCACAGGGTCTGTACCAGCGCGGCGACGCCGGTGTAGTCCGCGGTGAGCCGGTAGACGTTCAGATCGGCGTTCTCACGGGCCGCGGAGGCCATGTACGCGGTGCCGTCGTCGTCCTTGAACAGCGTGATGTCCCGCGACATGTGGGCACCGAGCGGACGGAAGCTACCGCGGTAGGTGTAGCTGCCGTCGACGGTGGACGAGGTGGCGACGGCCGCGCGTGCTTCGGCGTAGTCGTCGCCGTTTTCCTTGTGCATCCACAGCACGTACTGCCCGGTCGAGCTGTTGTAGAGCACCTTCGGCCGCTCGATCTTCGCCCGGCCCAGCTCGGCCGCCGACGACTGCGTCAGCACGTCGCCCCGGAATTCCCACGTCTTCAGGTCGGTCGAGCGGTAGGCCGAAACGGCCCGGAAGGTGTCGTCGGCGTTGCGGTTCTCGCCGAACCAGTAGTAGTACGCCCCCACCTTGAGCATCCCGCCGCCGTGGGCGTGCACCAGGGCGCCGGCCGGATCGGTGAACTGGCTCCCGTTGGTCACGGTCACCGGCGCCGCGTGCGCACCGGGCGCGCCGAACAGCAGGGAAACCAGCACGAGCAAGGACAAAACCGCGCCACGTCGTCGTAGCATGACGGTCCCTTCGCGAGCGTGTCAGTAGCCGACGCGGAAAGTCGCGTCCTGCTTGTCCACAGTGGAGGATGCGCTGCTCAGGAGATCGATCCGCAGCACGTAGGCGTAGTGCCGGAGGTAGCGGTCCGGGTAGTTGTGCGAGCGGAACGACGACCAGCTCGCGTCGGCGAGACCCGGCGTCTGGTGGAAGGTGGCGTCCGCCTTGAACGTCGCCGAGCCGTCGTCGGCCGCGAGGCGCACCGCGTAGTCGCTGTGCCGCAGGTACCGGCCGGGGTAGTTGACGGACTCGAACGACACCCCGGCCGCGTCGGCCAGGCCGGCCACCAGCTTCCAGAGCTGATCCTGGTAGGGGTCGAACGGGTAGGCGTCGATGCGTCCCACGGAGTCCGCGTGCCGGATGTAGCGGTCCGGGAAGTTGTACGACTTGAGCCGCCGCCACGCCGGGGCGCCCCACCGGTCGACGAGGGCGGAGCGCTCCGCGGCCGTGATCGGCGTGATGCCGGGGTGCTTGGAGTTCAGCGGCTGGGTGTAGGCGCGGTCGTTCAGCAGCGTCCAGTTCCCGGCGGCCACGTCGGTGGTCTCCCAGCAGAAGAACCGGCCGTTGGGGCTCCACGTGTCGCCCCACAGGTACCAGCGGTTCCCCGACGGCGCCGGCACGATCTGCGGCGCCTCCACCCCCCGCCCGGGTGAAATTCCGGTCTTGTAGGTGGTGAAGCCGCCGGGGGCGAGGGCGCCGGAGCGCTGGCCGACCAGGGTGCTGTTCGTGTTGTTCTTGACGTACAGGTAGTTGATGCCGCCGATGGTGGCCATCGTCCCGTCGATCGTCGCGTGGCCGGGGTCGAAGAACACCTGCGGCGCGCTGACCGTCGCGAAGTCGGTCGTGTAGTTGACCATGATGACGTCGTGGCCGCCGTAGGCTGCCGAGTAGATGATCGCGTACTGGCTGCGCGACGGGTCCCAGAACGCCTCCGGCGCCCAGCTGTGCGTCGCCATCGAGTGCAGCTTGATCCGGCGGTAGCCGGTGAACCCGCGCAGGTCCGCCGAATCCCAGACGTGGACGTACTGGTTCTGCAGCGACCAGTCGGTGCCCTTGAGATCGGTCGCCAGCACGACGAACCGGCCGTCCTGCTTGCGCAGCACGAAGGGGTCGCGCAGCCCGCCGGTGCCGGCCGTCGGCGTCACCACCGGGTTGTTCTGGTTGAGCGGCATCCAGTCGAGACCGTCGGCGCTGACCGCCAGGTGCAGCCCGTAGTCGGCGCCGGTCATCGACGGCGATTCGGTGAAGTACGCCATGACGTACGCACCAGCGGCTTGGGCGCGCGCCAGTGCGTTGCCGCCGAGCACGCCGGCGACCGCGGCGGCCGCCGTGCCCGCCATCAGTCCGCGTCGACTGATCATCGTCCACCCATCTCGTCGTCGAGTACCGGGCAACAAACCGGATTGTTAGCGCTAACAAGCGGTCGTAGTGTAGGTGACCCGCGCCACACGGTGTCAAGGGTCCGATCGTCGGAGGTCGGACACCACCAGGCAAAACACGGAATTGACCGCGCCCGGATCGGCAGCTATGTTAGCGCTCACTTCGCGCTCGGCAGCCGGTTGCGGCTTCGGAAACAGCCACGCGTCGTTCCTCTTCCCGCGCCGTCGGCGCCCACCTCTTGGAGAGCCGGTATGCCCGTTCGACTCTCGGCGACGACGACGTCGCCGAAGTTCGCCCGGCGGCCCAGACCGCTGACCGCGATCCTCGCCGCCCTCGCCGTGGCCGCGGCTTCCACCACCGTCTGGGCCACGTCCGGCCACGCGGCGACGCTGGACGAAGGCCTGGTCGTGCGCTACGACCTCACCGGCGGCTCCGGCACGACCGTGCCCGACACTTCGGGGCACGGCCGGAACGCCACCGTCAGCGGCGACACGACGTGGCAGGGCGACGAGGGGCTGCGCCTGGGCGGCGCGAACGGCCACGTCCGCCTGCCCGACAACCTCATGCGGGATCTCACGGACATCACGGTTTCGGTTCAAGTGAATGTCGCGGCCGACCAAGGCACGCCATACTTCCTGTGGGGGCTCGGCAACACCACCGGCGGCGCCGGGAACGGCTACCTGTTCGCCACGGGCGACCAGTTCCGCGCTTCGATCGCCTCCGGGAACTGGTCCACCGAACAGACCGCCAGCGCGGGCCGCAACCTCGCGCGCGGCAGCTGGCGCACGATCACCTACACCCTCGCCGGCGGGACCGCGGTCCTATACGAAGACGGGATCGAAGCCGCCCGCAAGACCGGCATCACGATCACGCCCGGCTCGATCGGCGGCGGCACCACCACCGCCGACTACCTGGGCCGGTCGGTCTACGACGGCGACAAGACCCTCAAGGGCAGCGTCCGCGACTTCCGCGTCTACAACCGCGCGGTGACCGCCGACGAAGCCCGCGCCCTCGGCGAGCGCACCGCCGCCGGGCGCGCGACCGGTGACGCGGCCGCCCTCGACCTGGGCGACACCTCGGCCGTCACCGACAACCTCACCCTGCCCAAGACGGGTGCCGGCGGCTCGGCCATCGCCTGGACGTCGAGCAACCCGGCGGTGGTGTCCGCGACCGGCGTGGTGACGCGGCCCGCGCCCGGCGCCGGCAACGCGAAGGTGATCCTGACGGCGGCCGTCTCCTACGCCGGCCAGACCGCGAGCCGCTCCTTCACCGTCACGGTGCTGCAGGACATCACCGACCGGCAGAAGGTCGACAACGCGCTCAAGGACCTCGTCCTCCCGGATCAGGACGCGATCCGCGGCAACATCACGCTGCCGGTCAAGGGCGCCCGCGACGTCACGCTGACCTGGTGCAGCCAGGACCCCCGCGTCGTCACCGCCACCGGCGAGGTGACCCGGCCCGCGGCCGGAGCGCGACCGGCCAAGGCGCGTCTGACGGTCCGTGCGACGAAGGGGCACGCCACGGCGGAACGTTCCTTCACCCTGACCGTCCTGCCGCTGCCGAAGAAGGAAGCGCTCGAGGGGTACATGTTCGCCTACTTCACCGGTGAGGCGACGCAGGACACCGAGCAGATCCACTTCGCGGCCAGCCGGGGGAACGACCCCCTGCACTGGGACGAGCTCAACGGCGGCCGGCCCGTCCTGCGCTCGAACTACGGCGAAACCGGCGTGCGCGATCCGTTCATCGTCCGCAGCCCGGAGGGCGACCGGTTCTACATCGTCGCCACCGACCTGCAGATCAACGACGGCCGCGGCTGGGACCAGGCGCAGCGGCACGGCAGCCAGTACCTCGAGATCTGGGAGTCGACCGACCTGGTGACCTGGTCGAACCAGCGCCACGTCCGGGTCTCCGACGACACGGCCGGCATGACGTGGGCACCGGAAGCGACCTACGACCCGACCATCGGTGCGTACGTCGTCTACTGGGCCACCAGTCCCTACGCACCCTCGGACGTCGACCACACCGGCTCGACGTACCCGCGGATGATGTACGCGACCACCCGCGACTTCCGGACGTTCAGCAAGCCCCAGGTGTGGAACGACCCCGGTGAGGGCGTCATCGACTCCACCGTCATCAAGGACGGCGACTACTACTACCGGCTGACCACCGACGGCAAGGTGATCGGGTCCTGCGAGCGCGACATCGTGCTCGAGCGGTCGAAGAACCTGCGTGCGGTGGACCTGCCGACCACGAAGCCGCGCAACTGGGAGCTCGTCTCCGACTGCATCCGCACCAAGCTCGGCACCGACTGGGTCGAGGGCCCGACGGTGTTCAAGGCCAACGACAGCAACAAGATCTACGCTTTCATGGACGAGACGCCGCGCCGCGGTTACATCCCGTTCGTCACGGACTCGCTGGCCAAGCCGAACTGGACGATCCCGGCGGAGTACCAGCTCCCGAAGAGCCCGCGTCACGGCACGGTGCTGCCGGTGACGAAGGCCGAGCTCGCCAAGCTGCGCCAGGGACCCCCGCCGATGACCACCGACAAGAAGGGCGTCGTCGCGGACTACGACCTCGCGGCGGCGGGCTCGGGCGACACGGTCGCCGACGTCTCCGGCAACGGGCGGAACGCCACGATGCACGGCGGCGTCACGCGCTCGGCGGACGGGCTCGCCTTCGCGGGCAAGGACGGCTACGTCGCCCTGCCGAACAACCTGATGAGCGGCCTGAACGGGATCACGGTTTCGGCGCAGGTGTGGGTCGACCCCGGTCAGCAGACGCCGTACTTCCTGTGGAACCTGGGCAACAGCACCGACAACGCCGGTGACGGCTACCTGTTCGCGACCGGTGACACCTACCGGACCGCGATCGCCGCCGGCAACTGGTCGACCGAGCAGAACACCGACAGCAAGCGGGCGCTGACCCGCGGCGCCTGGCACACGCTGACGTACACGCTGGCGAACGGGACGGCGCGGCTCTACGACAACGGCGTCGAAGTGGCGCATGTGGACGGTGTCACGACGAAACCCGGCGACCTCGGCGCGGGCATCACGACGTCGAACTACCTCGGGCGCTCGGCTTACGGTGCCGACAAGTACTTCCAGGGCAAGATGCGGCGGTTCACCGTGTGGAACCGCGGCTTGACGGCCAAGGAGGTGCTCGGCACGCCGGGCAACGAGACGGCCGTCGGCTCGGTCACCCTCGATTCCCTCAGGGTGCCCGCGATCATCGACAGCGCGAAGGGCACCATCGTCCTGCCCGTCAAGCCGGGTACGGACGTGCGACGGCTGGCACCGGTGCTGCAGGTGGCCGACGGGACGCAGGTGTTCCCCCACAACGGTTCGCGGCAGGACTTCACCGGCCCGGTGGGCTATTCGGTCGTCGGCGCCGGCTGGCAGCGGCGAACGTGGACGGTCAGCGCGGTGGTGATGAACAGCCCCGTCCTGCCCGGCTTCAACGCGGATCCGAACATCGTCCGCTTCGGCGACACCTACTACATCTACGCCACGACCGACGGCTTCCCCGGCTGGTCGGGCACGACGTTCGACGCGTGGTCGAGCAAGGACCTCGTCACCTGGACGCGGCACCCGAAGATCCTCGACCTCGGCCCGGACGTCTCCTGGGCGGACAGCCGGGCGTGGGCGCCGACGATCACGCAGAAGAACGGGAAGTACTACTTCTACTTCTGCGCGGACGCCAAGATCGGCGTCGCGGTGTCTTCGTCCCCGACCGGTCCGTTCACCGACGCGCTGGGCAAGCCGCTGATCGCGGCGAACCCGAACGGCGGCCAGGCGATCGACCCGGCGGTGTTCACCGACGACGACGGGCAGACGTACCTGTACTGGGGCAACGGCAACGCCTACGTCGTGCCGCTGAACGCCGACCTGGTGTCCTACGACCCGGCGAAGATCAAGCAGCTGACCGGGCTGGACGGGTTCCGCGAGGGCCTGTTCATGACCAAGCGGGCCGGCACGTACCACCTGACGTGGTCGATCGACGACACGGGCAGTGAGAACTACCGAGTCGGCTACGCGACGGCGACGAGTCCGCTGGGCGCCGGGCTGGTGAACCGGGGCGTGATCCTGGAGAAGGACCCGTCGCTCGGCATCCTGGGCCCGGGGCACCACAGCATCGTGCAGGTGCCGGGCAAGGACGAGTGGTACATCGCCTACCACCGGTTCGCGATTCCCGGCGGCGACGGAACCCATCGGGAGGTGACCATCGACCGGCTGCGGTTCGCCGCGGACGGCACGATCGCCAAGGTGGTACCGACGCTGGGGAGCGTGCAGCCGCTCAAGTAGGTCCCGGCAAGCGCCCCAAGGCGGCCTTCGGTGCGTCTGACGCACCGAAGGCCGCCTTGGGTGCGTCAGACGCACCGAAGGCCACATTGGGGCGCTTGGGGCCGGCCCACCCGGGTGGGGGAAATTAATTCGATCAAGCGAACCGGATGCGCTTTCCGGCCGTATCTCCAAGCAGGACGGTGGACGACGGAGGGACAGCGACGTGGCTCGCGAAGGGACACTGATCGGTGACCGGTACCGCCTGCTCGGCCCGGCCGGGCAGGGCACGGTGGTCTGGCACGCCCAGGACGAACGGCTCGACCGGATCGTCGCCGTCAAGCCGTTGTTCGACGAGCCGCTCGCGGCGCCCGCCATCCCCGCGCCGCGGGCGGCCATCTGCGACGTCGTCGACGAGGACAGCACCACTTATCTCGTGCTCGAGTACCCGGGCGCGCGGACGCTGACCGAGCTGCTCGACGAGCACGGCACGCTCGCCCCCGGGCTCGTCGCCCGGTTCGGCGCCCAGCTGGCCGCGGCGCTCGCGGCCGCGCACGACGAGGGCGTCCTGCACGCCGCCGTCGATCCGGACCACGTCGTCATCTCGGCGGCGGGCCACGCCGGGATCATGGGCAGCGGGAGCGCCATCCGCGCCTTCCTCGCCCCCGAGGTGCTCGACGGCGGCTTCCCCGACTTCCCGGCGGAGGTGTACTCCCTGGGCGCGACCCTCTACGCCGCGGTCGACGGCCGGCAGCGCCATCCGCTCACCGAGGCCGTGCTGCCGCTGCTCCACCCCGACCCTGCCGCCCGGCCCACCATGGCCGTCGCCGAAGAGCTGCTGAACAGCGTGACGCCCCGCCGTCCGGAACCAGCTCCGGACCGCGGGGCGCCAAGGGGAATCGCCGGCGACTATCGCTGCGTGTAGACGAAGCCCACCTTGTCGACCTCGGCACCGGTGCGCCCGTGGAAGCCGGCGATCTGCCAGCCGTCCGGGGCAGTGCGGGTGACGCAGTCGCCGGTCGTCGAGCCGCCGGCCAGGACGCGGCCGAGGTTGGTGGTGAACCGGGCCGAGAAGATCCGGGTCGTGTTGCTGTACTTGCCCTGGCACAGGGTCGCCGTCGTGACGTACTCGCCGGTGCCGAGGGTGAGCGACGCCGCCGTCCCGCCCGTGCCGCCGTGGGTCAGCGTGGTGCCGTTCTCCAGGGTCACCCCGACCTGGTCGACGCGGTTGCCGCTGCGCAGCGAGAGCGTCCGCACCCGGGCGCCCGCGGGCACGGCGGGGACGTCGGTGAAGTAGTCGCCGTGCGGGCCGCCGTACTGCTCCGACAGCTGCAGCGCGGCGTTGCGGGTCCAGTTGAACCGCACGGTGATCGGGTCGTGGTCGGACAGCATGTTGCCGTCGGTGTAGAGGAACTTCGAGTGCTCGTTGTTGTAGAAGGTCGCGTCGAGGTTCACGAGCTTGCTGCTGCGGTAGAGCACCTTGTCGACGATCTCGCAGTCGTTGGTGGGCGCCTGCTTGTCGCACACGAGGTCGGGGCTGCCCGGGGCCGGCGCGACGCCACCGCGCACGAGCTTGACCCACGCGTCGGTGAGGCCGTTGTCCGAGCCGAACTGGGCGATCGTGTCGGCCGCGCGGGTGTAGCGCGTGTTGGTGTCGCCCATGACGACCACCGCGTTGCCCGCCGAGTGCGACCGGATGAACGCGGTCAGCTGCGCCAGGTTCGACGCACGCGAAGCCTCGTCGCCGTCGTTGGTGCCCGCGTTGGTGTGCGCGTTGTAGAAGTCGACGTACACGCCTTCGGCCAGCCGGACCCGCATGAAGGTGAAGCCCTTGGGGGTCAGGCAGTCGCCCGAGTCGAGCTGGCACGACGTCCAGCGGACGCGCTCGAAGTCGTCGGCGTCGTAGGGCAGCGAGGACAGCGTGTTCAGCCCGCTGCCGATGCCCGCACCGCCGCTGGTCGGCGTGCGGTACGGGTGGTTGTCGGCCGCGTAGAGCTTGGCGTGGTAGTTGAAGTCCTCCTCGACGTGCACGATGTCGTAGGGAGCGATCCGCTGCCCGATCGCGGTCGTCGCGGGGTCACGCGGGGTCGGCGCGCTGGAGATCGACTCGGGCAGGCCGGCGACGTTGTAGGCCAGGACCGAGAAGCTGCCGCTGCCGTCGGCGGCGTGCGCCGCCGCCGGACTGACCACTGTGGACACAGTGACGGCGAGTGCCAACGCGGCGATGCGTTTTCTCACTAGTACTCCCGAAGGATTCGGACGGACAAACCGGTGGGGGTGTAACGGGGAACCACCCGGTAGCCCGGGCGGTCGACTCGGATGGCGGCGAACCGGCCACGCAGCCGCCGCGCGCACAGCACGTCGACCTCGTGCCACGGGCAGGCGCCGGTGACCCGGAGTTCCAGGACGCTGCCGTGCTCCAGGGTGGCGTCGCCGCGCACGACCAGCGCCGGTCCGGTGGTCACGGACAGCGTGCCGCCGGTCTGGTGGTAGCCGCCGGCCCGGAGACCGGACACGCGCAGGGTGCCGCCGGCGAGTTCGACGGTGCCGGTGCCCAGCGCACCCGGCGCCGCCGCGACCAGCGTGCCTCCCTCGACACGGGTGCCACCGCGGTAGCTGTTGGCCCCGGCGAGCGTCAGCGTCCCGGTGCCCGCCTTGACGAGCCCGCCGTCGCCGCCGAGGTCGTTGCGCCAGCTGTCGTTCGCGCTGAACCCGCCGCGCGTGGCGTCCATCGTGACGCGGACGCCGGCGTCGAACGCGCCGTAGCCGTCGGCCGCGGCGAAGAGGTTCAGCCGCCCCCACAGCTCCGGGCCGTCGAGCAGCGCGTTCCCGGCCGGGAACGCCGTCGTGCGCAGGACTTCCCGCCGCTGCGCCGCGTCGAGGTACGGCAGGCGCGTCTCGAGCAGCACCTCGGCGCCCTTCGGGACCCGCATCGCGGCGCGCGTGGCCCGGTCCGGCAGGCCGTAGGTCGCCCCGCGGGCGACCTTCGCGGCGTTGGCTCGGCGGTCGCCGTATTCGTCGGCACCGGTGTGAGCGTGGGCGAAGAGCGTGTCGGCCGTCGTGCCGGTCTTCGCGGTGAAGTAGTCCAGCGCCTGCTTGCGCGCCGCCGCCTTGAGCGCCGCGTTCTCCGGGTCGGCGAGCGTCGCCGCGGTGAGCGCGGTGGCCAGGGTCCGGCCGCCGATCACGTCCACCGGCGAGTGCATCCCGGCGACGATCCGGGTGTCGGCCAGGTCGTAGGCCCGCGCCACCAGCTCCTGGAACCGCTCCGGGACCGCGTAGGCCAGCGCGAGGCAGGCCAGGTGGAACGCGTTGGTGTGGCCACTGGGGAAGCCGCCGTCCTCGGCCGGGGTGGTGCTGCGCTGCCGCAGCAGCTGCGGCGCGACGACGACGTCGGACTGGTAGACCGGGTAGCCGAGCGCGTCGGTCGCGCCGGTGGGGACGACTCGGCTGTCCGCGGTCATCCGCCACGGCCGCGGGTACTGGTAGGCGGCCTTGCTCGGGTTGCCCGAGGCGAAGTTGCCGCGGACGGTGTCGACCAGGGTGGCCACCAGGCCGAGCTCCGAGTCGTGCGAGCCCGCACCGAGCGCCGATCCGGCCGGTGCGTTCGCCGGGACGGCGTCGTCGATCTTCGCCGGCGGAATGCCGTCGGGCGCGGAGGTGATGCTCGTGACGGCCTTGGCGCCACCGCGGTAGAGGTTCGCAAGCGGGCCGAGGCCGCCGATGGCGGCGTAGGACTGGTGCTGGCGGTCGTAGACGAAGGCGCGCTTGGCCTCGGCGTCGGTCCGGGCGCGGGTGACGGCGACGCAGTGCCGGACGTTCGCGCGCAGCACCGCGGCGTCTAGCACGACGCCACTGTCCCAAGTGGACCCGGTGCGCCAGACCCGCTGCATCCCGCTCAGGATCCGCACCGCCGCGTTGGTCTCCGGGGTGTGGTTCGCCGGGATGTTGGTGCGGTAGCTGTCGACGAACGCCGTCTCCTCCGCCCATGCGGGGACGCCCAGCACGGCGGGCATGGCGGGGACGAGCGCGGACAGGCGCAGGAAGGTCCGCCGGTCCAAGGGAGCGAGGCTCAACTGGTTCTCCTGAGAAGGCCCGCGTGGCCGGAAAAGCGCGCGGGGAATCGATGCGGAAATGATCAGCGCCCGGCGGACCCCCGGTCAAGGAGCGTCCGGAGTAATTCGCCGGTCAGTAACCTGTTCTTTTTCAGAAATACCGCGAATTCGACGAATTCACTCGATCCGGACTTCGACGGCGGGACTGTACGCGAGCCGCCCGTGGGCGGTCACGCGGACGAGCATCCACCAGTGCGCGCCCGGCCGGGCCAGGTGCCCGGCCCGGACGGTGATCGGCACCGTCGTGTTCTCCCCGGCGGCGAGCCGGAACGGCTGGGCCCGCGGGCCGATCGTCAGCTCGCCCGCCCAGGTGCCGAAGGGGCTGATTGCCGCGATCCCGCCCCGGATTTCGCTCTGGGCCAGGTTCGTCAACGACACCGGCAACTCGGCCCGCCCGCCCGGTTCGAGGGTGATCGGACCCGGCACGAGTTCGACGTCGACCAGGTCGTCGCGTGGCGGCGCTGCGCCGACCAGGATTTCGGCCGTGTCTTCGAGCAACTGGCCGTCGGAAATCCGGGCGGCGACCAAGTACCGGCCGGGCGTGTCCGGGCCCCGGACCTCGACCGTGGTTTTCGTGTGGTCTCCCGGTTCCAGGTCGTACGCCAAGTCCGGACCGTCCTCGGCCTGCCACCCCGGTGGCAGGTCCAGATCGACGCGCCCGCGAGCCGGGCGGCCGCTGCAGCTCACCGTGACGTCCAGGCGGGCTCGCCCGTCGTCAAGCCTCAGCCGGGTCGGTGTCACGTGGACGCTCACCGGCAGGTTGCCGACCGGCGCCGGTCCTTCGTTGTGCAGCCAGTACCGCGTGTGCACCGGCTGCACGGGTTCCGTGGCCCGGACGATCTCCCGGCCGGTTTCCGTGCGGGCGGCCGGTTCCAGCCGCAGGGTCGCCACATCCGCGGCGCCCAGTTCGACGCGCGCGCGGCCGTCGTCGACTTCGACCGGCTCGCCCTTCTCCTCGAGGAGGTCGGTGCGCCAGGCCGACCGGATCCCGCCGTGCAGCGCGATGGACGCCGTGGCCGCGGACCCGGTCGATTCGTACACCCGCAGCGTGATCGCGTCCGAGGGGGTGATCACCGACCCCGAGGCCAGGGGGTTGCCCGCGGGTTTCGCGGCCGTCAGCACGACTTCGGCCGGTTCGACCGCGATCAGGCCCACTGTGGACGGCAGCGTGCCTTCGGTGGCGGGCACCGGCCGGGCCCGCAGCGGGTGCGCGGCTTCCTGCGCGCCACGCGGGAAACCGGCGGCACGCCAGTCCCCGTCTCCGGCGACGATCGCGAAGCCGAACGTGTGGGTCCAGTGCTGCCAGGCGAAACTCGAGCCATCCGGCGCGGTCCGGCGGTCGCCGTCGATCCACACGCCGCTGGGCCAGCCGCTGCACGAACGCATCAGCGACAGGTGCAGCGTGCCGCCCGGGTCGACGACGAACCCGGGCGTGCCGTGGTTGACGACCGCGACGGAGTAGCTGTCGGCGGGCTCGGCGGTCCCGGCCAGCCCGTCGGGGACCCGCACGTCGATCGTGGCGTCGGCGCGCAGTTCGGCGACGGCGGCCTTGACGTCGTCGATGATCACCACCGGCAGGTCCCGCGGTCCCCGGAGGTCGGCGTCGGGCACCCAGGCTTCGCGCCGGGTCCGGTCCGCCGGGACGAACACCCGGCCGTGGCGGGCGAGGGCGCCCCGGTACCCCGGCTCGGCGGCGGCGAGGACCTCGGCGGCGTACGGGTTGTCCGCGCCGGCGACGATCCGGACGTCGGGCAGGTTCGAGTCGACGTCGAGCGCGCCGTAGCGCGGGCCGCCGGGGCGGGTGCAGGTCGCGGTGACGCCCTTCGCGGCCAGCGCGGCCACCAGCGCCCGGACCTCGATGCCGGGCGCGAGGGGCTCGACGACTTCGGCGACGCCGATGGCGTGGGCGGTCCGGGTGCCGTCGTCGCGGGTGAGCGTGACGCGGGCGGTCGCCGACAGCCCGGCCCAGGTGTGGGCCGGCGTGTCGAGGGTCCACAGGTGCTCGGCCGCGTCGGCGTCGGGGAAGCCGAACGACCGGCCGATCGCGCCGAACCCGACTTCGGCGACGGGGAGAGCGCCGGGGACGTCGAAGTCGAACCGGGCCCGCAGGAGCCGGTCCTGCCCCAGAGACCCGTCGACGTCGGTGCGGACGTCCACTCGGGACACCCCGCGCCACACCGTCGTGCGCTGGGTGATCCGCAGGTCGTCCAGTGCCGTGGTCGCGACGAGCCGCTCCCCCAGCGGGCTGGTCTCGACGACCACGTCCGCCGCGCCGGGGCCGTGACCGGGCCCCTTCGGCAGCAGGTGCCACGGGCCCTCGCCCCACACCGGGTGTTCGGCGTGCTCGTCCTGGACCACCAGCCCGGCGGCGAGCCCGCCGTCCCGCAGCAGTTCCCGGCCACTTCGCCGGTCGTGGACGCGCTTGAGCGCACCCCCGCGCGCCGGGTCGGCTTCGACGGCGAAGACGTCGTTCTCGATCGACGGCGGCCCCGGCTTCACGGTCCACCCGGGTGGGACGTCCGCCGAGTCGAGGACGCGGTAGACCCGGTAGCCGAGCGCGGGCACCGCCGTCGCGAGGAAGGTCAGCGTGATTTCGCGGAGCGAGCCGTCGGGGTGGCGCACGACCGCGTCGGTGACAGCGGGGACCGGACGGCCGTCCGGGTCGACCACCCGCGCGCCCGAGATCCCCGCTGCCCCCGGGGTCACGGTCACCGAGGTGATCGCATCCCGGGTCCAGGACAGCGTGTTGAGCACGAAGACGGGCACGCCGTCGCCGGTCGTGTCGGCGTGGTGGGCCAGCTCGGCGATGGCGCCGTCCAGCACCTCGCCGCCGCGCTCGGCCGCTTCGCGCCAGCCGGTGAGCAGGTCGAGGTAGACCTGGTCGGATTCGGTGCCGGTGATGGCGTCGTGGTGGGCGCCGTAGACCAGTTGCCGCCAGGCCTTGTCGAGGGCCTCGTGGGGATACCGCGCCCCGAGCAGGGCGGCGAGGGTGGCCGCCCGTTCGCCGTCGAGCACCGCGACTTCGGCCGCGCGCTGGGCCTGCTTGGTGTCGATGTAGGAGACGTCCTTGCCGGTGTAGACCGGGTTCATGTCCCGGGTCTGCACGCTGATCGCCGTGCCGCGCGCCTTCGCGTCCGCGCGGACCGCGGCGAAGAAGTCCCGGGGCAGGCCGACGACGAATCGCGGCCAGACGTACCGGGCGTTCCAGGTGCGGTGGATTTCGGTGCAGAACCGCGAGGGGATGTTGTGGTCGTGCCCGACCGGCAGCAGCACGTTGCGGGTGGCGGCCACCTGCCGCAGCGTGCTGAACTGCCGGTAGGCCTCCGCCATCGCCTCTTCGAGGGTGTCCTGGCGCTCGATGCCCCACCCGGCGACGTAGTGGTCGGCCATGTAGGCGGTCAGCAGCCCCCGCCCGCTCGGCGAGATCCATTCGAACTCCGACGGGAACTGCATCCGGCCGATGTCGCCGGTGTGCCGCTTCGCCCCGACGTGGTGCCATGGCCCGCGCGCCCAGGCACTCGACTCCAGGCCGGCGTCGGCCATCAGCCCGGGGTAGGCCGGGTCGTGGCCGAACACGTCGAGCATCCACGCCGAACGCGGGTCGCCGCCGAGGACGTCCCGCTGGTAGCCGACGCCGTAGACGGCGTTGCGGATCGTCGACTCCGGGTGGGTCAGGTTGGTGTTGGCCTCGTTGTAGTTGCCGCCGACCAGCTCGATCCGGCCGTCGCTGAGGAATCGCCGCAGGTCGTGGCGGTCGCCGGGGAAGGCGTCCCAGTGCGGTTTGAGGTAGTCGACCTCGGCCAGGACGAACCGGTAGTCCTCGTCGTCGCGGGCGGCTTCGAGGTGCGCGCGGACGAGGTCGAACGCCGAGCGCTGGAACTTCATCCGCTTTTCCTGCGCCAGCGGCAGATCGAGCCAGGTGTCGGTGAAACCCGCCTGGGTGTTCCACCACACCGGGTCGTAGTGGAAGTGCGACACCATCCACATCGTCCAGCCGGTTTCCGCGACGACGAGGTCCGCGTCCGCCGTGACGCGCTCCCCGGCCGACTCCGCGACCACGGTGACCCGGTGCGAGGAGCCCTCGGGCGCCTGGAAGACGACACCGACTTCCACCGTGACGCCGTCTGTGTGGAGATCGGCGGTGGCGGGTTCCGGTGTGGACACCCGCTTGCCCTCGACCCGGACGCGCACCGGAGCCCGCGGCCCGCTCAGCGTCACTCTGACCACCTGGCGGGCCGCGGCGGCCGAGCCGACGAACAGATCGGTGCCCCGCACGGCCGTGATGCGCACGTTTCCCCTACTTCGCGTTGGCGAGCGCCGCCTTGGCGTCGCTGAAGAACTGGGTCACGCCGGCCGCGATCGACATCTTGCCGAAGGCGATTTGCTTGGCGGCCGAGTCGAGCGCGGTCTTGACGTCGCCGTAGCCCGGCGGCGCGGTCGGCGCGGTGGGCAGGCCGTCCTTGGCGACCTCGGCGGCCACGTACTCGCCGAAGTCCATGTCCGCCTTCTCGGGGCCGGTGGCGGTCGGCACGAGGAGGTTCTTCGCCTTGTCCGACGGCGGCAGCCCGCGCTGCAGCTTCATCGTCTTGATCGCGTCGTCGTCGTTGAGGAAGAAGTTGATCAGCTTCGCCGCGCCGTCGGCGTTCTTGCTCTTCACCGGGATGCACAGCAGCACGCCGCCGGACGGCGCCTGGCCCGTCTTGCCGTTGGCCCGCGGTACGACGACGAGCTTCAGCTCGTGCTGGGTCAGCGGCTGCATCTGGGCCAGGCCCCAGCCGGTGGTCATCGCGATCTGGCCGGTGATCAGCGGGTGGTTGCCGGTCGCCGCGTCGGTGTTGCTCAGCATGGTCGGCGGGCAGATCGCGCCGGACTTGCGCAGGCCGTCCCAGAAGGTGAACCACTCGGTCAGGTCCTCGGGACCGAAGCCGAGGGTCTGGTCGGGGGTGTAGAGGTCCTTGCCGCGCTGGCGCAGCCACGGCTGCAGCGCGCCCGAGTCGTCCTTCGAGGCATCGAGCGCGCCGTACTTGTTCGGGCCCCACGCCTTGGAGACCTCGCCGGCGATGGTGCCGAAGTCCTGCCACGTCCAGTCGCTGGTCGGTGGGGTGATCTTGAGCTGGTCGAAGACCGACTTGTCGTAGAGCACCGGGGCGTTGCCGGAGCCGGACGGGACGCCGTAGGTCTTGCCCTTGACCGCGCCCGCCCCGCGCACCGGCGCGTACAGGGTGTCCAGCCCGATCGTGCCGGGGACGTAGGTGCCCAGGTCGGTGAGCACGTTCCGGCCGGCGTAGGTGCTGACGAGCGCGGTGTCCATCTGGAAGATGTCGGGCGGGTTGCCGCCGGCGAACTCGGTGTTCAGCTTGTCGAAGTACCCGTCGTAGCCGGAGTACTGGGTGGTGACGGCGATCCCGGTCTTGTCGGTGAAGATCTTCACCGCTTTCTGGTAGGCGTCGTTGCGGGCGTTGCCGCCCCACCAGCGGAAGGTCAGGGCGTTGTTCCCGCCGCCGGAGCCGCTGCTGCTGCTGGGCGGGGCGAAACCGCAGCCGGCGAGCGCGGCCGAAGCCACCCCCGCCCCGGCGACCCCGAGGAACCCCCTCCTGGACAGGTGCTGTGCCATGACGGTCTCACTTTCTGCTGTTTCGGTTGGGGGTTCAGCCTTTGATCCCGGAGTTGGCCACGCCGTCCACCAGGCGCTTCTGGCAGATGAGGAACACCGCGACGGTCGGTACGAGGGTGACCACCGACATCGCGAGCATGCCGCCGTAGCTGGACCCGCTCGCCCGGTCGATGAAGGAGTTGAGGCCCAGCGGGACGGTGTAGCGGGATTTGTCGGACAGGTAGACCAGCTGGCGGAGGAAGTCGTTGAAGGTCCAGATGAAGGTCAGGACGCCGGTGGTCAGCAGGGCCGGGCGCAGGAGCGGGAGGATCACCGAGAAGAAGACGCGGCCGTGCCCGGCGCCGTCGATGGCCGCCGCTTCGTCCAGTTCGCGGGGAATGCCCCGGATGAACTGGACCATGAGGAAGATGAAGAACGCGTCGCACGCGAGCAGCTGCGGGACCACCAGCGGCAGGAACGTGTTGATCCAGTTCAGTTTGTAGAAGATCGTGTACTGCGGGATCATCGTGGCCTGGAACGGCAGCATCAGCGTCCCGAGCATCAGGCCGAACCAGATCTTGCGGAACGCGAAATCGAGCCGGGCGAACGCGTAGGCGGCCAGCGAACAGGACGCGATGTTGCCGATCACCACGCAGAGCGCGATGGTCGCGGAGTTCGCGAGGTAGACGGTGAACGACGTCCCCGTCGCCGTCCAGCCGCCGAGGTAGTTGTCGAAGGTGAAGTGCCACGGGATGGGGTCGAGCGTGCTGAAGATCTGGTTCTCCGGCTTGAACGATGCTCCGACCAGCCACACCAGCGGGTAGATCATCACGACGACCCCGGCGAGCAACACCACGTGCGCACGCCAGTGGGTCTTCGCCGGTGCCTTGACAGTGGCGACCATTTCGGTCCTTTCGGCCATGGTGAGCAAGCTTCAGTCCGCGTAGGTGACCCAGCGCCGTGACGACGCGAAGTAGAGCGCGGTGAACAAGCCGATCACCACGAACAGGACCCACGCCATCGCCGACGCGTAGCCCATCTGCAGGCTCGAGAAGCCTTTGCGGTAGAGGTAAAGCGTGTACAGCATGGTCGAGTCGATCGGCCCGCCCAGCCCGCCGCTGACGACGTAGGCCGGGGTGAAGGTCTGGAACGCGTTGATCGTCTCCAGGACCAGGTTGAAGAAGATCACCGGGGACAGCATCGGCACGGTGATCCGGAAGAACATCCGGATCCGGCCGGCGCCGTCGAGCTCCGCGGCCTCGTAGAGTTCTTTGGGGATCTGCTTGAGCCCGGCGAGGAAGATCAGCATCGGGGTGCCGAACTGCCAGCCCGACAGCAGGACGAGGGTCCAGAGCGCGAACCGCGGGTCCCCGATCCAGTCCGCACCGCGGATGCCGACGATGCCGAGCACCTGGTTCAGCAGGCCCTGCTGCGAAAAGATCTGGCGCCACATCACCGAAACCGCGACGCTCGCGCCGAGCAGCGACGGCAGGTAGAAGACCGAGCGGTAGAACCCGAGCGCGCGCAGGCCCCGGTTCAGCGCCGCGGCGACGAGGAGCGCGGCCGCGAGCTTGAGCGGGACCGAAGCGACGACGTAGGTGAGCGTGACCTTGACCGACTGGAGGAACTTCTCGTCCTGCCACATCGACAGGTAGTTGTCGAAGCCCACCCACTGCGGCGAGCTCAGCAGGTCGAACTTCGTCAGCGAGAGATACAGCGAGTAGGCCATCGGCAGCAGGACGAACCCGAAGATGCCGAGGAACCACGGCGTCAGGAAGAGGTACGCCGCCCGGTTGTCCTTATGGCGTTTCCGGCGACGCCGGGCGGGCGCGGTCTTCACCGCCGGCCGGATCCCGGCTTCGACAGGGTGCGTTGCGGCTTCGGCTGACATCGTCTGCTCCCGGGACTCCAGCGTGGACCGGCAGCCCCCGCGAAAAGGGGGCGGCTGCCGTGGCACTTCTTCCGACGCACGCGGTTCCAGTGGTTCCGTCCCAGGGAGCTGGAAGCGCTTTCTCGGGGCACTCTAGGCAGCGCCGTCCGCCGCTGTCAACGCCCCCGTTCACCCCTCGTCCAGCACCGCGCGGATGCCCCTCTCCCTGGCCAGGTGCGCGGCGCCGAGCACGGTCGCGCGGGCGCCCAGCTCGCTGACCACGACGTCGGCCGGCCAGCTCAGCCGGTCGAGTGCGGCGACGACCCCCGGCCGGAGCAGCTTGTTCCGCCCCACCCCGCCGCCCAGCACGACCAGGCCGGGGTCGACGACCGCGCAGATCGACGCGGCCAGGTTCCCGACGGCTTCGGCGTGCCCGGCGACGATCTCGAGCGCGACGGCGTCCCCCTTCTCGGCCAGCGCGAACAGCGCGGCGGCCGTCCGCGGCGCCGGGTCCGGACGTCCCGCCCAGCGACCGCGGGCGCGCTGCAGCAGCGCCCGCGAACCGAGCCGGGCTTCCAGTGCGTCGCGGACCGGCGGCCGGTCGTCGGCCCACGGGTACGCCAGGCGGGCGACCTCCCCCGCCGCGCCGCTCGCTCCGCGCACGAGCCGGCGCCCGAGCACCACGCCCGCGCCGATGGCCACGCCGACCTGCAGGAACACGAAGCTGTCGTGGTCGCGGCCCGCCCCTTCGGCGAGTTCGGCGATGGCCGCGCAGTTGACGTTGTTCTCCGTGTGCACGGGCGCGCCGCCGGGCAGGCCGAGCGCGGCCACGGCGCCGGAGATCCGCGCCATGGTCGCCGGCTCGCCACGGCCGGGCGGGGAGACCACATCGGACACTGCGACCACCACCGCACGAAGCGGACCACGCGTGCTCCCGCGGCGCAGCACGGCTTTCACCATGGCGTCCGCGGACGCGGGCCGCGCGGTCTGGTCTTCGTCGAGCAGTTCCCCGCCGAGCGTGGTCGCCCGCAGCGCCACCTGCGTCGAGCCGCGGTCCACCGCCAGCACGTACCCGGCCCGGGGGCCCAGCCGGTAGACCGCCGCGGTCCGCCCGGTGGCCCCCGACGAGCTGCCGCTGCGCTCGGCGAGCCCGGCGGTCTCCAGCTCGGCCATCACCAGGGAGACCGTCGGCTTCGACAACCCGCAGGCCACCGCGAGCTGCGGCCGGGTGGCCTGGCCGGCGGCCGCCAGCGCGGCGAAGACCTCGCCGGCCCGGTCACCGATGCCCGATTTCGCCATCTGCACCTGCTTTCGCCGAAGTGAAACTGTCGAATGCACGACCCTGCCGAGCCGGCCGCGATCCGTGCCGTTGACAACGTGCGGGTTCGTTTGTTTACTACTTAACCAAGTGCGGGTCCCAGCCGCATCATCGATTTTCCGGCCACTGCGGGCAAGGTCGGGAAAGCGCTTTCCCGACCACGTCGACCGGTCCGGTGCCCAGGACGGCAGGGAGGCTGCGAAGCGGATGGACCCGATCCTGCTGCCGAGCCAGCACGCGAGCTCGCACGACCTGCCCGACGATCCCGGCTGCCTCGACACCGTCCTGGCCGCCGCGGCCGCCGACGCGCTCGCCGCGCAGCAGCCGGACGGCAACTTCGAGGACCCTGCGGCCGACGACGACGTCGGCGACCTCGGCCTCGGCGTGATTTCCTTGCTGTGCCTGGCATGGCAGCGCGGGGTCTCCGGCGATCCGGCGCTCACCGAGGCAGTGCGCCGGGGCTTGGACTTCTTCCTGACGCACCGGGTGTTCCGGCGCGACAACCCCGGCGAGCCGTTCCTGCGCATCCGCCACAGCGGCCTGCCGTACGCGCGGTACATGCCCGGAGAGGGCGAGCACCCCTTCGGCGACTGGCCGAGCACGGTGTGGGCGATGCTGCACGCGGTCAATATCCTGGAACTCGGCGACGGCCTGCTCACCGGCGGCCAGTACGCCGAGGTGACGGAGCTGGCGCTCGGGTACTGGCGGTGGCTGACCGAAGCGAGCATGGTCAACCCCCAGCAGACGGGGAACCAGGCCCTCGGCGCGGTCGCGGCGGGCCTGATGCTCGGCCGCCACCTCGACGAGGTTTCCCGGGACCGCGAAGGCAACCGCGTCACGACGGCGGCGATGCGCCTGTACACGGACGTGATCCGCCCGTCGCGGGTGACCGACCGCGGCTTCGCGCTGCCGGCGGAGCACGGCGCCGGCCACGACCAGAACTACCTGCCGATCTCCCTGTCCTTCCTGGCCCAGGCCCATCGGGTCACGGCCGACCGGCTGTTCCTCGACGACGGCGCGGAGATCGCCCGCCACCTCGACTGCCGCCTGTCGGCGCGCGGCTTCGACTACGGCGGCCCCCGCTACAGCGAGCAGCACTGCGGCGCCGAAGGCCTGCTCGGCCTGCGCTACTTCAGCGCGCACCTGGCCACCGACCTCGGCCGCTACCTGGCCGACCGCCGCGTCGCCTACTACCCGCTGGCCCGGACCGGCGCACCAAGCGGGCACTTCGCGTTCACGACGGTCTGGCTGTACCAGGACGACCGCACCTGGCACCGGACACCGTCCGTCCCGGTCACGACGCCGTATTCGCTGCGCCACCGCGCCGCGTCGGTGTCACTGACGGGCAGCCACACGCCGTACCTGATCGACGCCGGCCGGGCCGCGGTGATCGAGTCCGTCGTGGCGGGCCAGCACGGCATCGGCCCGGTCCTCGGCTACGACAACGGCCCCCGGACGCTGCTCACCCGCGCGCTCGGCCCGGTGCGCGTCCGCGACGCCCGGGACGGCGACCTCGCCGCCCGGCTGGTGACCAAGGCGGTGGTCACCCGGGAGCAGGTGCTGCTGAGCGTCCAGCAGCTGTGGGTGGCCGAGGAGCAGCGGCTGACGCTGTTCGCGGTGGTCCCGGCGACCGGGTGCGACTTCCTCGCCGGGCTGCCCTACGTCGAGGAAACGGCGGCGGGCCAGCGCAAGATCGTCACGGTGGCCGAGCCGGGCGGAACACCGTTCGACCTGAGCACCCCCGGCGCGGTGCTGCCCACGAACGGCACCCTCCACGCGGGCAGCCTGGCCATCAGCTCGGGGGCGTCGCTCCGGGTGGTCAATCCCCCGGCGGGCCGGACGAACTTCAGCAGTCCGGAGACGATCGGGCTGACACAGGAGCAACTGGCGTTCTCCCTGGCCGACGATCCTCGTGGCTACGGAAACCCGGACGCGGGCTGGCACCGGGTGACGGACACGAACCACGTCCTGGCGGGCCCGCTGCCGGACTCCCCGCCGGGCTCGGCGGTCTTCGCGGTGCGGTACGGGCCGCACGACGACGTCCCGTTCACGGTCGGGGTGCGGGCATCGGCGGACGGTGTGGTGATCGAGGCGCCGGGATTCTCCGTCGTCGTCGGCGATCCCGCGGGTGACGCGGGCGGGGACCCGGTCCTCCGGTTGACCCGGGCGGCCTGATGGCCGGCCAGAGCAATCCTGTCCGCCGGTCCGCCTGTCCGCCACGGCTGGTCGTGAGTGGTAATTAGGGTTCTAACCCTAATTACCACTCACGACCAGCCAGCCACTAACGGTCGGCGGAGCGGTAGCGCTGCATCTTCTCGCGGCTGCCGCACGCGCTCATCGAGCACCAGCGGCGGGCGCCCGCGCGTGAGGTGTCGAGGAACAGCAGCGAGCACTCGGGATTCGCGCACTCGCGCAAGCGGGCCGCATCGTCGCCGCCGAGGACCGCGACCGCGTCCGCGGCGATCAGCCCCAGCAGGGACGGCACCGTCACCGACGCCGGCTGGGCCCGCAGCCCCTCCGGGGTGACGTGCAGAGCGGTCACCGGCGGGGGTTGCGCCGCCCACCGGTTCACCGTGGCCAGGTCCTCGTCGGCTGCCGCGGCCCCGGACAGCCGGCCCAGCATCAAGCGGTAGACGGCTTCCCGCAGCTCGCGTGCCGCCGTCAGGTCGGCCGCCGTGCCGGCCGGTGCGGCCGGGGCCAGGCCCGCTTCGGTGAACCAGCGGCCCAGCGCCTCGGGATCGGGGACGCGTTCGAAGCCGCCGTTGCGCCAGCGCTCGCCGACGGTGGCCGTGAAGTTCACCGAAGGCCGTCCGCCGTGGAAGCGGAACCCCTGCTTGTCTCCCACGCCGTGAAGACTACCTCGTTACCGTTCGAAGCAGTAACGTGCGAGGTCCCGCCGTCCGTCCGAATCGGACGCCGGGGCCGGTGAGGCTGCCCGCCGGCCCCGGAGTCTGGCACGATCAAGCCGTGACCACCAGCAGGCGGACGCGCGGGCTCGCGATCGCGGCCGCCCTCCTGCTGGTGCTCAGCGCCTGCACCGCCGGCTTCGGCGGGCTCAAGCTGCGGATCGCCGCGGGCAACTCCGGCGGCGTCTACTACAAGCTCGCCCAGACCCTCGCCACCGCCTGGCAGACCGGCCTGGACATCGACCGGCCGGAGGTGCTGCAGACCCAGGGCTCGCCCGACAACGTCGCCAAGGTGCTCGCCCGGCAGGCCGACGTCGCCTTCGTCGCCGCCGACGTCGCCGCCGACCGCTACCAGGCCCACCCGGATTTCGCCGCGCTCGCCCGGATCCACGACGACTACCTGCACATCGTCGTCCGGGCCGACTCCGACATCCGGTCGGTGTCCCAGCTGAGCGGCCACCGGATCGCGATCGGCTCACCGCAGTCCGGCGTCGAGTTCATCGCCAAGTCCCTGCTCATCGCGGCCGGGCTGCAGAACTCGGTCAGCACGATCACCCGCGGCCTCGACGATTCCGTCGCCGCGCTGCTGAACCACGACGTCGACGCGTTCTTCTGGTCCGGCGGGCTGCCGACGCCGAAACTGGCGGAACCCGAGAACCGAGGCCGGCTGCGGCTGCTCGACATCGCCGACCTGATGCCGAAGATGCAGGCGCTGAGCCAGGTCTACAGCACCGCGACCATCCCGGCGAGCACGTACAACCAGCTCCTGCCGGTGACGACGCTGGTGGTGCCGAACTTCCTGGTGGTCCCGAAATCCATGCCCGACGACGTGGCGGAAGCCCTGGTCCGCGACCTGTTCGGCGCCCGCCGCGCGCTGGCCGACGCCAACCTGGCGGCCCTGTCGATCGACGTCCACCCGGGCATCGAGACCCAGCCGGTCCCGCTCCACCCGGGTGCGCTGCGCTACTACCGGGCGCAGAAGACCTAGGGCAAAGGTCTTGAATGACTCATTCAAGACCTCCGAAGACCTGAATGAGTCATTCAAGACCTTGGGTCCGGCACGCGGCGCTAGGCGACCGGGAACTCCATCGCGATCCGCAGGCCGCCACCCTCGGGCAGGTCCAGCTCCAGTTCCCCGTCGGAGTGCGCGACGATCTCGGTGACGATCGCCAGGCCCAGTCCCGAGCCGGGCACGTTCTGGTGGGCGGGGCTGCGCCAGAACCGGTCGCGCGCGCGGTCGAGCTCGTCGGGCCGCAGTCCCGGCCCGTGGTCACGAACCGACAACCGCACCCGGTCGTCCTCCTTCGCCACCGAGATCAGGATCTCCGTCCCCGACGCGGTGAACTTCAGCGCGTTGTCCAGCAGCGCGTCCAGGATCGTTTCGGCGCCGCGCGGCGGCATGCGCACCCGCGCGCCGTCGCCGGACGTGTCGACGACCAGCCGCACGTCCCGGGCCTCGCCGACCACCGACCAGTCGGCGACCCGCTCGGCGACGGCCTCGTCCAGCGCCACCGGGTCCAGCTCGCCGCCGGAGGCCTCGGCGCGAGCCATCGACAGCAGCCCGTCGAGGATCTGGTGCAGCCGCCCCGCGTCGACGCGCGCGGCCTCCAGGTCGGCGGCCGCCGGCTCGTCGTCGACGTGGCCTTCCAGGTTGCCCAGGCGGATCTTCAACGCCGTCAGCGGGTTGCGCAGCTGGTGGGACGCGTCGGCGACGAACGCGCGTTGTGCCGCCAGCGCACCCGACACGCTTTCGGCCATCCGGTCGAACGACCGGCCGAGCTGCCGCAGCTCCGGTGGCCCGCCGCTCTCCCCCACCGGCTCGGCCTCCCGGCCGCTGACCACCGACGCCACCAGTGCGCCCGTCGCGTCGTCGAGCCGGTGCACCGGCCGCAGGATCCAGCGGACCACCGGCACCGCCACGGCCAGCGCCAGCGTGAAGGCGAGGATCCCGCCCGCGGCGAGCAGCAGCCACCACCACAGGACGTCGGCGCGCTCGGCGCCGGTCTCGGACACGGTGAGCACCGCGCCGTGCACCTCGCCGTCGGCGAGCACCGGCTCGGCGAGCACCAGCGGCGTCGAATCCCACGGCATCAGCACGCCGGCCGGCTGCGACCGGCGGCCGGCGAGCGCCTCGTGGATCGGCCCGCTCAGGCGCTCGGCCCGCAGGTCGATCCGCGCGGCGCCCGGCCCGAGCGACGACGCGAACAGCTTGCCGTCCTGGTCGACGACCGCGACCTGGACGCCGTACACCTCGTTGTAGCGGACCAGATCGGGGTTGATCAGCGACGGCTTGTTGTCCAGCAGCGGGCGCTGGGCCAGCGACGCGAACCGGGCCGTGTCGGTCAGCCGGTCGAGGAACAGGTCCTGCTGCGCGCCGGCGGCGATGCTCCTCGCCAGCGGGATGCCCAGGCCGAACACCAGCAACGCCACCAGCGTCAGCACGATGCCCTGCAGCCGGACGCGCACGCCTCAGCTCCGGGCGACCTGGCCGCCGAGCCGGTACCCGACCCCGCGGACCGTCTCGATGAGCGCCGGGCGGCCCAGCTTCGTCCGCAGCGTCGCGACGTGGACGTCCAGCGAACGGCTCTCCGCCGCCCCGCGGTGACCCCACACCTCGGTGAGCACGTGCTCGCGCGAGCAGACCGCGCCGCGCGCGCCCGCCACCAGCGCCAGCACCTGGAACTCCTTGCGGGACAGCGCCACCGCCTTGCCGCCGACCAGCACCTCGTGCCGCGAGACGTCGACGGTGACGTCCCCGACCCGGATGACCACCGGCTCGGCGGCGGGGTGCTCCCCGCGGCGGCGGCGCACGGCCTCGACCCGGGCGAGCAGCTCCTCGACGTCGTAGGGCTTGACCAGGTAGTCGTCGGCGCCCGCGCGCAGGCCCTGGATCCGGTCGTCGACCTCGGCGCGCGCCGAGACGACGATGATCGCGACGTCGCTGACCGCGCGGATCTGGCGGCACAGCGTCACGCCGTCGATGTCGGGCAGGCCGAGGTCGAGCAGGACGACGTCGACCTCGTGCACCCGGTCGAGCACGCCGGCGCCGGTGGCGAGCCGGGCGATCGCCAGGCCGCGCCGGATCAGCGCCGGGATGAGCGCGCCCGCGACCCGGTCGTCGTCCTCCACCAGCAGCACCCGCACCCGTCCGCCTCCCATGGTGACCTGCTCCACCGGCCGGTGGGGCGAACTCTAGGACGTCCGGGCGGGCCCCGCACCGGCCACCCGGACGGTCACTCCCCGTGACTTCGGGTGGACACCCCCCAAAAAGGACATCGATACTCAGTTGAAACCCTAAGTATTGCTCAAGCGGCCTTGCCAGCCGGTACGACAACGGTAGGTTCTCGCCATCGCGTGGTGACCCATGCCCGATTTGCACGAACGACCCGGGAGGCCAGATGACCGCGGAGGTGGCGGCGCCGATGATCAAGGCGTCCGCCGTGAACAAGTACTTCGGCGACCTGCACGTGCTCAGGGAGATCACGCTCGAGGTGCCTCGCGGCCAGGTCGTCGTGGTGCTCGGCCCGTCGGGCTCGGGCAAGTCGACCCTGTGCCGGGCGATCAACCGGCTGGAGCCGATCAACTCGGGCGAGATCGCCGTCGACGGCGTCCCGCTGCCCGCCGAGGGCAAGGCCCTGGCGTCGCTGCGGGCCGACGTCGGCATGGTGTTCCAGTCGTTCAACCTGTTCGCGCACAAGACCATCGTCGAGAACGTCATGCTCGCGCCGGTGAAGGTCCGCAAGACCTCGCAGGCCGAAGCGCGCAAGACGGCGATGGAACTGCTGGAGCGCGTCGGCATCGCCAACCAGGCCGACAAGTACCCGGCGCAGCTTTCGGGTGGCCAGCAGCAGCGCGTCGCCATCGCGCGGGCGCTGGCGATGCGGCCCAAGGTCATGTTGTTCGACGAGCCGACCTCGGCGCTGGACCCGGAAATGGTCCAGGAGGTCCTCGACGTGATGACGGGTCTGGCCAAGGACGGCATGACGATGCTCGTCGTCACCCACGAGATGGGCTTCGCCCGGCGGGCAGCCGATCGGGTGATCTTCATGGCCGACGGCGAGATCGTCGAAGACACGACGCCGGAAGCGTTCTTCACCGCGCCGAAGAGCGAGCGCGCGAAGGACTTCCTCGGCAAGATCCTGACCCACTGAGATCAACCACCGAGCACGGTCCGCGGCGCCGTCGGCGCCCGGGTGACGACACACAGGAGAGATTCACATGAGGATCCGCACCCTCGCGGTGGGACTGCTCGCCGGCGGCCTGGCGCTGACCACGCTGACCGCCTGCGGCAAGGAAGGCACGCCGACGTCGCCGGGTTCGGGCGACCAGAGCGGCACGAACGCCCCCGCGGCGCTGACCTACCCGGTCGCGCAGGGCGTCGACCTGGCCGGTTCCCCGGTGTTCGCGAAGATGAAGTCGGCGGGCGCGCTGACCGTCGGTGCCAAGGACGACCAGCCGAACCTCGGCCTGAAGGACCCGACGACCGGCAAGTTCGGCGGCTTCGACATCGAGATCGCGAAGCTCGTCTCGGCCGGCCTCGGCTTCGACCCGGAGAAGATCACCTTCCGCACGGTCGACTCGGGTGCCCGTGAGCAGACGATCGCGAACGGCGACGTGAACTACTACGTCGGCACGTACTCGATCACCGACAAGCGCAAGGCGCTCGTCTCCTTCGCCGGCCCGTACTTCGTCGCCGGCCAGGACCTGCTGGTGCGCAAGGACGACAGCTCGATCACCGGCAAGGAGACCCTCAAGGGCAAGAAGGTCTGCTCGGTCACCGGCTCGACCCCGATCCAGAAGGTCCGCTCGGAGAACCTGACCGAGCCGGGCAACATCGTCGAGTTCCAGAAGTACTCGCAGTGCGTCGAGAAGCTGCTGTCGAAGGACGTCGACGCGGTCACCACCGACGACGCGATCCTCAAGGGCTACGCGGCCCAGGACCCGGACAACCTGAAGGTCGTCGGCAAGACGTTCTCCACGGAGAAGTACGGCATCGGCCTGAACAAGGACGACAAGGTCCTGCGCGACAAGGTCAACGAGATCCTGCAGAAGGCGCTGGACGACGGCACCTGGAAGAAGATCTACGACGCCACCCTCGGCAAGTCGGGTTCGGAAGCCAAGCTCCCGACCCTCGAGAAGTACTGACGTGACACCAGGGCCGGTGAATCGGGTTTCCCGGTTCACCGGCCCCGTCACATCCACCACCTGACCACCTCTGGCAAACGGACGCGGGGAAGGCTCCATGGACGTCCTGCTCAACAACCTGGACCTGTTCGGTCCGTTCTTCCTCACCACGATCGAACTGTTCCTGCTCGCGGCCGTGGGCAGCCTCGTCTGGGGCACGATCCTGGCCATGCTGCGGGTGAGCCCGGTCCCCGTCTTCCGCGCCGTCGGCACGGCGTACGTGACGATCGCCCGGAACACGCCGCTCACCCTGGTGTTCGCGTTCTTCGTGTTCGCGTACCCGCTGCTCGACATCGTCAAGCTCGACTACTTCCCGGCCGCCGTGACCGCCCTGACCGTGTACACCTCGGCGTTCATCTGCGAGGTCGTGCGCTCGGGCATCAACACGGTGCCGGTCGGCCAGGCCGAGGCGGGCCGCGCGCTGGGGCTGACCTTCGGCCAGATCCTCGGCCAGGTCGTGCTGCCGCAGGCGCTGCGGTCGGTCGTCCCGCCGCTGATCAGCACGCTGATCGCGCTGCTGAAGAACACCACCATCGCTGCCGGTTTCTCGGTCGCGGAGGCCGGCGCGATCCGCTCGTACCTGTCCGAACGCGGCGAGAACCAGCTGGTCGGCCTGCTGTGGGTCGCGCTCGGCTTCATCATCCTGGTCGCCGTGCTGTCGTTCGTCCAACGCAGCCTGGAGAAGCGCTGGAGCGTGGCCCGATGACCAACGTCCTGTTCGACGTCCCGGGCCCCAAGGCCCGGCTGCGCTACACCACCTACGCGGTGGTCGGCACGCTCGTGGTGCTCGCGTTCCTCGGCTACATCGGGTGGCGCTTCTACGACAGCGGCCAGTTCACCGCCCGCAAGTGGGAGTGGCTGCAGTACGCGCAGGTGCAGCGCGACCTCGGCAACGCGGTGCTTTCGACGCTCCAGGCGTTCGCCGCCGCGGCCGTGCTCGCGCTGATCTTCGGCGCGATCTTCGCGGCCGGCCGGCTGTCGGACCACGCCTGGATCCGCCGGATCGCCGGGTTCGTCGTCGAGTTCTTCCGCGCCATCCCCGCGCTGATCCTGATGTTCCTGTTCTACTTCGGCCTGCCGACCATCGGCGTGCCGACGTCACCGTTCCTCGGCGTGGTCCTCGGCCTGACGCTGTACAACGGCTCGGTGCTCGCCGAGATCTTCCGCGCGGGCATCCAGTCGCTGCCGAAGGGGCAGAGCGAAGCCGCGTACGCGCTGGGCATGCGCAAGACCCAGGTGATGTTCCTGGTCCTGCTGCCGCAGGCGGTCCGGGCGATGCTGCCGACGATCATCAGCCAGCTTGTCGTCCTGCTGAAGGACACCGCGCTCGGCTTCATCATCACCTACCAGGAGCTGCTGTACTACGCCCGCTACATCGGTTCGCAGGGCACGTTCGGCCGGCCGATCGTGCCGTCGACGATCGTGGCGACCGCCATCTACGTCGTGATGTGCCTGCTGCTGACGGCGCTGGCGACGTACCTGGAGCGGCGCAACCGCCGCAGCAAGAAGGCCGTGGGCGCCCCGCCCCCGGTGACGGAGAACCTCGCGGCCGCTTCGGCCTGAGTCACCCGTTCGAGGCCCCCGGGACACGTCCCGGGGGCCTTGTCGTGTCCCCGGGCGTCCCCTAGCGTCGGCGGCATGGGTGTCGCATTGGTGACCGGCAGTTCCCGCGGCCTGGGCCGGGTGATCGCCAGAAGGCTCGCCCGCGACGGGTTCGCCGTCGCGGTCAACGGCCGGCACGACGACGCCGACCTCAAAACCGCCGCCGAGGGCATCCTCGCCGAAGGCGGCCGGGCGGCGGCGTTCGCCGCGGACGTCACCGACCGGCGCCAGGCCGGCGACCTGGTCGACGCCGTCACGGCGTTGCTGGGCCCGATCGGGGTCCTGGTGCTCAACGCGACCGGCCCGCAGCCGGAAGCACCACTGGCGAGCGTGGACTGGCCGGCTCACCTGGCCCAGCTGGACTTCTTCGTGCGGTCGCCGGTGCTGCTGGGCCACGCGGTGCTGCCGGGGATGCGCGCCCGTCACCACGGCCGCATCGTGCACATCGACTCGGAGGTGACGGACCGCCCGCCACCCGGCCGCTCGGCGTACGTGACGGCGAAGAGCGCCCAGATCGGCCTGGTCAAGGCCTGGGCGCGCGAACTGGCCCCGGACGGCATCACGGTCAACACGGTGGCGCCCGGGTTCATCCCGGTGGAACGGCACGCGGAGGTCCCGGAGGCCGAGCGGGAGGAGTACCGGGCTTCGGTCCCGGTGGGCCGGCTGGGCACCCCGGAGGACGTGGCCGCGGCGGTGAGCTTCTTCGCGTCGGAGGAGTCGGGCTTCATCACCGGCCAGCGCCTGCTGGTCGACGGCGGCCGCTCGCTCGGTTAGCCGGGTACCAGCGCGAGGATCCCGTCCGCGTCGCGGGCGAGGAAGTCGCCGAACGGGACCAGTTCTCCGGGCTCGAAGTGCCGGCGCGCGATCTCGGGTCGCAGCACCATCAGTTCCGGTGTGATCGTCACCGGAGTCGGGCCACCGGTCACGATGTCGTCGAGGTCGGTTTCCTGCGACGGCCCCCAGCGGTCGACGACCAGCCCGACCGCGGCCGGCCCGGTCGCCCGGAACTCGGCCAGCAGCCGGCGGATCACCGTGTCCTGTCCCTTCCGGTGGACCGGACCGCCGAAGCCGTCGAGCCCGTAGTCCTCGACGACCACGCCGTCACCGGCCTGTCTCAGCGTGCAGACGACGTCGGCATCCTCGTCGTCGGTCATCCAGTACTGGAAGGTGAACCCCTTTTCGCCGAGACCGGCCATGGCGGCGAGCAGGCCCTCGCGATCCATCTCGACCTGCTCGCCCATGGTCTCCCACTCGCCGCTGATCGCGGTGATCCGGCCGGTGCGGGGATGCCCCGGCACCATCCCGGTCGCCGCCAGCCGGCCGACCCGACGGCGCACCTGTTCCGGTGTCCAGTCCCGCCGGTACAGCCGCACGAATCCGTCTGTCATTCCTGCCTCCTCCGGGACCATGAGGACGTTGCCGTCGCCGAGCTTGTCGCGGGCGATCTTCCCGTTCCCGGCCGGTCACCGTCCAGCCGATTCCCCGGTGGACCTGTTCGCGATCCGCGGCGTCCGGTACAGCACGGCCGGCACACCCAGGACCAGCACGAGTGCCACCGCGAGCGCGGCCCACATCGCGACGTGCAGCTGCAGCAGCCCGCCCACGAAGGCCCCGGCGAGCATCGCCCCCACGGCGGCGACCTTCCGCAGCGGGTGCGAACCCGTTCCACCGGCCGCCTTCGAGTCCGCCGCGAAGCCGGTCAGCGTCATCGTCAGCACGGTCGTGGTGAGGTCGGGCGCACCGATGCGGCGGACGGCGGCGTTCTGCAGGCCCATCGCCAGGCCGAGGACGACGATCAGCAGTTCGCTGCCCAGCCGGGTGCCGCTGCCGAGGGTGGCCGCCGACACGACGGCCACCGCGATCAGCGCCGCCTGCACGGCGGTCGCCTGCCGCAGGGCGTCGCGGTCGTCCTCGCGCCGGGCGAGGCGGCCGCCGGCGAGCGCGCCGGCCAGGAAGGCGAGAACGGCGGTCGCCGAGGCGAGCACCGACAGCGTCGCCTCCCCCGCCGCCGCGAACCCGAAGAACACGACGTTCCCGGTCATGTTGGCGACGAAAACCCGCCCCAGCCCGAGGAAGCTGACGGCGTCGACCACCCCGGTGACGACGGTCAGCGTCAGCAACAGGGCGGCCAGGTCCCGCGGTTTCGGTTCGGCCATGCGGGCAGTCAACCACCCCGCGCCCGGACGCGCGTTCCCCGAACGGCCGCGCCCCGCCCGGTTCGCGCGGCAATTCCGTGGAACAATTCCGCCGCCCGGCCCTTTTCCCGCGACCGGACGCGGCATTGTTTCCGGTGTCATATATCGCTTAAGATAGCGCGAAGCGCCTTCGCCGCGCGAAGCAGCTTCGCAGCGCTTCGCGAGCCGGATTTCGTTGTCACACAGGCGGAACAGCGACCTCCTTGCGGTGAATCCGCGCGCGGCGTGCGTCGTTTTGTCGGAGGTCCCCTCTACCGTCCGTGCCATGACCGAAAAGAGCACGGTGCGCACGCGGGAAATGGCCTACGAACTCAAGAGCCAGCGCGAGCTGGTCCGGATGACCCTGCGCGAGATGGCCCGCCGCGCGGACTGGTCGGCGTCGAAGGTGTCGGCCTGGGAGAACGGCCGCCGCATCGCGCCGGTCGACGCCGCGATCTACCTCGCCCACTGCGGGACCGGGGCCGCCGAACGCGCGCGGCTCCTCGAGCTGGCCAAGCCGGCCGGCGACCTCTACTGGGTGCGGCCCTACTTCGACGAGCTCGTCGATCCGATGAAGTCGCTCATCATCCAGGAAAACCTCGCGCGCTCGATGGTGTACTACAGCCCGGCCGCCATCCCCGGGATGCTGCAGACGGAAGACTACGTCCACACCTGTTTCGAACTCACCGGGCGCTACACCGCCGACAGGCTCGGCATGCTGACGCGGGCCCGCGTGGACCGGCAGCAGGTGCTGCAACGCCACGACCCGCCGAGCTGCACCTTCTTCGTGCACGAACGCGCGCTGCGTTCGGTCGTGGGCAGCCCGGCGCTCATGCAGGAGCAGCTGCAGAACCTCGTGCTGACCACGAACCTGCCGCACTGCGTCATCCGGGTGGTGCCGGAGTCGGACCCCACGTTCCGCGTGCTGAGCACGACCTTCACCGTCATGGAGTTTCCCGAGCACCCACCGGTGGTCTACGAAGAGACCTACACCGCCGGACTGTTCGTGGACGACCGGATCGCCGTGGAGGCTTTCTACGTTCTCGTCACGCGTCTGGAACAAACGTCCCTCTCCGAGGGACAATCCCGGGAGTGGCTCGTCCGGTTCGCGGACGAGTACGAACGGCTGAGGGAGTGATCGAGGGTGGCCCGTGCGCGGACTTGGATCAAGAGCAGCCACAGCGAAGGCCAGGAGCACCAGACCTGCGTGGAGGTGGCCCTCACGCCGGAGGTGACCGCGGTCCGGGACTCGAAGGCGCCCGCCGCCGGGCACCTGACCGTCCCGAGCACCGCGTGGAGCGCCCTGCTCAGCTCGCTGCGCCACTGAGCCGATCCGGTACCGATCCGGCCACAGCCACGGCCGAATGGCTTCGGAGCAACGGTGACGTGCCGCGCCGGAGGCGGGCTACCTTTCGGCCGGATCGGTAACGCGCCTCCCGTCGTGCCAGACCGCCCGGGTCCGCCCGGGCAGGTCGGTCACGTCGAGGTCCGTGCCGTCCAGCAGCACCAGGTCGGCACGCAAGCCCGGTTCGATGCGGCCGCGGTCGTCGTCGAGGCGGAGCAGCCGCGCGGCTTCGGAGGTGGCCGCTTTCAGGGCGGCCGCCTCGCCGAGCACCGCCGCCAGCAGCCGCAGCTCGGTCGTCAAGTCGACATGGGGACGCGGGGCGAGGTCCGAACCGGCGGCGATGCGGACACCCGCGTCCACCGCGAGCCGAAGCGAGCGGCGATGCGTCTCGGCGAACTCGCTGTCGCTGATCGGCGAGAGCGTCGGCACGTACCAAGCGCCGGCCAGCGCCGCGACAGCGGAGTCGTCGAGGAAGGTGCCGTGTTCGATGCTGCGCGCCCCGGCGCGGGCGGCCGAGACGACGGCGGCGGACGTGTGCGCGTGGGCCAGGACGTCCCGGCCGCAGCGCCGGGCTTCGTCGACCAGCGCGGCTAGTTCGTCGTCGGTCGGCCGGACGTCGGCACCCGAGCGCACCGCCTGCATCGCTCCGCTCGCGCCGACCTTGATCCAGTCGGCGCCCGCCCGCACCATCCGGCGCACCGCCGCGCGCGCCGCGTCCGGCCCGTCGAACAGCGGGTCGGGCAGCGACGGGTCGCCGAAGTGGTCGACGACGCCCGCGGGCGCCTCCCAGCCGTCACCGAGCCCGCCGGTGGGGCCCAGCTGACGCAGGCTGACCAGCAGGTCCGGTCCGGTGATCCACCCCTCACGCAGGGCGTGCTTGACCCCGGCGTCGGCGCCCCAGGCGTCCCGGACGGTGGTGATCCCGCGCGCCAGCAGTCCCCGCAGCACCGGCACGGCTTCGAGAATCCGGGCACTGCGCGGCAACGGCTCGGGCCGCGGAAAGGCCACGTGCACGTGACAGTCGATGAGCCCGGGAATCAGCAAACCGCCGGAACAGTCGATGCGCGAGCCGTCCAGGCCCAGGCCCACCTCGGCGATGCGCGAGCCGTCCAGCCGCACGTCCGCGCGGGTGCTCTCCCCGGTTTCGGGATCGAACACGTGCGCCCCGGCGAGCACCGTCGGCAGCAGCGCGGTCTCCATGCTGCCACCTTGTCACGCCGAAAAAGACGCTCGCGAACCGGCCCGAGGCGCGGTTCGCGAGCGTCGAGGAGAAAGCCCTACTTGTCCCGGCGGAAGAGCTTGTTGCCCAGCCACACGATCGGGTCGTACTTGCGGTCCGCGACACGCTCCTTCATCGGGATCAGCGCGTTGTCGGTGATGTGGATCCCCTCGGGGCACACCTCGGAACAGCACTTCGTGATGTTGCAGTACCCGAGGCCGTGCTCGTCCTGCGCCGCGTCACGGCGGTCCGCGACGTCGAGCGGGTGCATTTCCAGCTCGGCGATGCGCATCAGGTACCGCGGCCCGGCGAAGGCTTCCTTGTTCTCCTCGTGGTCACGCACCACGTGGCAGGTGTTCTGGCACAGGAAGCACTCGATGCACTTGCGGAACTCCTGCGACCGCTCGACGTCCACCTGCTGCATCCGGTACTCGCCCGGTTTCAGGTCCGCCGGCGGGGTGAACGACGGGATCTCGCGCGCCTTCGTGTAGTTGAACGACACGTCGGTGACGAGGTCACGGATCACCGGGAACGTCCGCATCGGCGTCACCGTGATCACCTCGTCCTCGGTGAACGTCGACATCCGCGTCATGCACAGCAGGCGCGGCTTGCCGTTGATCTCCGCCGAGCACGAGCCGCACTTGCCCGCCTTGCAGTTCCACCGCACGGCGAGGTCCGACGCCTGGGTGGCTTGCAGCCGGTGGATGATGTCGAGGACGACCTCGCCCTCGTTCACCTCCACCGTGAAGTCCTGCAGCCCGCCGCCCGTGTCGTCGCCGCGCCACACGCGGAAACTCGCCTTGTAGCTCATGCCTTGCTCCCGGGGTGCGTCTCGAGCTCCGCGTCGGTGTAGTACTTCCCGAGTTCACCGAACTCGAACAGTTCCAGCAGGTCCTGCCGCAGCGGCACCTGCTCCTTCACCTCGACGTCCACGTCCGGCACCACGGGGTTGTCACCCGGGGAAGCCGAGCACACGAGGAGCTTGTGGCGCCAGTCCGCTTCCATGCCCGGGTAGTCGTCGCGCGTGTGGCCGCCGCGGCTTTCGGTCCGCGTCAGCGCCGCCTTGGCGACGCACTCGCTGACCATCAGCATGTTGCGCAGATCGATCGCGAGGTGCCAGCCGGGGTTGAACTGCCGGTGCCCTTCGACGGTGACGCGCAGGATCCGCTCCCGCAGCTCGTCGAGCTTCGCCAGCGCCTGCGCCATCTCCTCCGCCTTGCGGATGATGCCGACCAGGTCGTTCATCGACTGCTGCAGCTCGGTGTGCAGGGTGTACGGATTCTCGCCCGAGGCACCCTCGGGCGGGTCGAACGGCGCCAGCGCCATCTTCGCCGCGGCGTCCACATCGGACTCCTTGACCGCGGGCCTGCCCTCGAGCCCCTGCACGTACTCGGCGGCGCCGAGGCCGGCGCGCCGGCCGAACACCAGCAGGTCGGACAGCGAGTTGCCGCCGAGCCGGTTGGACCCGTGCATGCCGCCCGAGCACTCGCCGGCCGCGAACAGGCCGGGCACGCTCGCCGCGGCCGTGTCCGGGTCGACCTCGATGCCGCCCATGACGTAGTGGCAGGTCGGGCCGACCTCCATCGGCTCCGCGGTGATGTCGACGTCCGCCAGTTCCTTGAACTGGTGGTACATCGACGGCAGCCGCTTGCGGATCTCCTCGGCCGGCAGCCGGCTGGCGATGTCGAGGAAGACGCCACCGTGCGGGGAACCGCGGCCTTCCTTGACCTCGGAGTTGATCGCGCGGGCCACCTCGTCGCGGGGCAGCAGGTCCGGCGTGCGCCGGTTGTTCTCCTGATCGGAGTACCAGCGGTCGGCTTCTTCTTCGCTTTCGGCGTACTGGCCCTTGAAGACGTCCGGCACGTACTCGAACATGAACCGCTTGCCGTCGGAGTTCTTCAGCACGCCGCCGTCACCGCGCACGCCCTCGGTGACGAGGATGCCCTTGACGCTCGGCGGCCAGACCATCCCGGTCGGGTGGAACTGGACGAACTCCATGTTGATCAGCTTCGCGCCCGCCCGCAGCGCGAGCGCGTGGCCGTCGCCGGTGTACTCCCACGAGTTCGACGTCACCTTGAACGACTTGCCGATGCCGCCGGTGGCGAGCACGACCGCGGGTGCCTCGAACAGGACGAACCGGCCGCTCTCCCGCCAGTACCCGAACGCACCGGAGATCCGGCCCTCGGTGGTGAGCAGCTCGGTGACCGTGCACTCGGCGAAGACCTTGATCTTCGCTTCGTAGTCCCCGGTCTCGGCGAAGTCCTCCTGCTGCAGCGAGACGATCTTCTGCTGCATCGTGCGGATCAGCTCGAGGCCGGTGCGGTCACCGACGTGCGCCAGCCGCGGGTAGGTGTGCCCGCCGAAGTTGCGCTGGCTGATCCGGCCGTCGGCGGTGCGGTCGAACAGCGCGCCGTAGGACTCGAGCTCCCAGACGCGGTCCGGTGCCTCCCTGGCGTGCAGCTCGGCCATCCGCCAGTTGTTGAGGAACTTCCCGCCGCGCATGGTGTCGCGGAAGTGGACCTGCCAGTTGTCGTTCGAGTTCGCGTTGCCCATCGAGGCGGCGCACCCGCCCTCGGCCATCACCGTGTGCGCCTTGCCGAACAGGGACTTGCACACGACGGCGACGCGGAAGCCGCGTTCGCGGGCTTCGATCACGGCGCGCAGACCGGCGCCACCGGCACCGATCACCACCACGTCGTAGCTGTGCCGTTCGACCTCGGTCATAAAAGAATTCCACCTCGGAAAATGGGGACATCTGTGTTTTTTGAAAGCACTGTTGGGAGCACTGCTAGTTCACGAACCTCAGGTCCGAAATCGCACCACTGGCCACGAGCATGACGTAGAAGTCGGTCAGCACCAGCGTGCCGAGCGTCGTCCAGGCCAGCGTCATGTGGCGGGTGTTGAGCTTCGAGACCTTGGTCCAGATCCAGTAGCGCACCGGATGCTTGGAGAAGTGCTTCAGCCTGCCGCCGGTCACGTGCCGGCACGAGTGGCAGGAAAGCGTGTAGGCCCAGAGCAGGATCACGTTGGCGAGCAGGACGATGTTGCCCAGCCCGAACCCGAAGCCGCCGGTCTTCCCGTGGAACGCCGTGATCGCGTCGTAGGTGTTGACCAGCGAGACGACCAGCGCAACGTAGAAGAAGTAGCGGTGGACGTTCTGGATGATCAGCGGCAGCCGCGTCTCGCCGGTGTACTTGGCGTGCGGTTCCGCGACGGCGCAGGCGGGCGGGGAGAACCACACCGACCGGTAGTACGCCTTGCGGTAGTAGTAGCAGGTCAGGCGGAACCCGAGCAGGAACGGCAGCACCACGAAGCCGAGCGGGATGAACCCGGGCAGGTCGCCGAACCAGTGGCCGAAGTGGCTCGAGCCCTCGACGCAGGAAGTGGACAGGCACGGCGAGTAGAACGGCGTCAGGTAGTGGTAGTCGGGCACCCAGTAGGCGGTGCGCACGAACGACCGGACCGTCGCGTAGATGATGAACGCCGACAGTCCGAGCACGGTCAGCAGCGGCTGGAGCCACCACCGGTCCGTGCGGAGGGTGCGCTCGGCGATCCGGGCCCGTTTCGGGGCCTGGACGCCGGTGCCGACGCCGTTGTCAGCGGGTGCGCTCACCGCTGGTCGCGCTTGTAGCCGCCGACGCCTTCGTCATCGGCGCCGTGCCAGAGCGCCGGGTCGTAGGGGGTGTCGGGGACGGGGACGCGCTCCGCGGCCTTCGCCTGGGCGGGCACCGCGAGGGGCACGCCGTCGAGGTCCGCGGTGTCGATGTCGAGGCGCTCGACGTCGTTGGCGAGCCGGCGCACCGCCGACGCGTCGCCGTAGCGAGAGCGCAGTGCGCCGACGCACTGCCGGAGCTGGCCGATGGTTCGCCGCAGCTCGGCGATCTCGGAGGTGGACATCATGCCTCCCGTGTGGTGGGGCTGGCAGGGAACCGGCGAAGGTTTTGCCACGCGTCGTGCAGTGTGACAACTAGCACACTAACGGTTCCGGGGGTGATCGGGGTCACGCGGGTCGATCTTCTGAATCGATTTTGATTCGGCGTTTTCCCGAGGTACTGTGGCCAGAGTCACGACCCAGAGGCGTCAGCGCTGCCGTCCCGCGGACCACCACACCCCAGTGATCCGGAGCCGGACATGAGCCCGACCCCATCGTTGCACCCCGTTATCGCCGAAGTCACCGCCCGCATCGCCGCGCGCAGTGCCGCCGCGCGCACCGCCTACCTCGACCGCATGGCCGCCGCGTACGCCGACGGCCCGGTCCGCCGCGGCCTCGCGTGCAGCAACCTCGCCCACGGTTTCGCCGCGATGGACGGCGTCGACAAGGAAGCGCTGCGGGCCGCGCGCGCCCCCGGCGTCGCGATCGTGTCGTCCTACAACGACATGCTCTCGGCGCACCAGCCGATGCAGGAGTACCCGGCGTGGCTGAAGAAGTCCGTGCGCTCGGCCGGCGGTGTCGCCCAGTTCGCCGGCGGGGTGCCCGCGATGTGCGACGGGATCACGCAGGGCCGCGCGGGCATGGAGCTGTCGCTGTTCAGCCGCGAGGTCATCGCGATGTCGACGGCGATCGCGCTGTCCCACGACATGTTCGACGCCGCGCTGCTGCTCGGGGTGTGCGACAAGATCGTGCCCGGCCTGCTGATCGGCGCCCTGTCCTTCGGCCACCTGCCGGCGCTGCTGGTGCCGGCCGGCCCGATGAACTCCGGGCTGCCGAACAAGGAGAAGGCGCGCGTCCGGCAGCTGTACGCCGAGGGCCTCGCGACCCGCGAAGACCTCCTCGACGCGGAAGCGGCGTCGTACCACTCGGCCGGCACCTGCACCTTCTACGGCACGGCCAACTCCAACCAGATGGTCGTCGAGGTGATGGGCCTGCACCTGCCCGGCGCCAGCTTCGTCCAGCCGGGTTCTTCGTTGCGCCGCGCGTTGACCGAAGAGGCCGGGCGGCGGGCCGTGGCGATTTCGCGTGGCGAGGAGTACACGCCGGTCTCGCGGATCCTCGACGAGAAGGCGTTCGTCAACGGCGTCATCGCGCTGCTCGCCACGGGCGGGTCGACCAACCACACGATGCACCTGGTCGCGATCGCCGCGGCCGCGGGCATCCAGCTGACCTGGGACGACTTCTCCGACCTCTCGGCCGTCGTGCCGCTGCTGGCGAGGGTCTACCCGAACGGCAGCGCCGACATCAACCACTTCCACGCCGCCGGTGGCATCCAGTTCCTCGTCGGCACGCTGCTCGACGCCGGATTCCTGCACGAAGACGTCCACACGGTGGCCGGGTTCGGGCTGCACCGCTACCGCGCCGAGCCGATCCTGTCCGACGGCGAGCTGGTCTGGCGGGACGTGCCCACCCGCAGCCTCGACGAGGACGTCCTGCGCCCGGCGTGGCGGCCGTTCGCCGCGGACGGCGGGCTGCGGATGGTCGAGGGCAACCTCGGCCGCGCGGTGGTCAAGGTGTCCGCGGTGGCGCCCGAGCACCGCGTCGTCCAGGCGCCGGCGCGGGTGTTCACCACGCAGGAGGACTTCACGGCCGCGTTCGAGGCCGGCGAGCTGGACCGGGACGTCGTCGTCGTGATCCGGCAGCAGGGCCCGCAGGCCAACGGCATGCCGGAGCTGCACGGCCTGACACCCGCGCTGGGCGTGCTGATGGACCGCGGGCACGCCGTGGCGTTGCTCACCGACGGCCGGATGTCGGGCGCGTCGGGCAAGATCCCGGCCGCGATCCAGGTGACGCCGGAAGCTGCGGCGGGCGGGGTCATCGCGCGCATCGCCGACGGCGACGTCATCCGGCTCGACGCGGCTTCGGGCTCCCTCGACGTGCTCGTCGGTGACGAAGAACTCGCCCGCCGTGAACTTGTGGACTCGCCGCCGTCCGAAGCATCCTGGACCGGCACCGGCCGAGAGCTGTTCGCCGCGTTGCGCCGGGCGGTCGGCCCCGCTGACCAGGGCGCTTCGGTGTTCGGCGGTTTGACTCCGGAGCACCTTGGCGTCCTTTCGGGGGTCCAGGGGGGCTTGCCCCCCGGCCGGGGTCTGGGGCTTGGCCCCAGGAAACACGGAACGCCCGCTTTCACAACCCAGGAGGTCGGTCAGTGACCACCGGTCAGGACCTGCTCGAGCTGTCCCCCGTGATGCCCGTCGTGGTGATCGACGACGCCGACGACGCGGTACCCACGGCCCGGGCCCTGCTCGCCGGCGGGATCGGGGTCATCGAGCTGACCCTGCGCACCCCGGCGGCATTGTCGGCGATCGAGCGCGTCGCCGCGGAGGTGCCGGACATCGTCATCGGCGCCGGCACCGTCGTCTCGCCGGACCAGGCGAAGCAGGCCGCCGACGCGGGCGCGAAGTTCCTCGTGACGCCGGGCTGCACGGACGCCGTCGTCGACGCGTGCTTCGAGTCCGGGCTGCCGTTCCTGCCCGGCGCGAGCACGGTGTCCGAGGCGATGCGGCTGGCCGAGCGCGGGCTCACGGCGTTGAAGTTCTTCCCGGCGGAGGCGTCCGGCGGCGTCGCGTACCTGAAGTCGATCGCGGGTCCGTTGCCGTCGCTCAAGTTCTGCCCGACCGGCGGGATCACGGTGGCCTCGGCGCCGTCCTACCTCGCGCTGCCGAACGTCGGCTGCATCGGCGGCTCGTGGCTGACGGCCTCGCTCGACGTCGCGACGATCGAGAAGCTGGCCGCGGAGGCCGCCGCGCTGTAGCGGAAATCACTCCGCGTCATCGCCGCACCCGAACGGCGGAATGCGCGTCCGCATTCCGGGAGCACCGTTCCAGTGCGCTGGAACGGTGCTCCGAGCGGGTGTGGCGCCGGTCATGAAAACGGGCTGGTCCCACTGAATGGTCCATCCACGGCCCTGGTGAGTTATTTACCTGCCTGTTATCGTTTCTCATCGCTATTCCAGCGAGGAGAATCCGTGTCCCTGACCAGCGTGGTCGCACCCAGTCCTGCCCCCGAGACCGTCGCCGCTCTCGTCGGCGAACGCCTTTCGTCGTCCGCACTTCACCAGCTCGGCGGCACTCTCGGCGGCTATTCCTTCGTCAAGGTCGTGGTCGACCGCGAGCAGGCGAAGATCCACTTTCTGAACAACGCGCGGCATTCCTTTCACGCGATCTATATTGGCGAAGAAATCCTCGGCGTCGGCGAAGAACGCGTGCGCGCCGAGATCGACTCGTACAACGAGGCCTTCTACCACGCGCCGGACCGCCGGTTCCTGCTCGGCATTCTCGCGCTGCACCCGCAGATGCTTTCGCTGGAGACGGTCGAGGTCGACACGATGCCGGCCGCGCTGATCCGGGAGTTCCACGCCTTCGTCGCCCAGTACACGGACCCGGCGCTGCCGCTGCTGTTCAAGCCGGCCAACCAGCTGCAGGAGCGGATCGTCCGGGAGATCCCGGCGGCCGAGCTGCCGCGCGTCTTCGCGCACGAGCTGTTCTCCACGGCCCCGTTCGTGGCGCTGAACCCGGGCACGGCCACCGGGCGGCTGCGCGCGTTCCGCACCGAGGCCGAGTACCGGGCCGCCACGCTGGACTGGACCGACATCATCGTGATGGACCGCGTGCCCGACGACATCCCGCGACTCGCGGGGATCGTCAACGCCCGGCACACGACGCCGTTGTCGCACACGAACGTCCTCGCCACCGGCTGGCAGATCCCGAACGCCGTCCAGCTCGGCGCCCTGGCCGAGATCGAGCGCCGCGGGCTCGACGGCAAGTGGGTCGAGTACACAGTGGACGCCCAAGCGCTGACGCTGCGGGAGGTCGACGAGCCGGCCGACGCGGCACCGCCGTCCTGGTACGCCCAGCGCGTCACCCTGGAGCAGCCGGAAGCCGAGCACAGCACGATCGTGAACCTCGCCCGGCTGCGCGCATCCGACCGCCACCGCTACGGCACCAAGGCGGCCAATCTCGGCGAATTGCACCACGTGCTGGCACACGGGTCGCAGCGGCTGCTCGGCTTCTACCAGGTGCCGCGGCCGCCGCGGGACAACCTGCTCCCCTACCTGGCCCGGCTGCTCGACGTCCCTCGCGACGCCGACCTTTCGGCCGCGGCCCGCCGGCTGCTCGACGAGCACGTCCGCGTCCCGCGCGGCATCGCGCTGCCGTTCTCGCTGCAACGGCGGTTCCTGGAGTCGTCGCCGCGGATCCAGCAGGCCATCGGGAAGCTGAAGATGGCCCTGGAGCTGGACGCGCGCGAGATCGAGCCGCTGTGCGTCGAGCTGCAGGGCCTGATCCGGTCGGCGCGCCTGCCGGGGGCGCTCGCCGGCGAGATCGACTCGGCGCTGGTTTCGCAGCTGGCCGGTGTGCGGGCGTTCGTCGTGCGCAGTTCGTCGAACGCCGAAGACCTCGCCGGGTTCTCGGCCGCCGGGATCTACGAGTCGCACAACCACGTCACCACGGCCGAGCGGATCTTCGCCAGTGTCAAGGAAGTCTGGGCGTCGCTGGTGTCCGTGCGCAGCGTCCGGCTGCGGCAGCAGGCCGGCATCTCCCTCGACGAGTGCTACATGGGCGTCGTGATCCAGGAACAGGTCGCGGCGGACTTCGGCGGTGTGCTGGTGACGACGAACCCGATGAACCGCGCGGACTTCCGCACGGTCTACGTCAACGTGTCGCCGCGCGTGACGGACGTCGTCGACGGTTCGGCCCTGCCGATGCAGTACCTGTATTCGACGGTCGAGGGCGGCGGCCGCACGCTGTCCCTGGGCGACGCGCCCGCGGATCTCGACGAAGCGGCGCACACCCAGCTGCAGCGGCTCGCCATCGCCGGCCGTCTGCTGCAGGGCCACTTCTCGCCCGACTACACCTTCGACTCACCGGTGGACGTCGAGTGGCTCGCCGACGGCGACCACCTCCACCTCGTGCAGCTGCGCCCCTATTCGGCCTGACCTTCCCTGGAGACACGATCATGCTGGGCCTTCGCCTGCCCGCGAAACCCGCCGTTCAGCGCGCCGTCCGGCTGACCTACGGGTTCCAGTTCTTCTTCGGCCTGCTGCTGTGGGTGCCGATCTTCTACTCGTACCAGAAGCTCATCGGGCTGTCCGACGGCGAGATCTTCGGCATCCAGAGCATCTACTACATCGTGTTCTGCCTGCTCGAGATCCCGACCGGGATGATCGCCGACCGCTTCGACTACCGCACCTCGCTGACGGCGGGCGCCGGCGTGCTGGTGGCCGCGAACCTGGTGCCGGTGTTCCTGGGCTCGTACACCGGGTTCCTGGTGCATTTCGTCCTGATCGCGCTGGCTCGCTCACTGGTGTCCGGCGCGCAGAGCGCGTACCTGTACGAGTACCTGCACGCGTCCGGCGCGGGGGAACACTACCTCCGGGTGGAGGGTGTCGGCCGCGCGTACAGCCTGGTCGGCAAGATCGTGTTCTGGCCGGTGATCGGCCTGCTGATGTCCTGGAGCCTCCCCTCCCCGTACTGGCTGACGGCGATCAACGCGGGCATCGCGCTCGTCTTCGCGTGCAAGCTCCCGCCGATCCCCGGCGGCCGCCGCGTGACCGGCAAGACGGCATCGCTGCTCGCGGGCGTCGGCGGCGCACTGTCGGCGCTGCGTTCGTCCCGGTGGCTGGTGCTGTTGATGGTGCAGGGCGTCGCGATGTTCACGCTGGTGCGGATCTGCCAGGTGAACCTGTTCCAGCCGATCCTGGAGTCGAAGGCGCTGTCGGTGAACTGGTACGGCGCGGTCCTGGCCGCGATGACGGTCTTCGAGGCCCTGGGCGCGGCCCGCCCGCACCGGCTCCGCCGGGCGATCGGCCCGGTCGGTGCGGTGTTCACGCTGACGATCGTGATGGCGCTGTGCCTCGGGGTGATCGTGTTCGTGGGCTCCTTCCCGGCGGTGGTGTTGTTGTGCGTCTTCGCGGTGGCGACGGGCATCGCGTTCCCGGTCCAGAAGCAGCTGCTGAACGACTCCATCCCGGACTCCCGCTACCGCGCCACCCTCCTGTCCATGGAGTCCATTGTGGACAGGGCGGTGTGCGCGCTGGTCGCGGTGGCGCTGGGCGCGTACCTGGCGGCCGGGCAGCTGAACGAGTTCCTGGTGCTGACGGCCGTGGTGACGTGCATCGCGATGGGACTGCTCGCGATCCTGCTGCTGGCCGTCCGCAAGTACCGCTCGGACCGGCGCCGACCGGTCCGCCGTGAGGCGGTGTCCGCCACCTCCCCGTAACGCACGGACGGGCCGCGGCACCGCCGTCAGTCGATGACGGCGTCGTCGAGCAGGGTGGACTCCGCGCCGTACTCGCGGAGTTCCTCCTTGATCACCGTGTACGCCAGCCCTTGCGGGTAGCCCTTGCGTGCCAGGAAGCCGAGCAGCCGCCGCAGGGCCGTCTGCTCGTCGACGTTGCCGAGCGAGCCGAGGCGCTTGCGGACCAGTTCCCTGGCCATCTGCTCCTCGGACTCGCGGTCGACCTCGCCCGCCGCTTGTGCGGCGATCTCGTCGTCGACGCCCTTGCGCCGCAACTCGGCCATCAGCGCGGTGCGGGACAGGCCCTGAGTCGTGTGGCGGGACTTCACCCACAGCTCGGCGAACTCCGCGTCGTTCACCAGCCCTGCCCGGTCGAGCTTGCCGAGCAGGGTCTCGCTGGTCTCCTCGTCGAACCCTTTGCGGTGCAGAGCCTGCCGGAGCTCCTCTTGGGTGCGCGCACGCACGGCCAGGAGATCGAAGCAGATCTCCTTGGCCTTCTTGTACCGCTCCTCGGGAGGCAGCTCGGCCGGCGGCACCTTCGGCGCCCTGGCCACCTGGGTCTCTCCTCGTCTTCACGCCCACCGCGGACCGCGATGGGCTCACCCTGTCCGGACGATCAGAAGTCGACCGGCGCCGGAACGGCTTCGCCGGCATCCGCGTCGAGCTGCGCGCCGATGCCGAGCTTCTCCTTGATCCGCTTCTCGATCTCGTTGGCGATGTCCGGGTTGTCGCGCAGGAACTTCCGCGCGTTCTCCTTGCCCTGGCCGAGCTGGTCGCCCTCGTAGGTGTACCAGGCACCGGACTTGCGCAGGATGGCCTGGTCGACACCCATGTCGATGAGCGAACCCTCGCGGGAGATGCCGTGGCCGTACAGGATGTCGAACTCGGCCTGCTTGAAGGGCGGGGCCATCTTGTTCTTCACGACCTTGACGCGGGTCCGGTTGCCGACCGCCTCGCCGCCGTCCTTGAGCGTCTCGATGCGGCGGACGTCGAGCCGGACCGACGCGTAGAACTTCAGCGCCTTGCCACCGGTGGTGGTCTCCGGGGAGCCGAACATGACGCCGATCTTCTCGCGCAGCTGGTTGATGAAGATCGCGGTGGTGCCGGAGTTGTTCATCGCACCGGTCATCTTGCGCAGCGCCTGGCTCATCAGCCGGGCCTGGAGGCCGACGTGCGAGTCACCCATCTCGCCTTCGATCTCGGCGCGGGGCACGAGCGCGGCCACGGAGTCGATGACCAGGATGTCGAGCGCGCCGGAGCGGACCAGCATGTCCGCGATCTCCAGGGCCTGCTCACCGGTGTCCGGCTGGGAGACGAGCAGCGCGTCGGTGTCCACGCCGAGCTTCTTGGCGTAGTCGGGGTCGAGCGCGTGCTCCGCGTCGATGAACGCCGCGATGCCGCCGTTGCGCTGCGCGTTCGCCACCGCGTGCAGGGCGACCGTGGTCTTACCGGAGGACTCCGGGCCGTAGACCTCGACGACCCGGCCCCGGGGCAGGCCGCCGATCCCGAGCGCGACGTCGAGGGCGATCGCGCCGGTGGGGATCACGGCGATGGGCGCGCGGCCCTCTTCGCCGAGGCGCATGACCGAGCCCTTGCCGTACTGCTTGTCGATCTGCGCGAGCGCGAGCTCGAGCGCCTTGTCCTTGTCGGGTGCTGCAGGCATGGAAAGTCCACCTCGCTGGTCGGAGCCCCGTCGAGGGCTCTCTGTGTCGGTTCTTCAGCTGTCCGGTCCGACGCTAGCGGCGGGGACCGACAATTCCAGGCGCGGCGCCCAATCTGTGGATCGCTGGACCCGATGTGGACAACACCTTAGACGAACACCTGTTCGAGGTCGGCAGCGACACACCCTTGCGCTAGGGTATTCGCCCGCTCGGGTCGGTGCCGGTCCGCACAGCCCCAGGTCAGCGCCGTTCGGCCGGCACGTCGAAGGCGTCGCAGAGCTCGCGCCAGACCTCCTTGGCCGGGATTCCGGCGGTCAGTGCCTGGTCGACGGTGCGCCCACCCAGCCCACTCAGGACGTGGTCCCTGGCCAGCACTTGCGCCCGCCCGGGGCCGAACTCCTCGGCCATCAGCCGCCGGAAAACCGTGATCCGCATCGAGCCCACTCTAACCGTCGGGCGCGAACGGCCCGTTCGCGCCGTCCACGCTGCCGCCGTGACCGGCGCGACTTCGCCGGAGCCGCCGGCTACCGGCCCGGCTGGACGCTCGCCTCGAAGTAGTCGGCCAGCGTGCCGGGCGTGGTCGCCGCCGCCTGGTCACTCGTGTTCAGCTGGTAGATGAACCCGGCCAGCGGCCGGTCCGACACCGTGAACACGAGCACCGCCGACGTCTTCCCCGCGGCCGACGAGTAGTGCCCCTTGAGCCCGTTGCCGCCCCAGTCGGCCTCGGTGCGGTCGCCGCCCGCCGACGTGAGCAGGCCGTCGGTGTACTGCTTGAGCGCGTCGGCGCTGTCGCCGTGGACGTAGGTCACCTGCGTGCCCGCCCGGCCCGGCGCGGAGCAGGTCGAGGCGGCCCCCAGGCGCTGCGCCGGTGCCGCCGGGCCGTTGCCCATGCCCGGCTTGCAGTCGCCGGTGTCGGCGATCTTCCCGGCGAGCTGGCGCAGGCACCCCGTGAGGCCCTTGTCGTCCGTCTGTCCCGGCGTCCTGCACTGGTCCGCGGTGTAGGTCGTCGCCGAGGACGACGACGTCAGGAACACCGTCAGGCCCACCGCGAGCGCCACGACGACCGCGGCCGCGATCCCGATCAGCAGCTTCTTCTTCCCCCCGGACTTCGGCTCGGCCTTCTCCGGCGCCGGCGAGTACGCCGGGAAGTTCGACGGCACCGGCTGCGGGCCGCTCGGCGGGAAGTTCGACGGCGCGTAACCCGGGTACTGCGGCGGCGGAGCCGGCGGCGCGTACTGCGGACGGTGCGGCGGCGCACCCGCGGCCACCGCCCCTTCGACGTTCTGGGTGCGCACGGACAGCCCGTCGCGGGCCACGTGCTGCGCGCCGAGCGCGACGGCGGTTTCCGGCTGGTCGAGGCTGCCCGGCACGACACCGAGCTTCTCCGCGATCATGGCGCCGACCAGCGGCAGCCGGCTCGATCCGCCGACGAGGTAGATGCCGGCCAGCCGGTCCGGGGTCAGCCCCGACGACCGCAGCGTCCGCGACAGCAGTTCGACGCTGCGCAGCATCGCCGGCCGGACCAGGCCTTCCAGCTCGCCGCGCGTGACGAGGACGTCCTTGAACGGCTCGGGCATCGGCACCTCGGTCTGTGGGTGCCGCGACAGCGCCTCCTTGGCCGCCTTGACGTCCTCCTGCAGCGCGCGCCGGGTGCGCCGGTCCCCGGTGGACTCCGGCCGCAGCAGCCGCTGCCAGCGCTGCGGATCGGAGTGCGAAACTTCGCGCCCGACGTGCACCATCAACGCCTGGTCGACGTCCAGGCCGCCGAGGTCGGGCAGGCCGTCCTCGGCGAGCACGGTGAACCCGGTCTGCGTGGCGCCGACCACCGCGACGTCGAAGGTGCCCGCGCCGAGGTCGTAGACGGCGAGCGCCTGCCCCGGCGCGAGCGACTTGCCGGGGAACGACGCGAAGTGCGCCGCGGCGGCGACCGGCTCGGGCACCAGCAGGATGTTCGGGCCCATCCCGGCGAGCCGGGCAGCGGACATCAGCACGTTCCGGCGCGTCTGCCCCCACTGCGCGGGGTGGGTCAGCCGGACCTCGTCGGGCTGGTCGCCGCCGAGCTGGCGGGAGGTCTCTTCGAGCACGCGGCGCAGGATGGCGGCCAGCGCGTCGGTCACCGGGACGACGTCGGTGCCGAGCAGCAGGGTCTGCTCGTCGATGCGGCGCTTGGGGTTCGGCTCGAAGCGCGTCGGGTCGAGCCGGGCGCGCCGCTCGGCGTCACGGCCGACCATGATCGTGCCCTCTTCGGTGGCGAACACCGCCGACGGCATGTTGGCCGAGCCGTCCACCTCGACGACCCGGGGCGGCATACCGTGCGCCGACAGCACGGCGACGGTGTTGGACGTCCCGAGGTCCACCGACAGGATCCGCACAGCACTCCGCCTTTCGCGCGAAACACGCCCCGACGGCGCTCGCGGTGATGCTGCCATGCGCGTGGTCACCGTGCGTGCGGACCCGGGAAAGTCACTGCTCCTTGACGCGGACGGTGATCAAGGTGCACGATAGTTGCACAGTTCGATCAACTCGATTGACTGGAATGAGCAATAGGAGGGGCCCGGTGCCGGAACTACGCGTCCTCAGGAAGGACCTGACCGGCCTCGACGCGCCGGAAGTAAATCCGGGTACCCGGCGCACCTCGCCCCCACACGCCGCGCAGGTATCGCGCTCGCCGGACCGGTCGAGGCCACCGTCGCCCGCCTGGAACACCTGAACCACGTCCCGGCCACCGGAAGGAAGAACCCGTGAGCGACCTCCCCGTCCTCGCCGTCACCCTCGGCGACCCCGTGGGCATCGGCCCGGAGATCACCCTGAAGACCCTCGCCGAGCCCGAAGCCCTCCAGCTGGCGCACGGAGTGGCGGTGGGCGACGCGATCGTGCTGGAACGCCTGGTCCGGCACCTGGGTCTCCACCTGGAGATCAACCCGATCGCCACGGTCGCCGACGCGCGCTTCACCCCCGGCGTGATCGACGTGCTGAACCTCGGCGTGGTCACCGAAGACCTGCCGTGGGGCGAGGTGAACGCGACAGCGGGCGCCGCGGCGGTGGGGGCGATCGAGGTCGCCACCCGGCTCGCGCTGGCGGGCGAGGTCGACGCGGTGGTGACCGCGCCGATCAACAAGGAGGCCATCTGGGCGGCCGGTTCGCAGCACCTCGGGCACACCGAGATGCTCGGCGAGCTGACCGGGTCGACCCGCTTCAACACGATGTTCTGGGTCTCCGGGCTGAAGATCTTCTTCGCCACGCGGCACCTTTCCCTGCGCGAAGCGATCGATCGGATCACCCGGGAGAACATCGAGCACGCGATCCGGGAGGCGTACACCGCACTGGAGGTGTTCGGCACGGAGAAACCGAGACTGGCGGTGGCGGCGCTCAACCCGCACGGCGGGGAGAACGGCAAGTTCGGCAACGAGGAGATCGTCGCGATCGCCCCGGCGGTCGCCGCCGCGCGGGTGGCCGGGCTCGACGTGGTCGGCCCGATCCCCGCGGATTCCGTGTTCCACCAAGGGATCCAGGGCCGGTTCGACGGGGTGCTCTCGCTCTACCACGACCAGGGGCACATCGCGTCGAAGACCTACGACTTCGACGGCACGGTGTCGGTGACGGTCGGCCTGCCGATCCTGCGCACGTCGGTCGACCACGGCACGGCGTTCGACATCGCCGGCACCGGCCGGGCGTCGCACGGCACCATGCGGGCGGCGTTCAAGGCCGCGGCCACCCTGGCGCCGTACGCGCGGAGGCTGCCCGCCATCTACCCACCGAACCTCCGGTGATCCCCCGCCGGCGCTGGACGTACGTCATCCCGGTCGCGGTGGTCATGTACCTGCTGGCCTACCTCGACCGCACGAACGTCGCGGTGATCCTGCCCTACATCGGCGACGACTTCCCGTTGTCCGCCGGCGCGAAGGGGCTGGCGAGCGGCATCTTCTTCATCGGCTACCTCGTGCTGCAGATCCCCGCGGCGGTGCTGGCGGCGAAGTGGAGCGCCCGCAAGACCGTGCTGCTGCTGATGATCGCGTGGTCGGTCGCGGCGGTGCTGTGCGGGCTCGTCCGGAACGAAACCCAGCTGTACCTGGCCCGGTTGCTGCTCGGGCTGTTCGAGGGCGGGGTGTGGCCCGCGGTGCTGATCCTGCTGGCGTCCTGGTTCCCGCAGGCGGAACGGGCGCGGGCGAACGCGCTGTGGATGACGTGCCTGCCGATCTCGGCGATCCTCATGTCGCCGCTGTCCGGGTTCATGCTCGACCACATGTCCTGGCGCTGGGTGTTCGTCCTGCAGGGGCTGCCGCCGCTGGTCTGGGCGGTCGTCTGGTGGTTCGCGGTGGCCGACCGGCCGGCGCGGGCCCGGTGGATCTCCGCGGCAGAACGCGAGTACCTCGAAACCACCTTGCAGGCCGAAGAAGACGCGAAGCCGGCGTTCGCCAAACAGGGCTGTGACAACCGAGGCTTCGCCTCGGGCCGGGGGCCTCGCCACCCGGACCCCCGAAAAGCGGGCTCCCGGCAGGCCCTGGCGCACCGCCAGGTGCTGCTGCTGGTCGGCGTCTACTTCTTCTGGATCACCGGTTTCTACGGCTTCTCCCTGTGGCTGCCGTCGGTGGTGAAGACGATGACCGGCGGCTCGGCCACCGCCGTCGGCTTCCTGTCGGCCGTGCCGTACGTGCTGGCGCTGGCCGGGATGGTCGCGTGCGCGCACTGGTCCGACCGCACCGGCAACCGGCGGCTCGCGGTCACGGTGCCACTGCTCGTCGCGATCGGCGGGCTGCTGCTGGGCAACCTCGTGCACTGGCCGGCGGCCGTGCAGCTGGTACTGCTCTGCGTCGTGGCGACCGGCGTCCACATGCCGTACGGGCCGTTCTGGGCCATTCCCAGCCGGGTACTGGGCATCGAGGTGGTCGCCGTGGCGATGGGCCTGATCAACTCGCTGGGCAACCTCGGCGGGTTCGCCGGCCCCTACCTGGTCGGCTGGCTCACCGACGTCACCGGCACCGCGACCACCGGGTTCGTCGCGCTGGCCGCGTTCCTCGCCGTGGCCGCCGGCCTGGCGTTCTTCGGGCTGAAACCCGCGGTTGTGGAAGAGTCGGCGCATGTCCCAGCCGCGACCAGGCACCCGTGACCGGCGCGCGATGCTGCTGGAGGCCGTCCGTGACGGCTCCGGCGGCATCGCGGAGCTGGCCGAAGAGTTCGGCGTCTCCGAATCGACGATCCGCCGCGACCTCGCCTCGCTCGCCGGTGCCGGGCACGTCGTCCGCACCTACGGCGGCGCGCTCGACACCGAACGCAGCCCCCGCGAGAAGGACCGGGAGCACGCGGCGGCCAAGGACGCCATCGCCCGGGAGGCCGCCGCGCTCGTCCAGGACGGCGAGGTGGTGCTGCTCGACGCGGGCACGACCACCGGCAGGCTCGCCCGCCACCTCGCCCACCGCGAGGGGCTGACCGTGGTGACCAACGGCGTCACCGCGATCCGCGAGCTCGCGGGCTTCTCCGGGATCGACCTCATCGTCCTCGGCGGCCGGCTGCGGCACCCCACCGAAGCGATCCTCGGCGAGAGCGTGCTGGCACAACTGCGGCACATTTCACCCGACCGGGTGTTCCTGGGGGCGGACGGCATAGTGGCCGGACGCGGGCTGTGCTGTCCGTCACTGGAGCAGTCGGTGGTCAAGCACGCGATGCTCCACGCGGGCGGCGAAGCGTACGTGCTGGCCGACCACTCCAAGCTGGACCAGGCCCCTTTTTCCTACTGGACGCCGCTCGACCGCGACTACCGGCTGATCACCGACGAACCCCGGGTCGACGTCGTGTTCCCGCAGTTCGCCGAGAGCGTGATCCTGGCGAACCCATCCGAAATTGTCGGTGGTGCCGCGCATCATGGACAACGTGGCAACTGACGTGCTCGACCTTTTCTCCCCCGCGACCCGGGACTGGTTCGCGGGGGCCTTCGCCGCGCCCACCGCGGCGCAGGAAGGGGCCTGGCGGGCCGCGCACGCGGGTGAGCACGCCCTCGTCGTCGCGCCGACCGGGTCCGGCAAGACGCTGTCCGCGTTCCTCTGGGCGCTCGACCGGCTCTCGGTGGAGCCGCCGCCGGCGGAAGCGACCAAACGCTGCCGGGTCCTCTACGTCTCGCCGCTGAAGGCCCTGGCGGTCGACGTCCAACGGAACCTGCGGGCCCCGCTCGCCGGCATCTCGCAGGCCAGCCGCCGGCTCGGGCTGCCGGTGCCCGGAATCGAAGTGGGCATGCGCACCGGCGACACCACCGCGGCCGAGCGCCGCACGTTCGGCAAGACCCCGCCGGACGTGCTGGTGACCACGCCGGAGTCGCTGTTCCTCATCCTCACCTCGTCGGCGCGGGAATCGCTGCGCGGTGTGGAGACAGTGATCGTCGACGAGGTGCACGCGGTCGCCGGTGGCAAGCGCGGCGCGCACCTCGCGCTCTCGCTGGAGCGGCTGGACGCCCTGCTGCCGAAGCCGGCGCAGCGGATCGGCCTGTCGGCGACGGTCCGCCCGGTCGACGAGGTGAGCGCGTTCCTCGCCGGCGGCCGTCCGGTGCGCGTGGTCCAGCCGAAGCTGGCGAAGACCATCGAGGTCCGCGTCGAGGTCCCGGTCGAGGACATGAGCAACCTCGACGCTCCCCGCAGCGGCCCGGCGCCGAGTCCGCTCGACGCGCTCGAGTCATTGGCGTCACTGGAGTCACTGGAGTCACTGACCGAGGCGTTCCCGCCCGGGGACATCGCGCCGGGCGGCCTGGGCACCCTTGAAGAGATGGCCGGCAACCCCGTGCAGCGGCCGTCGATCTGGCCCGCGGTCGAGGAGCGGGTGCTGAGCCTGATCCAGGCCCACCGGTCGACCATCGTGTTCGCCAACTCCCGGCGGCTCACCGAGCGGATGACCGCCCGGCTCAACGAACTGGCTGCCGAGCAGACCGAGCTCACCCCGGCCGACGCGTTCCCCGCGGAGGCCGTCGGGCAGTCCGGCGTGAGCACCGGCGCGCCACCGGTGATCGCCCGGGCCCACCACGGGTCGATGTCGCGGGAGCAGCGCACGCACGTCGAAGAGTCGCTGAAGTCCGGGCAGCTGCCGTGCGTGGTGGCGACGTCGTCGCTGGAACTGGGCATCGACATGGGCGCGGTCGACCTGGTGGTACAGATCGAGGCGCCGCCGACGGTGGCGTCCGGGCTGCAGCGCGTCGGCCGGGCGGGGCACCAGGTCGGCGCGGTGTCCTCCGGCGTGATGTTCCCGAAGTTCCGCGGTGACCTCGTCTCCTGCGCGGTCGTCGCGGAGCGGATGGCCACCGGCGCGATCGAGGCGGTCCACTACCCGCGCAACCCCCTGGACGTCCTGGCGCAGCACATCGTCGCCATGGTGGCGTTGGAGCCGTGGACGGTGCCGGACCTGGCGTCGCTGGTCCGGCGGGCGGCCCCGTTCGCCGCGCTGCCGGACGACGCCCTGCACGCGGTGCTCGACATGCTCGCCGGCCGCTACCCCAGCGAGGAGTTCGGCGAGCTGCGGGCCCGGATCACCTGGGACCGCATCAGCGGCGAGCTGCGCGGGCGGCCGGGCGCGCAGCGGCTGGCCGTCACCTCGGGCGGCACCATCCCGGACCGCGGCCTGTTCACCGTCATGACGCCGGGCGCGGACGGCAAGCCCGGCTCGCGCGTCGGCGAGTTCGACGAGGAAATGGTGTACGAGTCGCGCGTCGGCGACACCATCCTGCTGGGCACGTCGTCGTGGCGGATCACCGACATCACCCACGACCGCGTCATCGTGGTGCCGGCGCCGGGCGAACCGGCGCGGATGCCCTTCTGGAAGGGGGACGCGCCGGGCCGTCCACTCGAACTCGGCCGGGCGCTGGGGAAGTTCGTCCGCGAACTGTCCACTTCGGACGACGAAAAGGCGCGTGCGCGGGCCGAGGCGGCGGGGCTGGACGAGCGCGCGTGCGACAACCTGCTCGCCTACCTCGCCGAGCAGAAGGCCGCCACCCGGCACGTCCCGAACGACCGGACGATCCTGCTGGAGCGCTATCGCGACGAGCTCGGCGACTGGCGGATCGTCGTGCACTCGCCGTTCGGCGCGCAGGTGAACGCGCCGTGGGCCCTCGCGATCGCCGCGCGGCTGCGGGAAAACCGCGGGGTGGACGCGCAGGTGGCGCATTCCGACGACGGCATCGTCCTGCGGCTGCCGGACGCGCTGGACGCCGACGGCGGCGAGGTCACCATCGGCGCGGACGACGTGCTGCTCGACCCCGAGGAAGTCGAGCAGCTGATCGTCGCCGAAGTCGGCGGCTCGGCCGTGTTCGCGGCACGGTTCCGGGAGTGCGCGGCCCGGTCGTTGCTGCTCCCCCGGCGTGACCCGCGGCGCCGCACTCCGCTCTGGCAGCAACGGCAACGCGCCTCGCAGCTGCTGTCGGTCGCGGCGAAGTACGAGCGGTTCCCGGTCGTGCTCGAGGCGATGCGAGAGGTCCTGCAGGACGTCTACGACGTCAGCGGCCTGCGCGAGCTGATGGCCGACGTCCGGGCCCGCAAGGTCCGGCTGGTCGAGGTCGAAACACCGGCCGCGTCGCCGTTCGCGCGCAGCCTGCTCTTCGGCTACGTCGGGATGTTCCTGTACGAGACGGACGCGCCGCTGGCCGAGCGGCGGGCGGCGGCACTGTCGCTGGATTCGGCGCTGCTGGCCGAGCTCCTGGGCACCGAGGCGATCCGGGAGCTGCTGGATCCCGAAGCCGTCGTCGAAGTCGAGCGGTCGCTGCAACGGCTCGACCCGGACAGGCACGCGCGCTCGGCCGAGGACGCCGCCGACCTGCTGCGGTTCCTCGGCGACCTGACCGTCGAGGAGGCCGCGGAGCGCGGGATCCAGGCGGAGTGGCTCACCGAGCTGGAGGCGGCGCGGCGGGCGATCCGGGTGCGGATCGGCGGCGAGGAACGGTTCCTGGCGATCGAGGACGCCGGCCGGGTGCGTGACGCGCTGGGCACCGCGCTGCCGGTGGGCGTGCCCGAGGCGTTCACCGAACCGGTGGCGGACCCGCTCGGGGACCTGCTGTCGCGCTACGCCCGAGGCCGGGGCCCGTTCGCGGCGGCGGACGCGGCCGCGCGGTTCGGGCTCGGCACGGCGGTCGTCACCGGGGTGCTGGACCGGATGACCGGGGAAGGCCGCCTGGTGCGCGGCGAACTGAGCCCGGTCGGTCATCCGGAAACCCACGGCGTCGGGGTCGAGTACTGCGATTCAGCCGTGCTGCGGCGGCTGCGGCGGGCGTCGCTGGCGAAGCTGCGCGCCGAAGTCGAACCGGTCGAACCGGCGGCGCTGGGCCGGTTCCTGCCCGCGTGGCACGGGTTCGGCGGCCGCGTCCGGGCGGCCCCGACGGCGGACGACGTGCTGTCGGTGGTCGAGCAGCTCGCCGGGGCGCCGTTGCCGGCGAGCGCGGTGGAGTCGCTGATCCTGCCCGGACGGCTGCCGGGCTACTCCCCCGCCCTGCTGGACGAGCTGACAACGGCGGGCGAAGTCACCTGGGCGGGCTGCGGCGCACTCTCCGGCGGCGACGGCTGGATCGCCCTCGCCCCGACCGACGTCGCCGACCTCCTGTTGCCCGAAGTCGTCGAGGACATCCCCACCGGCCCGCTGCACGACGCGATCGTGTCCACTTTGGAGGGTGGCGCGCTGTTCTTCCGCCAGCTGGTGGACCGCGCGACAGTGCTGCTGGACAAGGCCCCGAACGACGCCGAAGTGGTGGCGGCACTGTGGGACCTGGTCTGGGCGGGGCTGGTCACCGGCGACACGCTGGGCCCGCTGCGGGCGCAGGTCGCCGGGCACGGCGCACACAAGCCCCGCCGCCAGGCACCCCGCGGCCGGTACGCGCGGCTGCGGGCGGGGCGGCCACAGATGCCATCGCGGTCCGGGCCGCCGACGGTCGCGGGCCGCTGGGCCCTGACCCCGCCACGGGAAACCGACGCGACCCGCCGCGCCCACGCGCGGACGGAGGCGTTCCTGGAACGCCACGGCGTCCTGACCCGCGGCGCGCTGGACACCGAACGCGTCACGGGCGGGTTTTCCGGGATCTACAAGGTGCTCCGCGGCATGGAGGACACGGGCCAGGTGATCCGCGGTTACGTGGTGGAGGGCCTCGGCGCGGCCCAGTTCGCGGCCAAGGGCGCGGTCGACCGCCTGCGCGCCCTGTCGGGCCCGGGCCGCCCGGCACCGGGCCGCCCGGTGGTCCTGGCCGCGGCGGACCCGGCCCAGCCGTACGGCGCGGCCCTGCCGTGGCCGGCGGCAACGGGCGATACGAAGCATCGCCCCGCCCGCAAGGCGGGCGCGCTGGCAGTCCTGGTCGACGGGGTCCCGGCCCTGTACGTGGAACGAGGAGGCCGATCCCTGCTGAGTTTCACCGAGGAGCGCCGGCCGTTGTCGGAGGCGGCGCACGCCCTGTCGGCAGCGGTCCGCGAGGGCTGGCTGGGCCAGTTGTCGGTCCAACGCGCGGACGGCGAGCAAGCACTGACCTCGGAACTGGCGGAGGTGCTGCAGGAGGCAGGCTTCCGAGCCACCCCCTCCGGCCTGCGGCTGCGAGCCTGAGTCCAGGCCGGCCAAACCAAGCCGGGCCGAACCGAGCCAGGCTAGGCCGAACCGGGCCAGGCCGAACCGGGCCGGGCCGAACCGGGCCGAGCCAGGCCGGGCCGAACCGGGCCGAGCCAGGCCGGGCCGAACCGGGCCGAGCCAGGCCGGGCCGAGCCGGGCCGAGCCGGGCCGAGCCGGGCCGTCCCCGGGCAGGGCGGGTGGGCGATTCCCGCGCGGCCGCTTTTCCGGCTGGCCTAAGCTGCCAGTCCGACACGCACGAAGGATGTTCTGCTCATGGCGATGCGCGAACTGCGCTATTTCGGGGACCCGATCCTCAAGTCCGTCTGCGATCCGGTCACCGTGTTCGACGAGAAGCTCGAGGCGCTCGTGCGGGACCTGGTCGACTCCGTCAAACCCGCCGGGCGGGCCGGGCTGGCCGCGCCGCAGATCGGGGTGGGGCTTCGCGTTTTCAGCTATGACGTCGCCGGGCTGACCGGGTATGTCGTCAATCCCGAGATCGTCGAACTGTCCGAAGAGACGCACGAGATCCACGAGGGCTGCCTGTCGGTGCCGGAACTGTGGTTCCCCACCCGGCGCGCCAAGCACGCCAAGGTTCGCGGTGTCGACGTCCACAACGAGCCGATCGAGGTCGAAGGCGAAGAGGTGCTGGCTCAATGCCTGCAGCACGAGACCGACCACCTCGACGGCATTCTCTACCTCGACCGGCTCACCGCCGAGCGCAAGAAGTCCGCCCTGCGTGAAGCGCGCGACAAAGACTGGTTCTGGAAGCGCTGAAGCTCACGCCGGCAGGAACAGCCTCAACCGGGCGCCGTCCTCGATGCACCGTTCCGTGCGCAGGCCGGCTCGGGCCGCCGTTCGGGGCAGGATGTCGTCGCCGGCCAGGCAGTCCGCGGACAGCTCCGTGATGCCCTGGGCCTCCGCCAGTACCGCGAGCCGCGCCAGGAGGGCCGTGCCGATTCCCTGCCGCTGCCAATCGTCCTCCACCAGGAGGGAGATCTCGGCGCCGCCCGTGAGCATCGGGATGAGCTGGGCCAGGCCGATCACCTCGCGGCCGAAGACGGCGAGCACGCTCGTGCCGCGCGGAGGCACCAGCAGCCGGTGGAGGCGGCGGCGCGGGACCGTCCGCACGCCCGTGTGGTAGCGGCGGAACAGCGTCGCCATCGAGCAGCGGCGGTGCAGTTCGGCCACCGCGTCGGCGTCGCCGGGGACACCCTTGCGCAGGACGATCGCCGCGCCGTCCGGGCGGTCGAGGACCACCGGGCCCGCCGCGTTCCGGGCGGCCGCCGCGAGCAGCGTCACCAGGGCCTCGGCGCGCGTCAACTCCAGTTGCACGAACGGCGCCCACTGGCGGCGCGCCACCAGCGTGCCGCCGTCGGCCAGCGCGAAGACCGCCCGGTGCCCGCTCTCCGTGCGCGCCGGGTTCGCCTCGGCGGCGGGGACGAGCGTGACGACGTCCGCGGCCAGCACGTCCTTCAGCACTTCGGCAAGGCGGGCCGGGTCGTCGATCGCGCGGCGGGCCGCGAGCAGCGTCGACGCCGACGGGTCGACGAGCTCGTGGACGTCCGCGTCGATGATCGCCGTGCACTCGCAGCCCTCGGCGCGGATGGCGTCGACCAGGTGCCGCCGGGGCAGGCCGGTCGCCGGGCGCAGCACGATCTCGTCGAGCACTCCGCCGGGCACCGGCAGCACGGACAGGCCGAGGATGTTGCACTCGAGGTCGGCGAGCCGGATGGCGATGCGGGCGAGGGTGCCCGGGTGGTCGTGCATCCGGATCCGCACCCGCCACGCCGACGGCGCCGCCGGCTCCTCGACGGCGGCCGTCCGGCCCGGCTGGGGCAACGCTCTGGAGGTCTCCATGCCCCCACGGTCCCCCGGGGTTGTTGCCTCCCCAGGACGCCGGTGTTTCGCGCAGGTCAGCGTTCGACGCGCCTTGGCAACGCCGCCGAAACACTCGGCCAGGACCCCGGCTCGGCCACCGGCGCGACCGGAACGCGCGTGCCCCGGAGGCACCCGGGGAAATCGACGCGCAGGCAGGTCAGCGCGGGGTGAGCACGCAGAACTCGTTGCCCTCCGGATCGGTCAGCACCCGCCACGGCAGCGCCGGACCGCCCAGGTCCGCCGGCGCCGCACCGGCCGCGACGACCTCCGTCACCGCCGCGGCGTGATCGGCCTCCGCCGGGGGCGCGACGTCCAGGTGCACGCGGTTCTTGACCCGCTTGACGTCGTCGTTGCGCAGGAACTCGAGCCACGGCCCCCGGCCGGACGGCGCGCGCAGCCCCACCAAGGCGTCGCCTTCGCGGGCCTGGATCGGCCGGCCGGTGATCCGCGCCCAGAAGCCTGCCAAGTGCTCCGGGTCGTGCGCATCCACGAGGATCGACGCCACCGCGCCGGTGTCCGCGTACCGCTCGCGGGGTTCGAGGACGCAGAACTCGTTGCCTTCCGGATCCGCGAGCACCACCCAGGGCACGTCGCCCTGCCCGAGGTCGACTCGGCGGCCGCCCAGCTCCAGGGCGCGCGCCACCAGCTCGGCCTGGTGGGCCGGTGTCGTGCTCGCCAGATCCAGGTGGATGCGGTTCTTGACCTCCTTGGGTTCGGGGACCGGCACGAAGACGAGGTCCAGGTCCCAGCCGTCGCTTTCCGGAGCGCGGACGTCGATCTCGCCGGACTCCTCGACGGCGACGTGCCAGCCGAGCAGCGCGGCCCAGAAGCCCGCCAGAGCTTCCGGCCGCGCCGCGTCGATCACCAGGTTCACCAGGCGCGTGGTCATGCGCCGCAGGCTAACCGCCACCTCCGACAATTCCGGTTCGGCTTCCCCACCGGCCGGGTCATCGGGTCGCGAGCCGCAGCAGGGCCCAGAGCTGGGCCGCCTGGTCGTGCACGCCGCGCACGGTCACCGAGGTCAGGGACGCGCGGCCCCAGAGCCACAGGTAGATCTGCGCGGGCTTGGCCGTGACGACGTCGTCCGCGGCCTCGGCCTCTTCGGCCGAGCAGCGCCAGGCCTCCGTGGTGGCGGGTCCGGCCCGGGCGATCCAGCTGTGCGCGCCGGCGCGGACGCCGACCGAGCCCGCCTTCGTGCCGGTCAGGCCGAGCATCGGGAGCTTCTGCCCGAACCACAGGGTGAGCACCTCATCGATGCCGTCGATCGCGACGTCTTCGGGCACGCCGCGCGGCTCGGCGCCCGCCGCCTGCTCGACGTCCACCCGGTGGACGACCGTCTCGTGCAGCATCCGGCGGCGCCAGAACCCGTAGGTCCGGTCCGCCGGCCACCAGGTGTCGGCGCGGTCCTCCGGGTCGTGCGCGGCGAGCTCGTCGAGCAGTTCGGTGAGGCCTGCCTCCAGGAACTCCTGCAGGCTCTGGCCCGGCTCGGGATCGCGCGGCCAGTCGTCGGGGCTCCGGCCGTCGGTCAGCCGGCGCCGGATCATCCGGTAGAGGCTCCCGACGTGCCGGGCGACCTCGCCGAGCGACCAGCCGGGGCAGGCGGGCACCGGCGCTTCGGTCGGCGCCGCGTGCACCGCTTCGGCCAGCAGCCTGCCTTCGATTCCCAACGCCGTGAGCAACCGCCCCTGGTCGACCGGGCCGTGCTCACGCGACATGGGCTTCCCCGGTGATCGGCAGGCCGTGCACAAGACGGCGGACGAGCTCGAGGAACGGCGTGGCGGCCCCCACCAGCCCGGCGGCGGACTCGGCGGTGACCTTCCCGGTGATCCCGGCCTGCGCGGCGGCGCGGGTGGCCGAGTTGCTGGCGAAGAAGGCGGACCACTCCTGCAGCTCAGGAGCGACGGAGTCGAGCAGCACCCAGGTGCTGGCGGGCCGAGCCCGCCCCCGGTGCGGCCGTCCCCGGGCGGCGAGCACGGCGGCGGCGCCCCGCAGGGCGGCGAGGTAGGCGCCGATGAAGCGTTCGGCGGGCCGGGTCTCCTGCGCGGCCTCGGCGAGCCCGCGCCGGGCCTGGGCCAGCAACCCGGCGGCGGCCGGCGAAGCGGGAGGACGCAGGGACATGGGGAGCTGCGACTGGTCGGAGTCGGCGCCGGGCGGGCGGAGCGATGCGGGCAGCCCGGGCGGCGCGTCGGTGCTCGCCGAGACCTCGGGCAGCGGCGGGCCGGACGGCCGGGAGCCGGCACCGACTGACGGCCGGGCAGCCATCGGCCGGGTCTGCGCCGAGTCCGCCGGAGTGGCCGGCTCAAGCCGACCGGAGCCGGCACCCGCGGACTGAGCCTCCCTCGCCCCCACAGCAACAGCCGCCCCAGACCGACCCGAGCCCGCAGCCAGCGGCCGGGCGTGCGCCGAGTCCGCCGGAGTGGCCGGCTCAGGCCTGCCAAGGTCGGCACCCGCGGACTGACCCTCCCGCGACCCCACAGCAACGCCCGCCCCAGACCGACCCGAGCCCGCAGCCGCCGGTCGGGTGGTGGGAGACGGTGCTGTCGGCTGGTGAGACTGCGCAGCCGGTAGCTCGAGCTGCTCGGAACCCGCACCCGTGGGCAGCTCGGGGCGCCCGGCACTCACCGGCCGGGCCTGCTCCGGGATCGCCGGGACGGAAAGCGGCAGCTCGGACTGCCCCGCCTCCGCAGCAACCGACGACGACGGCAGCAACTCGGCCGACCCGGATTCCGCCGAAGCCGAAGCCGAAGGGCACAGGGAGATCGGCAGCTGCGGCTGCCGGGAGTCCACCGCCGCGGCCGAGGGGCGCTGCCGGGGGTCCGCTCCGGGCGTCAAGCACTGGCGGGACCGCCCGCGCTGGGGGGCGGCCGGGGCCGGGGCCGGCTGCGGGCGCAGCGACATGGGCAGCTCCGGCTGCCCGGGATCCGTGGGGGACACGACCTTGACGGACATGGCGACCCTCCTCCTGCGCGGGTGAGCCGGCACCTGAGCGGTGCACACTCACCGAATGTCGAACGCCTGTTCGAACAATTTCCAGGGTAACCCCCGACCGGGTGTGCGCTCAACCCCGGGGACCGATCCCCGGACGTGGTGCGGGACACCAGGTCGGTGGCGTGATCTCATAGGTTCATGAGTTCGCTGGAGCACCCCGCCGTCGCCAAGGTGGCGGCCGCGCTGGCCGAAGCCGGGCAGCACGCCGCCGCCGAGGGCATCCGTGTCCTGCCCGCCGAGGTCCGGACCGCCGCTCAGGCGGCCGAGGCACTCGGCGTGCCCGTCGGGGCCATCGCCAACAGCCTCATCTTCCGCCTGGGGTCCGACAAAAAAGCGCTCCTCGCGCTGACCTCGGGCGCTCACCGCGCCGATCCGGGCACGCTCGCCCGGCTGGCCGGCGGCGAAACCGGCGGCGAAATCGGCAAGGCCGATGCTGGCTTCGTGCGGGCGCACACCGGGCAGCCGATCGGCGGCGTCGCCCCCGTCGGGCACCCCGAGCCGCTGCCCACCCTGGTCGACACCGCGCTGCGGGACCACGACGTCGTGTGGGCCGCCGCCGGGCACCCGAAGGCCGTGTTCCCGACGACCTTCGCCGGGCTGGTGGCGTTGACCGGGGGCACCCCGGGCGCGCTCTCCGGCGCGGAGGAAGATGGACAGCCGTGACCGCGATGCCCGCCGGCTGCTCCCGGTACGTCCAGCTCTCGTCGGACGAGTTCCGCGCCCGCCTGCCCGAAGCGCTCGACATCTACGTCCGGGCGATGCGGTACCCGGCGGGCACCGCGGAGCAGCGGGCGCCGATGTGGCTCACCCACGCGCTGCGCGAGGGCTGGCGCTGCATGGCCGCGCTCGACGCCGACGACGTCCTGCTCGGCGTGGCCTACGGCTACCGCGGCCGGGCCGGGCAGTGGTGGCACGAGCAGGTGCGCCACGGCCTGAGCCGCCGGGCCGGCGCCGCCGAGGCCGACCGCTGGCTGTCGGACTACTTCGAGCTGACCGAGATCCACGTCCGGCCGGAGAACCAGGGCCACCAGATCGGCGAGGACCTGCTGCGCAGCCTCCTCGAAGGCGTCCCGAGCGCGAACGTGCTGCTGTCCACACCCGAGGGCACGAGCCGGGCGTGGAAGCTCTACCGCCGCACCGGTTTCGTCGACGTCCTGCGCGACTACCACTTCGCCGGCGACCCGCGGCCGTTCGCGATCCTGGGGCGGGCGCTGCCCCTCGACCCGCGCTGAGCCGAGGGGCAGCGGTCCTCAGCGCGGCTCGGGTCGCCAGTAGCCGACGGCCAGCGCCGCGACCAGCACGGCGGCGCCGCACCAGGCCGTGAGGCCCAGCCGTTCACCGAGCAGGGCGGCGGACAGCACCGCGGCCGTCAGCGGCTCCAGGACCGCCGACAGCGAGCCGAGCACGGGGTGCGCGTCGGCCAGGCCACGCAGGTACGCGGCGTACGCAAGCGCTGTCGGAACCGCGCCGAGGTAGCAGACGATCGCGAGCACATCCGCATGCAGCGGGATCGCCATGCCGGACCAGCTCGCGACCGGGAGGAGCAGCAGGCCGCCGGTGAGGCAGCCGAACGCCGTCGTCGACAGCGGGTCCAGTCCTTCGACCGGCTTCGCCGTGACCAGGGTGAGGGTCGCGAAGCCGGCCGCCGCGAGCAGCGCGAAGCCGAGGCCGCCGAACGAGAACGCTTCGCTCGGTGACCACTGGAGCAGCACCAGGCCGGCGAGGGTGCCCGCCACGGAGACCAGCGTCCAGCGACGGAGTTTCCGCACCGACGCGAGGGTGACGATGACGGGCGCGGCGCCGATCGTGGTCATGGTGGCGACGCTGACCGAGCTGAGCGCGACGGCGGCGAAGTAGCTCGCCTGGAAGAGCGCGAAGAGACCGCCGACGGCGAGGATGCGCCGGGCGGCGTCCGCGGTGCGCGGAAGGGTGCCGCCGGTCAGGAGGACGAAGAAGGTGGCGACCCCACCGCCGACGAGCAGCCGGTAGTCGGCGACGGCGAGCGGGTGGAGGCCGGTTCGCCGGGCGAGCAGCGAGCCGGCGAGGCCGCCGGTGCCCCAGAGGACACCGGCGAGAACGAGCGCGGCCGACGAGCGGGCGCGCGTGGGTAGGGCGAGGGACATGAACGCTCCTGCGTCTGCGTCGAAAGAAAAGGGAGTTCGACGAACGCGGGGCGGTGCGCACCACAAGTCAGCCGCGGGCCGGGACGGCCACGCGGCGAGGGACCACCCCGCTCAGCCGCGAGGCGGTGGGGTGACGAAGAGAATCCGGCGCACGAACGGAACCTAACCGGAACGCGCGAAGCGGGGCCACCGGTTTTCCGGTGGCCCCACCCCCCGAACCCTCAGTCCAGGTGGGACAGCTGCTCCCGCAGCGTGTCCAGCCCCATCCCGCCCATCTTCAGCGCCTCGACGTGGAACCGCTTGATGTCCCACGACGCCCCGGCGCGGGTCCGGGCTTCCGACCGGGCCGCCAGCCACAGGCGCTCGCCGATCTTGTACGCCGGCGCCTGGCCCGGCCAGCCCAGGTAGCGATCGACCTCGTCGCGGATGTGGGCCTGGTCCGTGATCGTGCGGGTGAGCATGAACTCCAGGCCCAGCTCCGGCGTCCACCGCGAGCCCTCGTGAAAGCCCGTTCCGGCCGGGATCGCCAGCTCCAGGTGCATGCCCAGGTCCACCACCACGCGGGCCGCGCGGAACAGCTGCTCCGACAGCATCCCCAGCAGGTCGCCGTCGTCCGACAGGTAGCCCAGGTCCTCCATCAGGCGCTCCGCGTACAGGGCCCAGCCCTCCGCGTGGCCCGACGTGAACGCCAGCAGCCGCTGGTACTTGTTCAGCCCGTCCGACTGGTCCACCGCCGTCGCGATCTGGAGGTGGTGGCCCGGCGCTCCCTCGTGGTAGACCGTGCTCGTCTCGCGCCAGGTGACGAACTCGTCGCGGCCGGCGGGCAGGGACCACCACATGCGGCCCGGTCGGGCGAAGTCCTCGCTCGGGCCCGTGTAGTACGCGCCCACTCCGCCGCCCGGTGGGGCGATCTTGCACTCCAGGGCCATCACCCGGTCGGAAATCTCGAAGTGCTTGCCGCGCAGCGACTCCAGAGCGTCGTCGGACAGGCGCTGCATCCACGCCTCGAACTCCGCACGCCCCTGGACGCGGTAGCGCGGGTCCGCGTCCAACACGGCCGCCGCCTCGGCAGGCGAAGCGCCCGGCTTGATGCGGTTCGCCACCGCGCGCATCTCGGCCTCGATGCGGGCGAACTCCGCCCAGCCCCACTCGTACGCCTCGCGCAGGTCCAGCGCCGCGCCGACGAAGTAACGGGACCACAGGCGGTAGACGTCCTCGCCGACGGCGTCCTTGACCGGGGCCTTCGGCGCCAGCTCGGCCCGCAGGAAGCCGGCGAACTCCGCGAACGCCTCCTCCGCGGCCCGCACGCGGTGCCCGAGGTCGGCCTGCACCGCCGAAGCCTGCGAAGACGCGCCGCCGGCGAGTTCGGTGAAGAAACCCGTCTCCTCCTTCAGGCCCGCCCACGTCTCGCACTGCTCCGCCACCTTCGCAACCTGCCGCAGCGCCGCCACGTGCCCGGCGTCCGCCGCCGAGAGCAGGCCGCTGCGGATGTTCGCCAGCGCCTGCGGGACCTCGGCGATCCGGGCCGAGACGACCGCCCAGTCCTGCTCGGTCTCCACCGGCATCAGGTCGAACGCCATCCGCAGTTCCTGCACCGGGCTGGAGATGACGTTCAGGCTCGCCACGTCCAGCCCGGCCTCGTGGATCTCCAGCTCCAGGCCGACGCGCTCGCAGAACACGGCCTTGGCGGCGCGCTCGGCGGCGTCGCGCGGCTCGGCGGCGGTGACGGCGGCGTGCGCCCGCGCGGCGAGCCCGGCGCGCTCGGCGTACCCGTCCGCCGAGTAGTCGGTCAGCCGGTCGTCGTGCCCGGCGATGCCGTGTGCGGTCGCCGCGACCGGGTCGGCGGCCGCGTAGTCGTCGACGTAGCGGTCACAGATTTCGTGCACGCCTTCGGAAGCAGTAGAAGCCATGCGTCGCACGCTACCGGGCGTGCCGTACCGGGCGGTACGTACTTAAGCACGGGCCGGGACGAGCCCGAGCCGGGCGATCACCTCGCGCGTCGCCTTCGAGCGGTTGAACGTGTAGAAGTGCAGGTTCGGCACGCCCTCGGCGATCAGTTTCTCGCACAGCTCGGTGGTGACGTCGATGCCCGCCGCGCGGAACGCCTTGGGGTCCTCGGCCAGCGGTTCGAGCCGGTCCAGGAGCTTGCGGGGGGCCGGCGCGCCGGACAGCTTGATCGTCGTCTGCAGCGTCCGCCAGGTCGTCAGCGGCATCACGCCGGGCAGCACCGGCACGTCGCAGCCGGTCGCGGCGACCCGGTCGCGCAGGCGCAGGAAGTCCTCGGCGTCGTGGAACAGCTGCGCGATCGCGAAGTCCGCACCCGCCCGCAGCTTGCGGACCAGGTACTTCGTGTCCGACTCCAGGTCGGCCGAGCGCGGGTGGCCGTAGGTGTACGCCGACACGCCGATGCAGAAATCGCCCAGCTCGCGCACCAGCTGGACCAGCTCTTCGGCGTACTGGAGGCCCTCCGGGTGCGGGATCCAGTCGCCGTAGACGTCGCCCGGCGGGTCGCCGCGCAGCGCGAGGATGTTGCGGACGCCGACCGAGGCGTACCAGCCGATCACGTTGCGCAGCTCGGCGACGGAGTGGTTGACCGCGGTCAGGTGCGCCATCGGCACCAGCGTCGTCTCGGTCGCCACGCGGGCGATGCTGCGGATCGTGCCGTCGCGGCTGGAGCCGCCGGCGCCGTAGGTGATCGACATGTAGGCCGGGTCGAACGGCTCGAGCTCCCGGATCGCCTTCCAGAGGACGGCCTCGTCCGCCGTGTCCCGGGGTGGGAAGAACTCGATGGAGAACTTCGGCCCGTCTCCGCGCAACCGCTCGATCACCGACGTCATACCTCGAATGTTAGGGGTCCCGGCTCTAGACTCGATACAGGAGTGAGCGATGAGGGCCGACGACGCCAGCTGGGACGAGGACGTGCGCCTCGCGGTGTACCGCGCCTTCGCCCGCCACGGCCGCGCCCCGAGCGCGCCCGAGCTGGCCGACGCCGCGGGTGGCTCGCTGGCCGTCGCCAAGCAGGCCCTGCACCGGCTCGCCGGCGCTCACCACCTGGTGCTCGACGAGTGGGAGCACGTCGTCCTGGCCCACCCCTTCGCCGCGAAGTCGCTCGGCTTCTCCGTGATGGGCGCGCACACGCTGTGGTGGGGCGGCTGCGCGTGGGACTCCTTCGCCATCCCGCACCTGGTCGACACCGAGCCGGAGGTGCTCGTGGCGACCCGCTGCCCCGGGTGCGGGCAGCCGCACGCGCTGGTCGTGAACCGGCACGTGCCGCCCGAAGGCAGCCAGGTGGCGCACTTCCTGGTGCCCGCCGCGCGGATGTGGGACGACGTGCTGCACACGTGCGGAAACCAGCGTCTCTTCTGTTGCGAGTCCTGTGTGGACGCCTGGCTGACGGAAACCGGGCAGGCCAAGGGTTCCGTGCTCGACCTGGTCACCCTCTGGCGGCTCGCGCGCGGCTGGTACGCGGGCCGACTGGAGCGCGGCTACCGGCGGCGCGAACCGCACGACGCCGTCGCCTACTTCGCCGAAGCGGGCCTCACCGGGCCGTTCTGGACCGCCACCGCGGGAGTCTGATTCACCACATCCGGGTGCCCCGGCGGCCCCCACCCCCGTGCGTTCGGCGAGTATTACGGGCATGAACGCGCCCGCCGCCGACCGTGACCTGCCCGCCCACGTCGAGCGCGCGCTGGCCGGATTCCTCGAGCGGGCGGGCACCGCGATCCTCGAAACCGAGCCCACCGTGGCCGCCGGGATCGACGCGCTGCGCGGGTTCGTGCTGGGCGGCGGCAAACGCTTGCGCCCGACCTTCGCCTGGTGGGGCTGGCGCGGTGCGGGCGGCGACCCGGCCGGCCCGGACGCCGAGGGCGTGCTGCAGGCGGTGTCCAGCCTGGAGCTGATCCAGGCGTGCGCGCTGATCCACGACGACCTCATCGACTCCTCCGACTCCCGCCGCGGCAACCCGACCGTGCACATCGCCGGCGCGAAGCTGCACGCCGACCGCGGCTGGCTCGGCTCCCCGACGACGTTCGGCCTGGCCACCGCGGTCCTGGTCGGCGACCTGGCACTGGCCTGGGCCGACGACATGTTCGCCGACGCAGCCCTGCCCGCCGAAACGCTCGCCGCGGCCCGCCCGGCCTGGCGCGCGATGCGCACCGAAGTGCTCGCCGGGCAGTACCTCGACGTCCGCACGCAGGCCACCGGGGACGCCTCCGTCGAGGCCGCGCTCAAGATCGACCGGCTCAAGACCGCCGCCTACACCGTGCAGCGGCCGCTGCACCTGGGCGCCGCGCTCGGCGGCGCCTCCCCGGAACTGATCGGCACGCTGCTGGAGTTCGGCGGCGAGGTCGGCGTGGCGTTCCAGCTGCGCGACGACCTGCTCGGCGTCTTCGGCGACCCGTCGGTCACCGGCAAGCCCGCCGGCGACGACCTGCGCGAGGGCAAGCGCACGCTGCTCGTCGCGCTCGGCCTGCAGCTCGCCGCGGAGAAGGGTGAGCAGGCCGCGGCCACGGTGATCGCCGACGCGATCGGCGACGCGGACCTGTCCGACGAGGGCGTCGAGACCGTCCGGATGGCGTTGCAGCAGGTCGGCGCGGTCGACGCGGTCGAGCGCCGGATCGACGAGCTGACGACGGCGGCGATGGCCGCGCTGGAGCGCGCCCACCTGGCCGAGCCGGCGCCCGCCGCGCTGACCGGCCTGGTCGTCAAGGCCACCCAGCGGACGTACTGACGTGCGGACGATCGACCGGCCGGCCGACCACGTCGTCGTCATCGGCGCGGGACTGGCCGGGCTTTCGGCGACCCTGCACCTGCTCGGCGCGGGACGGCAGGTCACGCTGCTGGAACAGGCGGACGTCCCGGGCGGCCGGGCCGGGCAGCGGCACTTCGACGGCAACGCCGTGGACACCGGCGCGAGCGTGCTCACCATGCCGGAGCTGCTCGAAGACGCGTTCGCCGCGGTCGGCGAGCCCCTGGCCAAGAACCTGCGCCTGACCCGGCTCGACCCGGCGTACCGGGCGCGGTTCGCCGACGGCAGCTCCCTCTCCCTGCACACCGACGGCGACGCGATGGAGGCCGAAATCCGCGCCTTCGCCGGCGCCCGCGAGGCGGCGGGCTACCGGGCGCTGCGGCGCTGGCTGACCGAGCTGTACGCCGCGCAGAAGGACCGCTTCCTGGCGGCGAACTTCGATTCGCCGCTCGACCTGGCCCGCCCCGAGCTGGCGAAGCTCGCCGCGCTGGGCGGCTTCGGGCGGCTCGGCCCGCGCGTCGGCCGTTACCTGCTCGACGAGCGCGTCCGGCGGCTCTTCACCTTCCAGGCGCTGTACGCCGGTCTCGACCCGGCTCGCGCGATCGGCGCGTACGGCGTTATCGCCTACATGGACACCGTCGGCGGCGTCTTCTACCCCGAAGGCGGGATGGGCGAAATCGGCCGGGCGATGACCGGGGCCGCCGCGCGAGCGGGCGCCGACGTGCGGTTCGGCACCGAAGCCGCGTGGCTCGAGCGGGTGCATTCGCGGGTGCGCGCGGTCCGGACGCGCTCAGGCGAGCGGATCGCCTGCGACGCCGTCGTGCTGGCCACCGAGCTGGGCACGGCCTACCGGCTCCTCGGGGCACGGCCGAAACGACCCGTGCCGCTGCGCTACTCGCCGTCCGCCGTGGTCCTGCACGGGCGGACCACCGAAAAGTGGGACCTCGGCCACCACACGATCTTCTTCGGCGGTGCCTGGGAGCGGACGTTCGCCGAGATCATCCGCGAGGGCAAGCTCATGAGCGACCCGTCGCTGCTGGTCACGAGGCCGACGGCGACCGACCCGGGGCTGGCCGGGCGCGGCGGCGAGATCGTCTCGGTGCTCGCGCCCGCCCCGAACCTGCGCCGCGGCCCGATCGACTGGGACCGCGTCCGCGGGCCGTACCGCGAAGAGCTGCTTCGCACGCTGGAGACGCGCGGGCTGACCGGCTTCGGCGGCGGGTTCACCGTCGACGAGACGATCACCCCGGCGGACTGGGCGGCGCGCGGGCTCACCGCCGGGACGCCGTTCTCCCTGGCGCACACGTTCACCCAGACGGGCCCGTTCCGGCCGGCGAACCTGGTCCGCGCGGCGGGCAACGTCGTGCTGGCCGGCTGCGGCACCACCCCGGGCGTCGGCATCCCGCCGGTGCTCATCTCCGGACGACTGGCGGCGGAAAGGGTCACCGGCCGGTGAACGAACTCGACGCGGCTGCCGGCCCGGGCCCGGGCACACGCTGCACGGATTCGCGCGGATGGCCGATTTCGTGTCTGCCGCGGCTCTCGTGAGTGGTACTTAGGGTTCTGGCGAACGGTCATTGCCGACCTACGTTGTCAGTAGGGCCAACTCGCCGCCCGGAACGGCCAATTCACGCACCGGAACGGCCAACTCGCCGGCGGTGTGGGTGAGTTGGCCGTTCCCGCGGGTGAATTGGTCGTTCCGGTTGGTGAGTTGGCCGCCGGGGGGCTCGGCCGCGGTGATCGGGCTGCAGATGCTGCCGGTGTTCGGCACGGTCGGGCCGCTCGCCGACGCCGAGCCGGGCGCGATCGCGCTGGGCGAGGCGTTCCAGCTGACGAACTTCCTGCGTGACGTCGGCGAGGACCTCGACCGCGGACGGCTCTACCTGCCGCTCGACGAGCTGGCGGCCTTCGGCGTCTCGCGCGCGTTGCTCGAGGCGAGGCGGCCCGACCCGCGGATCCGGGCGGCACTGGCGTACTTCGTCGCGCGGACGCGGGCGGTGTACCGGCGGGCCGCGGCGGGGGTGGCGTTGCTGCGTCCCGAATCGCGGTCGTGCGTGCGGACGGCATTGACGCTGTACGAGGGCATTCTGGACGAGATCGTCGCCCTGGACTACGACATCCTGACGCGGCGGGCGGTCGTGCCGAAGTCGCGGAGGCTGGTAGTCGCGCTACCACCCTTGGCCGCGGTCTGGGCGCGCGAGACGCTCCGCGGCGGTCGTAGGCTGCGTTCATGACCGAACGACGCATCCGGATCGGCCTGCAGCTCCAGCCGCAGCACGCCGACTACGACACCATCCGGCGCACCGCGTCGGCCGCCGAAGACCTCGGCGCCGACATCGTCTTCAACTGGGACCACTTCTACCCGCTGTACGGCGAGCCCGATGGCATGCACTTCGAGTGCTGGACGATGCTCGGCGCGTGGGCGGAGTCGACGTCCCGGGTGGAGATCGGCGCGCTCGTCACCTGCAACAGCTACCGCAACCCCGAACTGCTCGCCGACATGGCCCGCACGGTGGACCACATCTCCGGCGGCCGGCTGATCCTCGGCATCGGCTCCGGCTGGTTCGAGAAGGACTACGACGAGTACGGCTACGAGTTCGGCACCGCCGGCGGCCGGCTCGACGACCTCGCGGAGTCGCTCCCCCGCATCGAGTCGCGCCTGGGCAAGCTGAACCCGGCGCCGACCCGCAAGATCCCGGTGCTGATCGGCGGCGGTGGGGAAAAAAAGACACTGAAGCTGGTCGCCAAGCACGGCGACATCTGGCACGGCTTCGGCGACCCGGAGGTCGTCGCCCGCAAGGTCAAGATCCTCGACCAGCACTGCGCGGACGTCGGCCGCGACCCGGCCGAGATCGAGCGTTCGTGCGGCGTCCAGGGCGAGCCGGACGAGCTGGGCCCGAAGCTCCTGGAGCTGGGCGTCACGACGTTCACCGTCGGCGTGGGCGGCCCGGACTACGACCTCGACGCGCTGAAGTCCTGGATCGCCTGGCGCGACAAGACCCAGGGCTGAGCTCGTTGTTCGTGAAGGCCACCTTGAGGAACTACAAGTTTCTGAAGGTGGCCTTCACGGCTTTTGGGCGCGGTGGGCAGCGACGCGTTCGCGCGTCGCGCACCGGGGCGAGCAGTAGCGGCGAGGACTGCCGCCGCCGGTGTGCGCGAACGGCTTCCCGCACGTCGGTGCCGCGCACAGCCCGCCCGGGACGTCTCGGCTTCCGGGTCCTGGTCCGCAACGCGCCGCTGCGGCGGGCGACCGTCGCCTCGACCATCTCCTGCATGGGGATCGGGATGGTCACCGTGTGTTACCCGCTGCTGGGTGCGGCGCACCTGCGCGGCCCGGCGGACGGCGCGCTGCTGCTGACCGTCCTGGCGGTGGCGTCACTGCTGGCCAACGCCGTCTTCGCGAAGAAGCCGCTGCCGTGGGCCCCGGACCGGACGGTGTGGCTGAGCACGCTGCTCCTCGCGGCGAGCGGCGTCCTCGCCGCCGCGGCGCACGACGTCACGCCGCTCGTCGTCGCGGCCGTGCTGGCCGGATTCGCCGAAGGTCCGCAGCTCACGGCGGTGTTCGCGATCCGCCACCGCGAGGCGCCGGAGCACGTGCGGGCGCAGGTGTTCACCACGGCGGCGAGCGTGAAGATCACCGGGCTGGCCGCGGGGGCAGCGCTGGCCGGCCCGATGGCGGCGTGGTCGCTCCCGGCGTGCCTGCTCACCGCGGCGGGTGTCCAGGTCGCCGCCTCAGTCAGGTATCTGCGCAGTGGCATCCGGGACTTCGCCCCGGGCCGGGGCTCCGCCACCCGGACCCCCGAAAGAGCTGCAGGTCAGAACGCCATGGCCTGCGCACGCCGCTTGACCTCGGTGCCGTGGCTGGTCCGCAGGGCGTTGATCGGCGTGTTCCCGGGCAGCGTGTCGTCCGTGGTGAACAGCCACCGCAGCATCTCGGTCCGGCTGAACCCGGAGTCGGCGAGCACGGTGATCGTGCCCGTCAAACCCTTGACGACGCCGTCCTTGACGAAGAAGTCGCTGGGCACGCACAGTTCGCCGCGGCGCCGCACCGCGATCAGCTGCCCGTCGCGCAGCATCTGCCGGACCTTGTTGCTCGACGTCCCGAGGACGTCCGCCACCTCCTGCAACGGGAGGACCGCGATGGCGGTGTCGAGGATGTCTTCGGCGACAGGAATCCCACTCACAGGTGACACTGTGCCACATTCCGTCCCCGCACCCGCTAGTGCGCACGGGTGACCCGCGAGGTCTCCTCCACGAGGCGTGCACGGTTCCGTACGATCCATACTCGTGACACGCACCCAACCCAGCCTGGTCGGCACGCTCCTGGAGCGGCGCTACCGGGTGGACCGGCTGCTCGCCCACGGCGGAATGTCTTCCGTCTATCGGGGGACGGACACCCGGCTGGACCGTCCGGTCGCGATCAAGATCATGGATCCGCGCTTCGCCGACGATCGGTCGTTCGTGGACCGGTTCGTCCGCGAGGCGCAGTCCGCGGCGCAGCTGCACCACCCGCACGTCGTGGCGGTGCACGACCAGGGCTTCGACCTGCCGACCGGCGCGGAGTCGGGGCTGGCGTTCCTGGTGATGGAGCTGGTCGACGGCGGGACGCTGCGCGACCTGCTGGACGACGAGGGCCCGCTGGACGTCGCGGTGGCGCTGAGCGTCGCCGAGCCCGTGCTGTCGGCGCTGGCCGCCGCGCACCTGGCCGGGCTGGTGCACCGGGACGTGAAACCGGAGAACGTGCTGATCGGCCGGGTCGGGCAGCACACCGGCGGGGCGGTGAAGGTCGCCGACTTCGGCCTGGTGCGGGCCGTGGCGAGCGCGGGCACGACCAGTTCGAGCGTCATCCTCGGCACGGTCGCCTACCTCGCCCCCGAGCAGGTCGAGACCGGCGCGGCGTCTTCGCGCGGCGACGTCTACTCGGCCGGGATCCTGCTCTACGAAATGCTGACCGGCCGGGTCCCCTACATCGGGGACACGGCCATTTCGGTGGCCTACCGGCACGTGAACGACGACGTGCCGCGGCCGAGCGAGCTGCGCCCGGACCTGCCGCCGGCGCTCGACGACCTGGTCGTCCGGGCGACGCGGCGGGACCCGCGGCTGCGGCCGGCCGACGCCGGGGAGTTCCTCACCGAGCTGACCGCGGTGCGCGCCCAGCTGGGGCTGCTGCCGGTGACCGTGCCGATCCCGGTGTCCCACGGCCAGGGCGACCTCGCCGACACCGAGCGCACGCTGCCGCGGATCCCGCTGGTGCCGGACACCGAGAAGACGATGCCGGTGCACCGCCCGAACGCGACGCGCGCGCTGAGCCACGGCGCTCCCCCGATGACCGCGCAGGTGCCGCCCGTGGCCCCGGCGCCGCCGCGGCGGCGGAGCCGGCCCGAGCCGGAGAAGCCGCCGCGGGACAACCGCAAGCGGATCCTGGTGATCGCGGCCGCGGTGCTGCTGCTCGGCGGGCTGATCGGGGCGTTCGCGTTCATCCTCACCGACACCGGCGGCGACAAGACCTCGCGGGTGCCGAAGCTGGTCGGGCTGAACCAGGCCGCGGCCGGTGACGCGCTGCGGGCGGTGAAGCTGAACCCGCAGTTCAGCCAGGAGTTCGACAACACGGCGCCGTCGAACACCGTGCTGCGCGCCGACCCGGCCGAAGGCACGACGCTGTCGCCCAACGCGACGGTCTCGGTGGTGCTGTCCAAGGGCCGCCCGCAGGTGCCGGACATCCGGCCGGGCACCGCGCTCCCGGACGCCGAGCAGGCGATCAAGGCGGCGCAGCTGACCCCGGTCCGCGGCAGCGACGACTTCGACGCCGACGTCCCGCAGGGTGCGGTCATCCGCACGACGCCGTCGGCAGGCAGCCAGCTGACCATCGGCGGCCAGGTCACGATCATCGTGTCGAAGGGCCCGATCCCGTTGCCGCCGGTCCCGGACGTGACCGGCCAGTCCAAGGACGACGCGTTCAAGCTGCTGCAGCAGGCCGGGTTCGAGCCGTTCCAGGCGGGCGAGGAGTTCAAGCAGGACGTCCCGGCCGGCGCGGTCACCCGGACCGACCCGCCGGCGAACTCGCCGGCCAAGGCCAAGCGGATCGGCGTGTTCGTCAACAACGCCGTGCAGGTGCCGGACGTCCGGTTCCGCTCGTTCGACGACGCCCAGAAGATCCTGGAGCAGGCGGGCCTGAAGGCCGACCGCGACGGCGGCCGGGGACGCGGCAACGGCGGCGGGTTCGACTTCGTCTTCCAGCAGGACCCGGCGCCGGGCACGTTCGTGGCGAAGAACTCCAAGGTCAAGCTGAAGGGCTTCGGGGGATGATCGGCAGCCGGGGCCGGGTGACGGGCACGATCGGCCCCGGCCTCATCGGCGAGGTGCTCCTGAACGTCCGGGGCGGCACGGAGGCGTTCTACGCCTACCCGGCCGACCCGGACGAGAGCTTCACCTCCGGCACCCAGGTGCTCGTGGTCGACTTCGAACCCCCTCGGACGGTTTATGTCGAGCGGTGGCAACCGCTGACCCGCTGACGGCGTCGTAGAGGCACCAACGCACCTACAACAGAAAAGCGAGGGGGTCGGTGCCATGAGTCTCGTGGAAATCCTGCTGTCCGCGGCGGGCGGGCTCATCGTCGTGCTGATCGTGGTCTTCGGGGTCCTGCGGCTGCTGTACAAGGTCGCCGAGCCGAACGAAGCGCTGATCATCTCCGGGCTGGGGGTCCGCGTCGACCGCGCGGACACCGCGGACAGCCTGGGCTTCAAGATCATCACCGGCCGCGGGGTGAACGTCATCCCCGGGTTCCAGACCGCCCGGCGGCTGTCGCTCGACACCCGCGGCGTCAACCTGCAGGTCTCCTGCGTGACCAAGCAGGGGCTGCCGGTCACCGTGCGGGCCGTCGTCATCTACAAGGTCGGGGACGACTTCGCTTCGATCGCCAACGCCGCCCGCCGGTTCCTCGACCAGCAGAAGGGCATGAACGACACGATCCACGAGCTCTTCAGCGGGCACCTGCGCTCGATCGTGGGCGGGCTGACCATCGAGGAGATGATCCACAACCGGGACGCGCTCACCGGCGAGGTGCGCCAGTCCTCGGCCACCGAGATGATCAAGCTGGGGCTGATCGTCGACTCGCTGCAGATCCAGGAGATCGACGACGAGTCCGGCTACATCAACAACCTCGGCAAGCCGCACGCCGCCGCGATCGCCGCGTCGGCCCGGATCGCCGAGGCCCAGCGCGACCAGGAGGCCGCCGAGGTCGAGCAGGTCTCCGCCGCGAAGAAGGCCGCCGCCGTCCGCGAAAGCCAGATCCAGCAGGCCGGCTACCAGGCCGAGGTGGACCAGGCGCGGGCGAAGGCGTCCCAATCCGGTCCGCTGGCCGAGGCGACCGCGCGCCAGGAGGTCGTCGTCCAGGAGACGCGCGCCGCCGAGCTGGAGGCCGCGCTGGCCGAACAGCGGCTGCAGTCGCAGGTCCGCAAGCCGGCCGACGCGAAGGCCTACGACACGCGTACGACGGCCGACGCCGCCCGTGACGCTTCCATCGCCAAGGCCCAGGCCGAAGCGCGGGAGACCGAGCTGCGGGCCGCGGCGGACGCGACCCGGGTGAAGACGGCCGCCGAGGCCGAGGCCCAGGCCACGAAGGCCCGCGCCGAGGCGATGGCGGGCGCGACCCGGGCGACCGGTGAGGCCGAGGCCGCCGCGGCCAAGGCCCGCGGCCTGGCGGAGGCGGAAGCCGCGAAGGCGCGTGGCCTCGCCGAAGCCGAGTCGGCCCGGGCGAAGGGGCTCGCCGAGGCGGACGCGATCAAGGCGCGCGCCGCGGCGCTGGCGGAGAACCAGGAAGCCGTCGTCGCGCAGCAGCTGGCCGAGCGCTGGCCGGAGATCGTCGAAGCCGGCGCGAGCGCGTTCGGCAACATCGACCACATGGTCGTGCTCAACGGCGCCGACGGCATGTCCGACATGTTCGCCAAGGCCCTCTCGCTCGGCGGGACCGGCCTCGGCCTGGCCCGGCAGCTCATGGACGCCATGGGCAAGCCGGCCGAGAAGGAGCTCGACGAAGCCGCGCGGAAGAACGGCGAGCTGAAGCTGAGCGACTGAACCGTCACTCTGAGCGTACGGCCTTTGTGTCCCGGATCACGGGAAGCAAGGGCCGTACGCCCGATCGGGGGCGGAAATTCCCGGGCGGTTGTCCTACCGTGGGCGCATGGTGCCGGACAGCGTGTCGCGGGCCGCCCGATGAGCAGCTTCTTCACCGGCGGTCCGCGCGAGCGTCCCCTGTTCCCCGTCCCGGAACAGGAGCTCTACGCGTTCAACGGACGGCACTGGACCGACCCTCCGCGCGAGCACATCGTCCCGGCCGTGCTGCCGTGGGCGCAGCCGCTGGGCCGCTCCGAACGCACGGTGGTCGCCCTGCGGGCCATCGAGGTGTGGCCGGAGGCGCTGACCCTGCGCATCACGGTGTTCTCGCGCGACAGCCTGGTCGACGACCCCGCCGAGGGGCTGATCGACCACCGGCGCAAGCCCGACTACAACGGGCTGCTGATCGGCGTGCTCTACGCCGACGGCAGCCGGGCGAGCTCCGAGACGATCTCGGTGCCGTCCGCGTCCGAACCGGAGGCCCCGGTGCTGCGGGCCCAGCCGGTCGGCGGCACGCGGTTCGCCGTCGAGCACGACGTGTTCCTCTGGCCGCTCCCCTCGGCCGGCCCGCTGAAGCTGGTCGTGCAGTGGACGGACCGGGAGATCCCGGAGACCCGCACGACGCTCGACGGCGGCGCGATCCGCTCCGCGGCGAAGGACGCCGCGGAAATCTGGCCGGGACTCGGCCGGCGGCAGGTGAACGGCCTGCCGGTGCGCCGCGTCGGCAAGCAGGTCGCGTTCACCCCCGATTGGGGGACGCCGGTCGACCGGGCGGAAGAACCCCGGCCTGCGCCAGGAGAAGAATCCCGTTCTTGATCTGTGAGCCCGGGCACCGCGGCCCGGGGTATCTCGAATGGATGAACGGGGTGGGTAGTTAGCGTCGTGGAAACACTTCGACCACCCGGCCGTCATGTCGGGCTGGTGCAGTGGGTTCCTTCCCTTCCGACGCACGTGGCCGTGCGCCCCCCGCGAACCCGGAAAGGTCGCCCATGACAGGCTCGCCGCTCAGCGCACTCGACGTCGCTTTTCTTTGCCTGGAAAGCGAAACCAGTCCGATGCACATGGGAGCGGTGGTCACCTTCACCGCCCGCGGCCCGGTCGAACCGGCCGCGTTGACGGCGTTGCTCGCGCAGCGGGCCGCCCGGCTGCCGAAGCTGCGCCAGCGGGCACGCACGGAACTGTTCCCGCCGGGCTCGGCCAGCTGGAGCGACGACCCGGAATTTGTTGCGGCCGACCACATTCACCACGTGGTGTTGAGTTCCCTGTACGAGCCGGACCCCCTCGCCGCATATGCGTCGCGCTGGATCGCCGAGCCGCTCGACACGAGCCGGCCGCTGTGGGACCTCACCCTGGTCACCGGCCTGCCGGACGGGAAGTTCGCGCTGCTGCTGAAACTGCACCACGCGCTGACCGACGGTGCCGGCGCGTACGCGGTCGCGGCCGGGCTGCTCGACGGCGTCAAGCTGCCGGAACCCAGCTCCGCGCCGACCCCCCGCATCCCCGCCCCGCGCTCCACTTTGGACACGGTCAAGGACGCGCTGGGCACGGTGTGGGGCCAGGCGAACGAGACCGCCGGGATCGCGTCGTCGCTCGTGCGGGCCGCGCGCCCGCCCCTCTCGCCGGTGTCGGCACCGCCGTCGGCCGAGCGGCGCCTCGGGTTCGTCCGACTGCCGCTGGCCGAGCTGCGCCGGGTACGCCGCGCGCACGGCGGGACGACCAACGACGTCGTCCTGGCGGTGCTGTCGGGGGCGCTGCGCGAGTGGCTGGTGAACCGCGGGCAGCGGGCCGACGGCCGCACGCTGCGCGCGCTGATCCCGGTGAGTGTGCGCGGCCGGGCCGGCGCGCAGCTGGGCGGCAACAAGCTTTCGGGGTACCTGTGCGACCTGCCGGTCGGCGAGGACGACCCGGTCGAGCGGCTGCGGGTGGTCCGCCGGTCGATGACCCGCAACAAGGCGGCGGGCCCGAGCCGCGGCGCCGGCGCGCTGCCGCTGCTCGCCGACCGCGTCCCGCCGTTGCTGCACCGCCTGGGCACGCGCACGGCGGGCCGCGCCGCGCCGATGCTGTTCGACCTGGTGATCACGACGGTCCCGGTGCCCCCGGCCCGCCTCTCGCTCGACGGCGCCCGGCTGGCGGAGGTCTACCCGTTCGTGCCGCTGGCCCCGCGCCACGCGGTGGGCATCGCGGTCGCGACGTACCGGGATTCGGTCCACATCGGACTGCAGGCCAACGGCGCGGCGGTGCCGGACGTGGGCTCGCTGCGGGACGCGGTGCTGAAGTCGACGGCCCGGCTGCTCGACGCCTCCTAGCGCTACCCGCGCTCCCTCTCGGCCGCCCGGATCAGCGCCTGGGCGGCCCAGCGCATCACCTCCGTGGCCTCGTCCGGGTCCAGGTGACACGCGTCCCGGGTGACGATCAGCGACTCGACGCCGTAGACGAGCATCAGGGCCATCGTCAGCCGGCGGTGCACCTCGGGCGGCAGCACGCCTTCGAGCGGCTCGAGGACCTGCCGCGTCATGCGGATGCGCGTCTCCCCGCGCACCGGTGACTCCGCCGAGCCGCCACCCTGGGAGAACCAGCGGTCGAGGTTGGCGCGGACCAGGCCGCGCCAGGACGGCTCGTCGCCGAACTGCAGTTCGGCGATGTAGCGGATCACCGCGTCCATCCGCGCCACCGGGTCGTCCCCGGTCTCCGCCAGCAGCTCGCCGACGTGGATGTGCTGCCCCGACCGCTCGGCCAGCCCGGCCCAGAGCGACTGGGGGCTCGGGAAGTACCGGTAGGCCGTCGCGGTGGACACCATCGCGGCCTCGGCCACCTCCGCCACCGTCAGCGGACGCCCGTCCTTGACCATGCCGGCCGCGGCTTCGAGCAGCGCGGTGCGGGTGCGCTGTTTCTGGTTGTCGCGGCTCATCGTGGGAAAATCTCCTTGACATGAGAGAGCTTTCTCATGACGATAGCATCATCCTAGGAGGGGGAGACTGATGACACCGGAAGAAATGGACAAAATCCTCGGCGCGCACTTCGCGGCCGAAGCGGCGCACGACCTCGACGCGATCCTCGCGACGCTCAGCGACGACGTCGTGCACGACGCGGTCGGGTTCCCCGTGGAGAAGCTGCGGGACCCCGAAGCGATCCGCGACCGCTACAAGTTCCTGTTCACCGCGATGCTCGACGAGAAGATCGAGCCCGTCTCGCGGCTGTACGGCGACGACTTCCTCGTCGACGAATGCCAGGTCACCTGCCTGACCGGCGAAGGGTTCCCGGGCGCGCCGGCCGGGCAGCGGGTGACCTTCCGGCTGCTGCACGTCTGCGAGTTCCGCGACGGCCGGATCAGCCGTGAGAACGTCTGGCAGGGCCCGCCCGTCCCGGTCAGCGGGTGACCACCACCGTGGTCCTGGCCGGCGCCCATCCGCCGGCCGTGCGCGCGGCCACCACCGGAATCACGGTGGTGGCCGAGGCGCGCACCGGCCCCGAAGCGATCGAGGCCGTGCGCCGCCACCGTCCGGACGTCCTGGTGCTGGACCTCGCCCTGGGCGCGGACGTGGCGGCCCGCGCCGGAGTGCCGGTCCTGGTCTTCACCGCGCCGGACGACGACGTCGCGATCACCGGCGCCCTGCGTGCCGGGGTGCGCGGCTACCTGCCCGCACACACCGGACCGGCCGATGTCGCGCACGCGATCCGCAACGTCGCGGCCGGCGCGATCGTGTTCGGCGACGGCCTCGCGGACCGGATTCCCCGGCTGCTGCTGTCCCCCGCACCGCTGCCGGACCTCAGCCCGCGGGACCGCGAGATCCTGGCGCTGGCCGCGGGCGGCGTCGCCGACGCGGTGATCGCGCGCCGCCTCGGGATCGCGCCCAAGACGGTGCGCAATCGCGTCTCCGTGATCAGCGTGAAACTGGGGGCCAGGGGGCGCGCGGAAGCGCTCACCCTGGCCCGCACCGCCGGCCTGGCGCCGGTGTAGGCCTCAGCCGCGCAGCATCTCCGCGACCAGGAACGCCAGCTCCAGCGACTGCTGCGTGTTCAGCCGCGGGTCGCAGGCCGTCTCGTAGCGGCCCGACAGGTCGACGTCCGAGATCTCCTGGGCGCCACCCAGGCACTCCGTGACGTCCTCGCCCGTCAGCTCCACGTGGATGCCGCCGGGGTAGGTGCCCAGCTGGTTGTGCACCTCGAAGAAGCCCTGGACCTCGTCGACGATCCGGTCGAAGTGCCGGGTCTTGTACCCGGTCGACGCCTCGTGGGTGTTGCCGTGCATCGGGTCGCACTGCCAGATGACCTTGTGCCCGGACGCCTCGACCTTCTCGACGATCGCCGGGAGCACCTCGCGGACGTTGCCGTTGCCCATCCGCGAGATGAGCGTCAGCCGACCCGGCTCGAAACGCGGGTCGAGCCGCTCGACGTACTCCAGCGCCTGCTCCGGCGTGGTCGTCGGGCCGATCTTCAACCCGATCGGGTTGGCCAGCAGCTCGGCGAACGCGATGTGCGCGCCGTCCAGCTGGCGGGTCCGCTCGCCGATCCAGAGGAAGTGCGACGAGAGGTTGTAGAGCTTCGGGTTGGCGGCGTCGGCGTTGTCGAGACGCAGCATCGAACGCTCGTAGTCGAGCAGCAGGGCCTCGTGGCTGGCGAAGATCTCGGTCGACTGCAGGGACGTGTCGGTGACGCCGCACGCCGACATGAACCGCAGGCCGCGGTCGATCTCGTTGGCCAGTGATTCGAAGCGCTGTGCCGCCGGCGACGCCGACACGAAGTCCTTGTTCCAGTCGTGCACCTGGTGCAGGTCGGCCATGCCCGCCGCCGTGAGGGCGCGGACCAGGTTCATCGCCGCGCCCGCGTTCGCGTAGGCGCGGATCATCCGGCCGGGGTCCGGCACGCGCAGCTCGGGCTTGGCGACCAGGGAGTTGATGATGTCGCCGCGGTACACCGGCAGGCCCAGCGCGTCCGTCGCGGCCGAGCGGGGCTTCGCGTACTGACCGGCGATCCGGCCGACCTTGACCACCGGCAGGCTGGCGCCGTAGGTGAGCACGACCGCCATCTGCAGCAGCGTGCGCAGGTTGGCCCGGATGTGCGGCTCGGTGTTGGACTCGAACGTCTCCGCGCAGTCACCACCCTGCAGGAGGAACGCCTCGCCGCGGGCGACCATCGCCAGCCGGCCCTTCAGCCGGTCGATCTCGGCCGGGACGGTGATCGGCGGCACGCTCTCCAGCACGGCGCGGACCCGCCGGGTCGCCTCGGGGTCGGGCCACTCCGGCTGCTGCGCGGCCGGGCGGGCCAGCGCCTTGTCGAGCTGCTGACGCAGTTCGGGCGGCAGCGGCGGCAGCTCGGGCAGTGTGTCGACGGGGACGTCCACAGTCCAGTTCACACACACCAATATAGGGTTCGCGTCGTGCTCCGCTTCGCCAGGTTTGCGACTGAAGTCCTGGCCCCCTGGGTATGGGTCCTCACGCTGCCCCTCGCCGTCGCCTGGGCCGCCACCGGGCACCGGCCGCTCCCGGCGCTGGGCTGGGGTCTGCTGATCTCCGTCACCGGCTCGCTGATCCCCATGGCGGTGATCGTCCGCGGGGCGAAACGCGGCAAGTGGGACGGCCACCACGTGACGAACCGGGCGGGTCGCCGGATCCCGCTGCTGGCCGCCGGGGTGTCGCTCGGCCTCGGGTTCGCCGTGCTGCTCGCCGGGGGCGCGCCCGCGCAGCTGATCGCCCTGGCGGCGTCGATGCTGGCGAGCCTGCTGGTCGCCGTGGCGATCACATTCGGTGCGAAGTTCAAGATCTCCCTGCACGCCGCGGTCGCCTCGGCCGCCGTCGTGGTGCTGGCCCTGACGTACGGCCCGTGGGCGCTGCTGCTCGCGCTGCCGGCAGCCTGGGTGGCGTGGTCGCGCGTCGCGCTGCGCGACCACACCACGCCGGAGGTGCTGGCCGGCCTGCTGATGGGGGTCGTCGTCGGCGGTGGCGGCTACTGGGCGCTGCTCACCGCCGTGACCTGACCCCCGGGATCAGCAGGGCCGTCCCGAGGCGAACGTCGCGAACACGTTGGCGCTCGAGAACGCCGGGATCCGCAGCATCAATCCACTGTATTTCGGGCCGGTGAACAGGCACCAGTTGTTCTGACTGCCGTTTTGTTCGGCGAACGCGGTGAACGGCGGCGTGATCGACGGTGTCGACACCCCAAGGCAGATGTCATTGCCGTCCGTGCCGAGCAGCCGGAGGCTTTCCGGAATGCAGAACGTGGTCCGGGCCGACGCCGCGGGGGCGGCCACCAGGACCGCGGCCAGCACGGACACGACGAAGAACATCATTCTTTTCATGATTGTTTCCCCTTGTTTCCCCCGAGGGGGAAATGTCCCCCTCACCGTCCAGACTGACAGGAACCGTCCGCCGCGGGGAAGACCCCGTCACGCAGATAGCCCAGCACTGCTTCGTTTCCGCAAGCGTTTTCCCGCGTGAAGACACCGTGCCCGCCGGCGTCGACGGTCACCATCCGCGCACGGGTTCCGAACGCCGCCCGCGTCTCGCGCGCGCCCGACAGCGGGGTCGCCGGGTCGCGCAGGTTCTGCACCAGCAGGACGTTCGCCGGGCCGGGACCGCCGACGCGCACCGGCGGCTCGGCGCGTTCGGCCGGCCAGAACGCGCACGGGTTCACGTTCGCCGCGGCCGGGCCGAACATCGGGTGCCGCGCCCGTTCGCGTTCGACCGCGCGCTGGTAGTAGCCGACCTGCTCGGGCCAGTCGGCGTCGTTGCAGATCACCTGGAGCTGGAGTGCGGCGTGGTTGTCGCCGTCGAGCGGCCCGGCCGCGGCGCGCGCGGTGCCTGCCCACTCCGCGGCGACCGCGGGGAAGCGCGCGTCGTCATAGAGCCCGTTCCACGTGTTCGACCGGAATTCGGGCCCGCGGACGGCGGCGAGCTCGAAGAACTTCGCCGTCACCGCCGCCGGGGTCCGCCCCAGGTGGTAGCCGTCGTCACGCTGGGCCGCCCAGGCGGCGAAGTCGGGGAAGCGGTCGTCGAACCCTTCGGCGAAGCGCTGGTTGGCACGGACGTCGAGGCCGCGCGGGCCGAGGACGCTGTCGAGCACGATCCGGTCGGTGCGGCCGGGGAACATCGACGCGTAGGCGGCGCCGAGGTAGCTGCCGTAGGACACGCCGTAGTAGGAGATCTTCTTCTCCCCCAGCGCTTCCCGGATCCGGTCGAGGTCACGGGCGGTGTTCGCGGTCGTCATGTGCGGCAGCAGGTCCGTTGTGGACGAACCGCCGCACTTCCCGGCCACGGCACGCGCTTTCGCCGCGGTGGTGGCGACGTCCCGCGGCCCGGCCGCGTACGGGCCGAGGACCGCGCCGCGCTCCTCCGCCGTCGTCATGCCGCACGTCACCGGCGTGCTGTAGGCGGTGCCGCGGGGATCGAAGCCGATGACGTCGTAGGCGTCCGGCAGGCCGGAGTCACCCATCCGCTGCCGCAACTGGGCGGGCATGGCAAGTCCGGGACTACCCGGCCCGCCGGGGTTCATCAGCAGCACGCCGCGGCGTCTGCCGGGGGTGCCGGCGCTGCGGGACAGGGTCAGCTCGATGGTGCGGTCCGGGTGCGCGTAGTCGAGCGGCACGCGCAGGGTGGCGCATTCGAGGCCGGCCGTCGGGGACGGCGTCATGCCGTAGTCCGGGCAGGGGACCGTCCACTGCACTCGTGGGGCCGCGTCCGCCGGGGGTGCCGCGAGCAGGGGCAGGGAGGCCAGCGCGATCAGGGTTTTCCGCATGCCCCCAGCCTGGTTCGCCCGGCGCGCGCAGACGTCAGCCCAGGGACCGGAACTCCCGCTCCGCCCCTGGGCTGACGTGGGTCACGCGGCCTGCGCGCGGGTGTAGAGGTTCTGCGCGTCGGCGCCGAAGTACGGCCCGAACATGTAGCCGGGCAGGAAGTTGTAGCCGAAGCTGTTCACCGAGGCCTGCGCGCCGGTACCGGTGCCCTCGTTGAACGAGAGGAACCACGGCCCGCCGCTGGAGCCACCGGTCATGTTGCAGCTCATGCCGTGGTCCTTGGTCAGCAGGAAGTCGGTGAAGGTGCTGCCGCTGCAGTAGATCAGCTTCGTGCCGTCGTAGGGCGCCGCGGCCGGGTAGCCGAAGGTGTACATGCTCTGGTTCTTCGGCTGGTTGAAGGCGATGCCCTGCGCGCCGACGACGTCCGTGAGCCGCTGGCCGTTGAGCGGGTTCACCACGGCCATGCCGACGTCGTAGTTGATGTCCTCACTGGCTTCCCACTGCGGCGTGGTGAGGGTGGTCTTCGCCGCCCACTGGCCGTAGGGGACGTTGCCGTTGTTGTAGCCGGGCACGAAGACCCACTGGGTGTGCCAGCTGCCCTGGTACTTCACGCAGTGCCCGGCGGTGACGACGACACTGCCGTTGGTGCTGGTGACGGCGTCCCCGGAGCACGACGCTTTCTGGCCGTTGAACAGGAAGAACACCCGCCCGGCGGTCTGGGTGACCTTGCCGCCGCCGGTCCAGGGCCCACCGCCGTTCGGAATGCTCCGGATGATCGCGCTCTGCCCTTTGGCCACGTCTTTCGGCGTGAAGGCGGGGGCTTTGACGAGCGAGTCCATCGGAACGGCCGCCCGCATGGCATCGGGCGTCCAGAAGGGTTTCGGTGCGGCCTGGGCGGGGGTACCGACCAGGGCGAACGTGAGCGAAAGGACGGCGGTGACCACCGCGGCCCGGAGTTTCGTGTGCTTCAAGACGCCCCACCTTCCGCAGAAGTGAATCGTCGCAAAGGCGACACAGCTACTCGAAAGTAGTTGTCCCGACACGGAGCGCACAGCCGCCGTTCGGCCTAACAGCCGTGAAGGCCACCTTCAGGAAGTTTAACTTCCTCAAGGTGGCCTTCACGAACCTTGATCGGTCAGACGACGGCGAGCGGGAGGGCTGTGGGGTGCACCGGCGCCGGGAGGTCTGACGCGCCGGTCAGGTACGTGTCGACCGCGTTGGCCACCGAACGGCCCTCCGCGATCGCCCACACCACCAGGGACGCCCCGCGGTGCGCGTCGCCGCAGACGAACACGCCGGGGGACTCCGTCTGCCAGTCCGTGCCGCACGACAGCGTTCCGCGTCGGGTCAGGGACAGGCCCAGGCCGCCGAGCAGCGGCATCTCCTCGACGCCCTCGAAGCCGATCGCCAGCAGGACCAGGTCCGCCGGGACCGTCTCGACCTCGTCGTTGACCGGGATGACCTCACGGCGGCCGGTCGCCGGGTCCTTCTGCACCCGGACCTGCTGCAGCTCGATCGCCGTCACGCGGCCCTCGTCGTTGCCGACGAACCGGCGAACCGCCACCGCGAACTTCCGCTCGCCCGCCTCCTCGTGCGCCGCGTACGTGCGCAGGATGTACGGCCAGGTCGGCCACGGCGACCGCGCGTCGTCCCTGACCGAAGGCGGTGTCGGGTACTGGTCGAGCTGCGTCACCGACAGTGCGCCCTGGCGGGTGGCCGTGCCGTAGGAGTCCGCGCCCGTGTCGCCGCCGCCGATGATCACCACGTGCTTGCCGCGCGCGTCGATCGACGGCGGGCCGTCGCCCTCGACGAACTTGTTGGCCGGCACCAGGTGCTCCATCGCCAGGTGGATGCCCTTGAGGTCCCGTCCCGGCGTCGTCGTGTCGTCGCGGCCGCGCAGCGCGCCGACCGCGAGGACCACCGCGTCGTACTGCGCACGCAGGTCGTCCACCGACAGGTCGACGCCGACCTCGCAGCCCGTCACGAACCGGGTGCCCTCCTTGCGCAGCTGCGCCAGGCGCCGGTCGAGGACCTTCTTCTCCATCTTGAACTCGGGGATGCCGTAGCGCAGCAGGCCGCCGAGCCGGTCGTCGCGCTCGAACACGGTGACCTCGTGCCCGGCGCGGGTCAGCTGCTGCGCGGCGGCGAGCCCGGCCGGCCCGGAGCCGACGATCGCCACCCGGCGGCCACTGGACACTTCGGACACCTGCGGCTGGACGTAGCCCGCTTCCCAGGACTGGTCGGCGATCGTCTGCTCGACGCGCTTGATCGACACCGGTCCGCCCGAGGCCGGCGAGATCGACAGCACGCAGCCCGCCTCGCACGGCGCCGGGCACAGCTTCCCGGTGAACTCGGGGAAGTTGTTGGTGGCGTGCAGCCGGTCGCTCGCCGCGGCCCAGTCGCCGCGGCGGACCAGGTCGTTCCACTCCGGGATCAGGTTGCCCAGCGGGCAGCCGGAACCGCCGGAGTGGCAGAACGGGATGCCGCAGTCCATGCACCGCGACGCCTGCTTGCGCACCTGTTCGTTGCGCTCGGCCGGGGGGACGTCCGCGTAGACCTCGCCCCAGGAAGAAAGCCGTTCCTCATAGGACTTCTTCGCAGGCTCTTCGCGGTCGTACTTCAGGAAACCGGTCGGGTCAGCCACGAGCGGCCTCCATGATCGCCTCGTCGACGTCGCGGCCGGCGGCGCGCGCCGCCTTTGCCGCGTCCAGGACCCGCTGGTAGTCACGCGGCATCACCTTGGTGAACGCCACGGAGCGGCGCGGCCAGTCGCCGAGCAGCGAGGCCGCCACCGCCGAGCGGGTGAAATCGTAGTGCTGCTGCACGGTTTTCTTCAGCCACGCCAGGTCGTCGGCGGTCGGGCGCAGCAGGTCCACCATGTCCTGGTTGACCTTCTTCGCGTCGACGTCGAGGACGAAGGCGATGCCGCCGGACATGCCGGCCGCCAGGTTGCGCCCGGTCGGGCCGAGCACCACCGCGCGGCCGCCGGTCATGTACTCGAAGGCGTGGTCGCCGACGCCCTCGGCGACGACCGTGGCACCGGAGTTGCGGACGCAGAAGCGTTCGCCGACCTGGCCGCGCAGGAAGATCTCGCCGCCGGTGGCGCCGTAGGCGATGGTGTTGCCCGCGATCGTCTGCGCCTCGGCCGCGAAGACCGCCTCCGGGTCGGGGCGGACGACGATCCGGCCGCCGGAGAGGCCCTTGCCGACGTAGTCGTTCGCGTCGCCGACCATGTCGAGGGTGATGCCGCGCGGCAGGAACGCGCCGAGCGACTGCCCAGCCGAGCCGGTGAGCGTGACGTGGATCGTGCCCTCGGGCAGGCCGTCGCCGCCGAAGCGGCGGGTGATCTCCGAGCCGAGCAGCGTGCCGACGGTCCGGTTGACGTTGCGCACCGGCAGCTCGATGTTCACCTGGTGCGCGTCTTCCAGCGCCGCCTCGGCGAGCTGGATGAGCGTGCGGTCCAGCGCGTGCTCGAGGCCGTGGTCCTGGCCGCGGGTGCGCCGCTTGGCGCCACCGTACGGGGTCTCCGAAGGCATCTCGAAGATCGGCGACAGGTCCAAACCGGACGCCTTCCAGTGGTCGACGGCCTCGTCGGTGTCCAGCAGCTCGGCGTGGCCGATGGCCTCGTCGAGCGTGCGGAAGCCCAGCGCCGCCAGGGTTTCCCGGACTTCTTCGGCGACGAACTTGAAGAAGTTGACCACGTGCTCGACCTGGCCGGTGTAGCGCTTGCGCAGCTCGGGGCTCTGCGTGGCGACGCCGACCGGGCAGGTGTCGAGGTGGCAGACGCGCATCATGATGCAGCCCGCGACGACGAGCGGGGCCGTCGCGAAGCCGTACTCCTCGGCGCCGAGCAGCGCCGCGATGACGACGTCGCGCCCGGTCTTCATGGCGCCGTCCACCTGCACGGTGATCCGGTCGCGCAACCCGTTGAGCAGCAACGTCTGCTGGGTCTCGGCGAGGCCGATCTCCCACGGCGTGCCCGCGTGCTTGAGCGAGTTCATCGGCGACGCGCCGGTGCCGCCGTCGTGACCCGAGATGAGCACGACGTCCGCGTGCGCCTTGGACACGCCCGCCGCCACCGTGCCGACGCCGAGCGAGGACACCAGCTTCACGTGGATGCGGGCGTGCTCGTTGGCGTTCTTGAGGTCGTGGATCAGCTGCGCCAGGTCCTCGATCGAGTAGATGTCGTGGTGCGGCGGCGGCGAAATGAGGCCGACGCCCGGCGTCGAGTGCCGGGTCCGCGCGATCCACGGGTACACCTTGTTCGGGGGCAGCTGGCCGCCCTCGCCGGGCTTCGCGCCCTGCGCCATCTTGATCTGGATGTCGTCGGCGTTGACCAGGTATTCGCTGGTGACGCCGAAGCGGCCCGAAGCGACCTGCTTGATCGCGCTGCGGCGCTCGGGGTCGTAGAGCCGCTCGGGGTCCTCGCCGCCTTCGCCGGTGTTGGACCGGCCGCCGATCCGGTTCATCGCGATGGCCAGGGTTTCGTGCGCCTCGGCCGAGATCGAGCCGTACGACATCGCGCCGGTGTTGAAGCGCTTGAAGATCGCCTCGGCGGGCTCGACCTCGTCGAGCGGCACCGGCTCGCGGACGCCGTCCTTGAACGCGAACAGCCCGCGCAGCGTGCCGCCTTCGCGGTAGAGGCGGTGCACCTCGTCGGTGTACTTGCGGTACACCTCTTCGCGGCCGGTCTTGGACGCGTGCTGCAGCAGGAACACCGTCTCCGGCGTGAACAGGTGCAGCTCGCCCTCGCGGCGGTAGGCGTACTCGCCGCCGGTGTCGAGTCCACGGTGGACGCGGTCGGTCGGGTTCTCCGGGTACGCGCGGCGGTGGCGCGTCGCGACCTCTTCGGCGAGCACCTCGAGGCCGACGCCGCCGAGCTTCGACGACGTCCCGGTGAAGTACTCGTCGAGCAGGTCCTGGCTCAGGCCGAGGGATTCGAAGACCTGGGCGGCGGTGTACGCGCCGACCGTGGAGATGCCCATCTTGGACATGATCTTCAGGACACCCTTGACCAGGGCGTAGACGTAGTTGCGGACGGCCTTCGCGCGCTCGATGCCGGTGACCGCGCCCTGCCCGATCATGTCTTCGATGGTCTCGAAGGCCAGGTACGGGTTGACCGCGGCGGCGCCGTAGCCGAGCAGCAGCGCGATGTGGTGCACCTCGCGCGCGTCACCGGATTCGACGACCAGCGCGACGCGCAGGCGTTCCTTGGTGCGCACCAGGTGGTGGTGCACCGCGGCCACCAGCAGCAGCGACGGGATCGGCGCCATCCGGTGGTCGGAGTCGCGGTCGGACAGCACCAGCGTGCGCGCGCCGGCCGCGATCGCCTCGGACGCCTCGCGCCGGACGCGCTCGATCGCCGACGCCAGCGCCTCGGCGCCACCGTCCACTTCGTACAGTCCGGAAAGGACGCTGCAGGCGAAGCCGGGGAGGTCGCCGTCGTCGTTGATGTGGATGAGCTTGGCGAGCTCGTCGTTGTCGATGACCGGGTACGGCAGCTTCAGGTGGCGACAGGACGCCGGGCCGGGGGCCAGCAGGTTGCGCTCCGGGCCCATGATCCGCGCCATGCAGGTGACGAGCTCCTCGCGGATCGCGTCCAGCGGCGGGTTGGTCACCTGGGCGAAGTTCTGCTTGAAGTAGTCGTAGAGCAGCCGCGACCGCTTGGACAGGACGGCGGGCGGGGTGTCGGTGCCCATCGAGCCGATCGGCTCGGCGCCGTTGGTGGCCATCGGCGCGAGCAGGATCTTGAGCTCTTCTTCGGTGTAGCCGAAGGAAAGCTGGCGGCGCAGCACGGAGTCGTGGCTCTGCACGATGTGGTCGCGGTCGGGCAGCTCGGCGATCTTGAGCAGGCCGGCGTGCAGCCACGAGTCGTAGGGCAGCTCGGCGGCCAGCGCGGACTTGACCTCTTCGTCGTCCACGATCCGGCCGGCCTCGGTGTCGACCAGGAACATCTTGCCGGGCTTGAGCCGTCCCTTGGCGACGACGTCCTTCGGGGCGACGTCGAGGACACCGGCCTCGCTGGCGAGCACGACGCGGTCGTCGGCCGTGCGCCACCAGCGCGCCGGGCGCAGGCCGTTGCGGTCCAGGACCGCGCCGACCAGGCTGCCGTCGGTGAAGGTGACGCAGGCCGGGCCGTCCCACGGTTCCATCAGGCTGGCGTGGAACTGGTAGAACGCGCGGCGCTCGGGCTTCATGGTGGCGTGGTTCTCCCACGCCTCCGGGATCATCATCAGCACCGCGTGCGGCAGCGACCGGCCGCCGAGGTGCAGCAGCTCGAGCACCTCGTCGAAGGACGCGGAGTCCGACGCGTCCGGCGCGCAGATCGGGAAGAGCCTGCTCAGGTCGCCGGGAAAGACGTCGGATTCCAGCAGCGCCTCGCGGGCGCGCATGCGGTTGCGGTTGCCGCGGATGGTGTTGATCTCGCCGTTGTGGGCCACGAACCGGAACGGGTGGGCCAGGGGCCACGACGGGAAGGTGTTGGTGGAGAAGCGGGAGTGCACCAGGGCGATGGCGCTTTCCAGCCGCACGTCGCGCAGGTCGGCGAAGAACGCGGGCAGCTGCTCCGGCGTCACCATGCCCTTGTAGACGATCGTCCGCGAGGACAGGGAAGGGAAATAGGTGCCGCAGCCGGCGTTCACGCTCTCGTTCTCGACGCGCTTGCGCAGGCAGAACGCGAGTCTGTCCAGCGCCAGCCCCGATTTTCCGTCACCGGTGACGAACAGCATGGCGAAGTGCGGCATGACCGAGCGGGCGGTCGGGCCGATGTCGGCGCGGTCGGCGTCGACCGGGACCTCGCGCCAGCCGAGGACCTCGAGGCCCTCTTCGACGGCGATGCGTTCGGCCAGCCCGACGGCCTTGCGGCGCTGCTCGGCGTCCTGCGGCAGGAAAGCGATGCCGGCGGCGTAGGCGTGGTGCCCGTGCTCGTCCGGTTCGGGCAGCTCGAAGCCGGCTTCGGCGCGCAGGAGCGCGTCGGGCAGCTGGAGCAGGATGCCGGCACCGTCGCCGGAGGTGGGCTCGGCGCCCGCGGCGCCGCGGTGGTCGAGGTTGGTCAGCGCGGCCAGGCCGTCGGTGACGATGCCGTGGGAACGGCGTCCGCGGATGTCGGCCACCATGGCCACACCGCAGGAGTCCTGCTCGGTCTCCGGGTCGTACAGACCCTGCTTGCCGGGCATGGCGGAGAAGATCAACGGGACCTCCTTCGTCGTCTTGTCGTGCGGGGCCGGGACTACCGGCCGGGGAGCGCACGGGACGACGATGGCCCGCTTGTTAGCGCGACTTTAACACCTGGGAAACACGGCAGCAGCACTTCAGAGCGCCCCGGACGGCGTCGGACGGTAACGATCTGGCTGCGCGGAACGACGTAGTTCCTGATGGGTTGCCGGTAGTTCGTTCCGCTAAGTATACGGCCCGGAAACCCTGGTCAAGTCTAACGTGACCTGATCGGCGCGCTGTGTCCCCGGTCACTAGAACGTGTTACATTTCGCCGCATGATCCTCGATCGGTTCAAGCTCACCGACCAGGTCGCGGTGGTCACCGGCGCCGGACGCGGAATCGGGGCGGCCACCGCCGTGGCCCTCGCCGAAGCGGGCGCCGACGTGGTGATCGCGTCCCGCACCGAAGCCCAGCTCAAGGAAGTCGCCGCGCTCGTTGCCGACGCGGGCCGCCGGGCGGTCCCGGTGCCCGTCGACCTCTCGTCGCCCGAAGCCGCGGCCGCGCTGGCCGAGACGGCGGTCTCGGAGTTCGGGCGGGTCGACCTGGTGGTCAACAACGTCGGCGGCACGTACCCGCGGCCGTTGCTGGAGTCGACGGTGGACTTCATGGAGGAAGCCTTCCGCTTCAACGTCGCGACGGCCCACGCGCTGACGGTGGCGGCGGCGCCTTCGCTGGTGAAGACCGGCGGCTCGGTGGTCAACATTTCGTCGGTGCTGGGCCGGGTCTCGGGGCGCGGCTTCGCGGCGTACGGGACGGCGAAGGCGGCTCTCGCGCACTACACGCGGCTGGCGGCGGCGGACCTGGCCCCTCGCGTACGGGTCAACGCGATCTCGGTGGGGTCGGTGGCGACGTCGGCGCTGGAGATCGTCGTCGGCAACCCGGAGCTGAAGGACAAGATGGAGTCGGCGACGCCGCTGCGGAAGATCGGCGAGGCCGAGGACATCGCGGCGACGGTGGTGTTCCTGGCGTCCCGGGCCGGCGGGTACATCACGGGCAAGATCATCGAGGTCGACGGCGGCCTGCAGACGCCGAACCTCGAACTCGGCCTGCCCGACCTCTGACCCGGGACCTCCGACGTCTTGAATGACTCATTCAAGACGTCGGAGGTCCTGAATGAGTCATTCAAGACGCTTGAGCCGGCGGTCAGGTCAGCTCTCGTCGGTCTTCTTCGGTTCCTCGACCGGTGCCTCCGCGGAAGCCTGCTTCTCCGCGGAAGCCGGGGCATCGGCCGCCACCTTCGCGGGCTCCGGCTCGTCGGCGACCACGGACTCGGACTCGGGCTTCGCATCCCCAGCCGGGGTCTCCTCCGCGGCCACCGGAACCTCGTCCGGCCCCGGGGCGTCCTTGCTCACTAGCGTCTCCGGCGCCTCCCGCGGCCCGCGACGGCCGGCGAGCACGAAGTACGCCACCGCCCCGAGGAACAGCAGGATCGACGTCCACACGTTCACCCGCAGGCCGAGGATGTGGTTCGCCGTGTCGGTCCGCATCATCTCGATCCAGCCGCGGCCGACCGTGTACCCCGCCACGTACAGCGCGAACGCCCGCCCGTGCCCGAGCTTGAACTTCCGGTCCGCCCACACCACCAGCAGCGCGACCAGCAGGTTCCAGATGAGCTCGTACAGGAACGTCGGGTGGACCGGGCTCTCCGGCAGCGGGATGTGCCCCGTCGCGACGCCGTTCAGCAGGTTGTCCGGGTCCTCCGGGTTGAAGCGCTGGTAGACCTCGAGCCCCCACGGCAGGTCCGTGTGCGCGCCGTAGAGCTCCTGGTTGAAGTAGTTGCCGATGCGGCCGATCGCCTGCGCGACGACGATGCCGGGGGCGAGCGCGTCCGCCATCGCCGGCAGCGGGATGCCCTTGCGGCGGCAGGCGATGAGCGCGCCCACCGCGCCGAGGGCGATCGCGCCCCAGATGCCGAGGCCGCCGTCCCAGATCGCGAACGCGTTCCACGGGTTGCGACCCTCGGTGAAGTACAGCTCGGGGTCGGTGATCACGTGGTACAACCGGCCGCCGACCAGGCCGAACGGCACCGCGAACACCGCGACGTCGATCACCGTGCCCTGGGTGCCGCCGCGGGCGATCCAGCGCCGTTCCCCCCACCAGATCGCCACGATGATGCCGGCGATGATGCACAGGGCGTACGCGCGGAGCGGGATCGGTCCCAGGTGCCAGACACCGCGGTCGGGGCTGGGGATCGTCGCGAGAAAGGCGCTCATCACGCGGCCACCGTAGCGCTAAGACGCCGGAGCATCCAAAGCGGCCAGGTACCCCGCCACCAGCGCGTGCGCGACCTGGGTGACGGCTTGGTCACGCGGCAGGAACCGGTCGTCGTGCAGGCTCGGCACGCCTGCCGTGTCGCCGAGGCCGACGAACAGCATCAGGCCGCGGGTCGCGCCGCCGCAGTAGTGGGCGAAGTCGTCGGCGCCGAACGAGCGGAACCCCTCGTCGACGGCGAAGCCCGCGTGCCGCAGCCACCGCTGCGCGCCCGCCGCCAGCGCCGGGTCGTTGTCCAGGACCGGCTCGCACGGGCTGATCTCCAGCTCGGCCGTGCAGCCGTGCGCCCGCGCGGTGCCGTGCACGATGTCCGCCAGCGTTTCCAAGGCGCGCTCGCGGTCCTTCGCGCGCATCAGGCGAAGCGAGCCGAACGCGCTCGCGCTGTTCGGGACGACGTTGGCCGCGGTGCCGCCCTGGATCCGGCCGATCGAGCAGACCGCGCCGAACACCGGGTCGATCCGCCGCGACGGGAGCTGCTGCAGGCTCACGACCAGCTGCGACAGCGCCAGGATCGGGTCGCGCAGCAGGTGCGGGTAGCCGGCGTGGCCGCCCTGGCCCTGCATGGTCACCTCGAACTCGTCGGTGGAGGCGTTCACCGGCCCCGGCGCCGCCGAGACGACGCCGTGCGCGATCCGCGGCTGGACGTGCGCGCCGATCACCGCGTCCACCCCGTGCTCGGCCAGCACGCCGGACTCGATGACGTCGAGCGCGCCGGGCGGCGACGTCTCCTCTCGCGGCTGGAGCAGCGCCAGGATCGGCCGTGGCACGCCGACGCGCCGTGCGGCCCGGCAGACGGCGACCAGCGCGGCGAGGTGGACGTCGTGGCCGCACGCGTGCATGAACTCGTTCCCGGACGCCCACGGCACGCCGGTGCCCTCCAGCACCGGCAGCGCGTCGAGTTCGGCCCGCAGCGCCACGGCCGGGCCGTCCCCGCCCGGCAGCGGAATGGCCCGGCCGGTCTTGGCGACGCGGGTCCCGTCGCCGGCGCCGAGCGCGCCGGCCACCAGGCGGGCGGTGTCCTCCTCGTCGCCGGACCCGCGGGGGTCGGCGTGCACGGCGTGCCGGAGTTCGACGGCGGCGGGCAGTTCGTCGGCGATCGCCTGCGTCCACCGGGTCCACAGATCACTCACACGTGCTCCAAGCGGTAGATCCTCTTCGCGTTCTCGTGTCCCACCAAAGCACACAGCCGGACGGCGTCCTTTTCGGACATCGCGTCCGCGTCGAGCGCGGCACGGACGAAGTCCGACAAACCCTGCCGGAACAGGGCCGTGCCCAGGTGGTACAGCTCGGCCAGGCCGAAGGCGTCGGTGGAGAAGAGCACCTTCCCGAACGGCGCGATCTCCAGGAGCTCGGCCAGCACGGCCGGCGCCCGGAACCCCGCGTTGTGCGTGATGAGCCCGGCGTCGACGAACACGTGCTCGAAAACCTGCGCCAGATACGCGGCGTGGCGGTGAAAGGGGTAGTTGTGCAGCAGCAGGATCGGCACGCCGCTGCCGCGCGTGGCCCGCAGCAGCCCGGTGAGCAGCAGCGGGTCGCAGCGGTGCAGGTCGACGTCGGCGTCGCCGTAGCCGACGTGGAACTGCACCGGCAGCCCGAGGTCGAGGCCGGTGAACACGAGGTGGCGGTGCAGCACCTCGTCGGCGAGCCGGGTGCCGCCCGCCGCCAGCCACCGCCCGGCGGCGGCTTCGACCTCCGACGGCGACGGCCGTTCCCCTGCCAGGTCCAGGCCGACGCGGTAGGCCGCGATCGACTTGAGCCCGACGGCGGTCGCGGCGCGTTTCTCCAGCTCGTCGGCGAAGGCGGCGGCGAACCCAGCCGCGGAGGAACCCCGGATCACCGCTTCGGCGACCTGTTCCAGCCGGACGATGTCGTGCGCGCGTGTGCCCGCCAGTTCGGCGAACTGGACCGTCGTGGTCAGCGCGTCCGGCAGGAACCCGCCGTCCAGGAGGAAGTCGGCCGTGCCGGTGGCCCGGAGGAACCGCCGGGCCACCTCGGCCGCGCCGAGTTCGGCGCGGCGCTCGAGGTAGGCCTCGGCCGGGGCATGCTTCGGCAGGTCGAGCACGGGCGCGCAGCGTTCGCGCACGGCCAGCCCGATGAGCGAGTCGAACAGGCTCGTGCCGAGCGGCGACGGCGCGTCGGCCTCCGTCAGCATCGCCTCGAAGTCCCCGCGCGTGACGTCGCGGGTGACGACGCCGTGGCAGTGGTGGTCCACCAGCGGCAGGTCCGCGACGAACGGAAGCAAATCGGTCATGCGCCTCCGTCCACGCTCGTCAGCCTCTCCCCCACCCTACGAGCGAACCCGGGCGCGGACAGGACGGCGAGCACGGCGAGCAGCAGCACCGCCGCGGCCACCACCGGGAACCAGCGCGCCGGTCCCTCGGTCGGGTACGGCACCACGTTGACGTACACGGTGTACCCCAGCACGGCGAGCGCCCCGATCGGGAACACCAGGTGCCAGGCCGGCACGCGCATCCGGTGCTTCACGAACAGCAGCAGGATCGCGCCGACGGTCGTGAGCAGGTAGATCACCAGCAGGATGAGCGTCCCGATCGAACCGGACCAGGCGAACGTGTCCGACGCCGTCGCGCCGAAGAACACCGCGCACACCACGATGATCAGGACCGCGGCGAGCGTCACGGCCGTCACCGCGGCCACCGGCGTACCCCGCGAGGACGTCCGGCCGAGGCCGCCACCCGCATCGCGGCCCAGGGCGTAGAGCAGCCGCGAACCGCCGACGACGCAGGCGAGGCAGCAGCCGAACGCGCTGATCGCCGCACCCACGCTGATGACGTCGCCGACCCAGGCGCCCGCGTACCGGCTGCCGAGGTCACCGAGCAGGGACGGCGAGTCGTGGAACGCGTTCGCGTCGCCGCCGAACGCCATCATCTCCACCGCCGTCACCACCACGAAGTAGAGGCCGCCGAAGATCGCCGTGCCCAGGATCGCGCGCGGGATGTTGCGCTTCGGGTCGTGGGTTTCCTCGCCGAGCGTCGCGGCGGCCTCGAACCCGGCGAAGGACAGGAACCCGAAGACCGCGCCGAGGAACACGCCGGAAAGCCCGGTTTCCGGGACGAAGATGTCCATCGTGAAGCGGGCGCCGCCGGGGGCGTTCCCGGCGAGGAGCCGAACCAGGATCACGACGGTGACCAGCAGGATCACCGCGATCGTCGCGCCTTCGACGGCGAGCAGGGTGCTCGTGCCGCGGCGAGCGGGCAGCACGGCCAGCAGCCAGGCGCCGACCAGCGCGACGGCCGTCAGCACGAACGGCCCCCAGGACGGTGGATCCGGCCAGATCCCGGTCTGGGTCAGGAAAGCCGTGCCCAGCGTGCCCGCGGCCGAGCTGGTGACGACGGCGTAGAACGTGTACGTCCCGAGCAGACCGATACCGGAGACGACGCCCGCGCGCGGGCCGAGGGTGGCGCCGACGAAGGCGTACACCGAACCGGCGTGCTGGTAGTACTGGCAGAGCTTGACGAAGCCGTACGCGACCAGCAGCACGCCGACCGCGGAGAGCAGGAAGGCGAGCGGCACGGCCCGCCCGGCGGCGGCCGCCGTTTGCTGGGGGTTGATGTTGGCAGCCATGCTCGGGGCCATCAACGCCACGGACAGGCCGACGGCCTGCCAGACGGAGAGGGACCGGCGCAGCCCTGGACGGGTTTCGACGGTGTCTGACACGATCTTTCACCTCTTTCTCAGGTGAGCGGATCCAGTGAACAGCGACGGGGGCAGGATGAGCCAGCTCGATCGGGCAGAACTCGCGCAACAAGGCGCTCTCCGGGCCGACGGCCTGCGCGCCGCCGGCGTGGAGCTCGTCGCGCTGACCTTCGTGGACAACAGCGGGATCGCGCGGGTGAAGGCCGTCCCGGTGGACCGGCTGTGGTCGGCGGCGGCGTGGGGCGTCGGCGCGTCGAACTCGTTCGACTTCTTCCTGGCCACCGACGACATCGTCGGCGGTACCCACTCGCGTGGCCCGGTCGGCGATCTGCGGCTGCACCCCGATCTCGACGCGCTCGTGCCCCTGGCCGCGCAGCCCGGCTGGGCGTGGGCGCCGGCCTGGCGCTACGACCAGGAAGGCGAGCCGCACCCGCAGGACGCGCGGGCCCTGGCCACGGCCGCGACGGCCCGGCTCGCGGAACTGGGCTACAACGCGCGGACGGCGTTCGAGATCGAGTGGGTGGTCACGGCGGCCGACGCACCGGACGACCCGCGCTCGGCCACCGCGGGCCCGGCCTACGGCTACGCGCGGCTCTCCTCGCAGGCGGGCTACCTGCGCAAGCTGGTGTCCACGCTGGCCGCCCAGGGAGTCGCGGTGGAGCAGGTCCACCCCGAGTACGCGGCCGGGCAGTTCGAGGTGTCGGTGGCGGCCGGCGACCCGGTGCGCGCGGCGGACGTCGCCGTGCTGACGCGCGAGACGATCCGGACGGTCAGCCGGCAGTACGGGCTGCGGGCGTCGTTCACGCCGAAGTTCGCCCCGGACGGCGTCGGCAACGGCGGCCACGTCCACCTGAGCCTGTGGGACGGCGACCGCAACCTGTGCACCGGCGGCGACCGGCGGTTCGGGCTCACGGAGACGGCGGAGGCGTTCGGCGCCGGGATTCTTTCCCGGCTGCCGGCCCTGCTGGCGATCGGCGCGCCGTCGGTGGTCAGCTACCTGCGGCTCGAACCGCACCACTGGGCCGGGGTGTACCGAGTGTGGGGCCTGGAGAACCGCGAGGCGCCGCTGCGGCTGGTGCAGGGACCGGCCGGGCAGCGCGATCGGGCGGCGAACTTCGAGGTCAAATGCTTCGACCTGACGGCGAACCCGTACCTGGTGGTGGCGGCGCTGATTTTCGCGGGCCTGGCCGGGCTTGCGGAAGAGGCGTCGTTGCCGGAGCCGGTCGACGTCGACCCCGGAACGCTCCCCTCCGCCGAGCGGCTGCCGACCTCGCTGGCCGACGCGGTGACGGCGTTCGAAGCGGACTCGGCGTTGACGACGGCGTTCGGCCCGGAGCTGGCGGCGACGCTGGTGGACGTCCGCCGCGGCGAGCTCAACCGGCTCGGCGCGCTGCCGCCGGACGAGCTGTGCGCCGTGATGCGGTACCTACATTGACTTGAGCGCCTTGGCGACCTCGCTGCGCAGCTGCGGCAGTTTCGCGTAGAGCTTGTCGCCCGGGCATTCGGTGTTGTAGAAGTCGCGGTGGCCCTTGATCTCTTCGACCGGGATGCCGTACTGGCGGCAGATGTAGGCGCAGAAGACGACAAGCGAGGCGAACTGCGTCTCGGGCGGCTCGACGCTGGTGTAGAGGCCTTCGTTTTCGATGCCGATGGCGTTGGTGTTCTGCCCGGGGCAGTGCGCGCCCTGGATCATGGTGGTGCGGCCGCGCAGCGCGTCGAGGCTGCCGTGCCGCCCTTCGAGCCGGTACCCGCCGCGGCTGACGGTGAAGTGCTGGCCGGTGTCGGACCAGCCGTTGTTGTCGATGTGGTCGTGCTGGTCGTCGCGCGCGACCTGGAAGGCGTGGGCGAGCGAGTAGTCGGTGCTGTTGGCGCTGGCGATGTGGTGGATGAGGATCCGGTTCGCCGGGTGGTCGAGCGTGGTGAGCACATCGGCGGGCGCCCGGGCGCCCCACTCGGCACAGCTGTAGATCCGCGGCTCAGTGGCGGCAGCTTGGGCGGCTCGGGCTGCGTTCGGGAGGACCAGGCCGGCAGCTCCGGCGACGGCGAGACCGGCGGCGCCGCGGAGGAAGCTGCGCCGCGGGAGGTGTGCGATGTCCATGGGGCGGACTCTCCTGCGGCGGCGTACAGCTTTCGTACAAAAGGCGGTCAGGCGAGGCGGATTGTGGCGGTGAAGGGCCGGGTGAGCTCGATTTCCGCTTTGTCGCTCTTGGCGATGGGGGCGTACTCGCCGCCTTGGAGTTCGAAGAGGGTTGCCGCCGTGGGCTCGCCTGGCTCGACCAGGAGGTAGTACGGGATCAGGGCTTCGGCGTAGAGGGCTCGCTTGAGGACCCGATCCTGGATCTTGGTCGACGGCGAGACGATTTCCGCGGCCAGGAGGACATCGCTCGCCGCGCAGGCGACGGTGTCGATCCCGGGACAGTTGAGGATCACCACGTCGGGGCTCAGCAGACGCTGCGTTCCGAGACGCACGTTCACACCGGGCAGCAGCTCAGTGCCCGCCGGCAGGGCGGGCGTCAAGGCGACTTGGAGCTTCCCCAGCAGCCGCTGGTGCTCCAGCCCCGGCCACGGGCTCACGACGAGTGCGCCGTCGACGAGTTCGATCCGCTGCGCCAAGGTTTGCGCGTCGGGGAGGGCGAGAACTTCGTCGACCGTCCAGCCGTCCGGTCGTGGCGGCAAGAAGAGCGCGTTGTGGATCCTCACACGAGGAGTATGCAGACCGCCACCGACAGTTCTGATCGGGCGATGGGCGTCACGCAGGCGTGACAGCACTCCGGGCAAGTGGTCCCCGGCCCAGTCGCCAAGTCCGAAGCGCCCCAATGTGGCCTTCGTTGCGTCTCACGCACCGAAGGCCGCCTTGGGTGCGTCTGACGCACCGAAGGCCGCCTTGGGGCGCTGTCCGGCAGTCAACAGTAGGCTGGGAAGGCCCCTCAGGCAGGTGTGACGGCCCGGCGGACACCTTCGGCCAGCTCGGCGGACAGCGCACGGACCCCGGAAGCACCCTCGGCCGCCGCCGTGACCAGGGCCGAGCCCACGATCACCGCGTCCGCGAACGACGCCACCTGGGCCGCCTGCGCGCCGGATCGGACGCCCAAGCCCACGCCGATCGGCAGCGAAGTGTGCGCGCGAGTGCGCCTGACCAGCTCCTCGGCACCCGCGCCGACCTGGTCACGCGCGCCCGTCACGCCCATCACCGCGGTCGCGTAGATGAACCCCGACGACGCGGCCGCCGTGAGAGCCAGCCGCTCCTCCGACGACGACGGCGCCACCAGGAACGTCCGGTCCAAGCCGTGCGTCTCCGACGCCGAAATCCACGCGCCGGCCTCGTCCGGGATCAGGTCCGGCGTGATCAGGCCGAGCCCGCCCGCCGCGGCGAGGTCGCGCGCGAAGCGGTCCACTCCGTAGCGGTTCACCGGGTTCCAGTACGTCATCACGACCGCGCGGCCGCCCCGCGAAGACACCGACTCCACGACCTCGAACAGGTGCTTGAGCCGGAAGCCGTTGTCCAGCGCGGTCACCGACGCGGCCTGGATGGTGGGACCGTCCATCACCGGGTCCGAATACGGGACGCCGACCTCGATGAGGTCCGCGCCGCCGTCCACGCACGCCGCGATCAGGTCCTTGGACCCGGAAACGGTCGGGAACCCCGCGGGGAGGTAGCCGATCAGCGCGCCACGCCCTTCGGCGCGCGTCGCGGCGAAGAGGTCGTCCAGCCCGCTCATTCGTTCACCAGTCCGAACCACTTGGCCGCCGTGTCCATGTCCTTGTCGCCGCGGCCCGACAGGTTGACCACGATCAGCCCGTCCGGGCCCAGCTCACGGCCCAGGTCCAGCGCGCCGGCCAGCGCGTGCGCCGACTCGATCGCCGGGATGATGCCCTCGGTGCGGGACAGCAGCTTGAACGCGTCCATCGCCTGGGCGTCGGTGATCGGGCGGTACTCGGCGCGGCCGGTGTCCTTGAGCCACGCGTGCTCGGGGCCGACGCCCGGGTAGTCGAGCCCGGCCGAGATCGAGTGCGACTCGACCGTCTGGCCGTCCTCGTCCTGCAGCAGGTACGTCATCGCGCCGTGCAGGTTGCCCGGGGTGCCCTTGGTGAGCGTCGCGCCGTGGCGGTTGCCCTCGATGCCCTCGCCGCCCGGCTCCAGGCCGACCAGCCGCACGGACGGGTCGTCGTAGAAGCCCGAGAAGATGCCGATCGCGTTCGACCCGCCGCCGACGCAGGCCGCGACGACGTCGGGCAGGCGGCCGGCCTGCTCCAGGATCTGCTCGCGGGCCTCGGTGCCGATGACGTGGTGGAAGTTGCGCACCATCGCCGGGAACGGCGCCGGCCCGGCGGCCGTGCCGAAGAGGTAGTGCGTGGTGTCGGCGTTGGTGACCCAGTCGCGCAGCGCCTCGTTGATCGCGTCCTTCAGCGTCCGCGAGCCGGTCTTGACCGGGATCACCTGGGCGCCGAGCAGCTTCATGCGGGCCACGTTCAGGGACTGGCGCTCGGTATCGACCTCGCCCATGTAGACGACGCAGTCGAGGTCGAGCAGCGCGCACGCGGTGGCCGTCGCGACGCCGTGCTGGCCCGCTCCGGTCTCGGCGATGACGCGCTTCTTGCCCATCCGCTTGGTGAGCAGCGCCTGGCCCAGCACGTTGTTGATCTTGTGAGAGCCGGTGTGGTTCAGGTCCTCGCGCTTGAGGAACACCCGGGCGCCACCGGCGTGCTCGCCGAAGCGCTTGGCCTCGGTGAGCAGCGACGGACGGCCCGCGTAATCCTTCAGCAGGCGGTTGAACTCGTTCAGGAACTCCGGGTCGTGCCGGGCCTTGTCGTACTCGGTCGCGACCTCGTCGACGACGCCGATCAGCGCCTCCGGCATGAACCGCCCGCCGTACGGGCCGTAGTAGCCGCGTTCGTCGGGGTCGTGCGTGCCGAACGCCGCCTTAGGCTCTTCGACAACACCGTGCTCCTCGGTCACCGCGACGGCCTCGGGCAGGCCGGGTGGGAACCGGCGGTGACCAGCTTGACCAGGGCACCCTTCGGGTCGCCGGAGGCGACGAGACCCTCGCCGACCAGCACCGCGTCGGCGCCGTGACCGGCGTACGACATCAGGTCGCCCGGCCCGCGGACACCCGACTCGGCGACCTTGTAGACGTCCATCGGCAGGCCGGGGGCCAGCCGCGAGAAGACGTCGCGGTCCACCTCGAGGGTGTGCAGGTTGCGCGCGTTGACGCCGATGACCTTGGCGCCCGCCTCGAGGGCCCGGTCGGCCTCCTCGGCGTTGTGGATCTCCACCAGGGCGGTCATGCCGAGCGACTCGACGCGGTCGAGCAGCGAGACGAGCGCGTTCTGCTCCAGCGCGGCGACGATCAGCAGCACCATGTCGGCGCCGTGCAGCCGGGCCTCGTGCACCTGGTACGGGCTGACGATGAAGTCCTTGCGCAGGATGGGGGTGTCCACCGCGGCGCGGACCGCGTCCAGGTCGGCCAGCGAACCGCCGAAGCGGCGCTGTTCGGTGAGCACGCTGATCACGCGCGCCCCGCCGGCTTCGTAGTCCTTCGCCAGCGCGGCCGGGTCGGGAATGTCGGCCAGCTCACCCTTCGACGGGCTGCGCCGCTTGACTTCGGCGATGACGCCGATGCCGGACTCGCGCAGGGCGGCCATCACGTCGCGCGGCGCCGGGGCGGCGGCCGCGCGGATCTTCAGCTCGTCGAACGGCAGCGCGGATTCCCGCACGGCGAGATCTTCCCGCACGCCGGCGACGATGTCTTCGAGCACGCTCACCGGGCGCCCCCACCAGGGCGCGTGCTCACGGTTTCACTCGCAAGGTCGCTCACAAAAACCTTCCCCTTCCCGCCGAAACGATGCTAACCCCCGCATCCGAGACGCCCGGTTCCGGGTGTGCGCGTTACTCCGAATGCCTGCCCCGGAGGTCCGTGGGATCTTCCCCTTCGGACAGGGCGTCCCACAGCTGGACGTCGGGGTCACGGACCTTTTTCCGGGTGGCCGGGGCCGCGTACTTCGCCCCGAGCCGGGTGGCCCGGCCCGCACCCTTGACGGCTGCCAACCCGCCGGCGGCGACGAGAATTCCCGCGACCACGGCGAGCGCCCGGCCGAGCAGCATCTGGGTGACCGGCAGGCCGTCGGCGTAGCCGGAGAACCGGACCCCGGCGACGCCGATCCAGATCGCCGCGAGGCCGGCCAGCGCCAGCACGACGCCCAGTACGCGCCGCGCCCAGCCGCCGGTGGCGACCAGCCCGGCCACCCCGGCCAGGGCCAGCAGCGCCAGTGGCACGAGCGCGCTCGCCCGCTGCTCTCCGGTCTCGCGGTAGAGCACGGTCCCCCGGACGCCGCCGTCGCGGAACTCGGCGAACCAGGTGAGCCGTGACGCACCCCACAGGGCCAGCGCGCCCAGCAGGAGCGCGGTCACCGTCATCCACAGTGGACGCTTCGGCGCCCTCGCCGCCGGACCCGCCGCGGCCACGACCGGGGCACCCGGCCCTCGCGGCGCTTCCGGCGTGTCAGACATGAGCCGCGTCCGCGGCCGGGTCGAGGGGGCCCGCCGCCACCATCGTCTGGGCCGCGGCCACCGCCGAAAGCACGGTCCGGGCCTTGTTCAGCGACTCGGTGTCCTCGTAGTCCGGCACCGAGTCGGCGACCACCCCGCCCCCGGCCTGGACGTGCGCGATGCCGTCCTTCACCAGCGCCGTGCGGATCGCGATCGCGGTGTCGGCGTCGCCGGCGAAGTCGAGGTAGCCGACGACCCCGCCGTACAGCGCGCGGCGGACCGGCTCCAGCTCCTCGATCAGCTCCATCGCGCGGACCTTCGGCGCGCCGGACAGCGTTCCGGCCGGGAAGCACGCCGTGACCGCGTCGAACGCCGTCTTGCCCTCGGCCAGCTCGCCGGTGACGGTGGACACGATGTGCATGACGTGGCTGTAGCGCTCGATCTGGAAGAAGTCGACGACGCGCACGGTGCCGGGCTTGCAGACCTTGCCGAGGTCGTTGCGGCCGAGGTCGACGAGCATCAGGTGCTCGGCGCGCTCCTTCTCGTCGGCCAGGAGGTCCTTGGCCAGCTGCGCGTCCTCTTCGAGGTCGGCGCCGCGCCAGCGGGTGCCCGCGATCGGGTGCGTGGTCGCGCGGCCGTCCCGCACGGTGACCAGGGATTCGGGACTGGAGCCGACGATGTCGAAGCCCTCCAGCCGCAGCAGGTACATGTACGGGCTCGGGTTGGACGTCCGCAGCACGCGGTAGATGTCGATCGCGTCGGCCGCGGTCGGGATCTCGAACCGTTGCGACGGCACGATCTGGAACGCTTCGCCGGCCTTGATCGCCTCGACGGCCTTCTCGACGGCCGCGTGGAAGTCTTCCTTCGACCGCTTCCGGGTGAATTCCGGCACCGGCCGGTCGAACGCGGCGACGGTGGCGGGCGCGGGCACCTGCAGCTGCTCGGTCATCGCGCTCAGCCGGGCGACGGCGTCGTCGTAGGCCGCGTCCACGCGCTCGGGCGAGTCGTCCCAGTTGACGGCGTTCGCGATGAGCGTGACCGTGCCCTCGTGGTGGTCGAACGCGGCCAGGTCGGTGGCCAGGAGCATGGTCAGCTCGGGGATGTCGAGGTCGCGTTCGGCCAGCTCCGGCAGCTTTTCGAGCCAGCGCACGGCGTCGTAGCCGATGTAGCCGACCATGCCGCCGGTCAGCGGGGGCAGGCCGGGCAGCGGCTCGGTGTGCAGGGCTTCGATGGTCTCGCGCAGGACGTCGAGGGGATTGCCGTCGGTCGGCAGGCCGACCGGCGGGGTGCCGGTCCAGACCGCTTCGCCGTCGCGGACGGTGAGCGCGGCCGGGCTGCGGACGCCGATGAACGACCAGCGGGTCCAGGACGCGCCGTTCTCGGCGGACTCGAAGAGGAACGTGCCGGGCCGGTCGGCGGCGAGCTTGCGGTACACCCCGATCGGCGTCTCGCCGTCGGCGAGGACCCGGCGCACGACCGGGATCACGCGGCGGCTCTCGGCGAGGAGGCGGAAGTCCTCGCGGGACGGGCTGACCGTGCCGGGACCGGTCGAACCGGCGGATGCGCTGACCATGGCCCTCATTGTGCCGCTTGCGCGGATTATGGTGCCCCAGCGGCTCCGCGCAACGTCTTGAATGACTCATTCAGGACGTCGGAGGTCCTGAATGAGTCATTCAAGACGTTGCGCGGCCGGAAATTCAATGAGTGTTGAATTTGGCGGGCGCTTGGGTCATAGTGGAGCCGTGAGCACCACGGACAACACCGAGACTACTGCCCGCCGTCGCGGCCGGCGGCCCGCCGGCCAGGACACCCGCACGGCACTGATCGAAGCCGCGCGGTCGGTGTTCGCCGAAACCGGCTACGACGGTGCCACCGTGCGCGTGATCGCCACCCGGGCCGGCGTCGACGCGGCGATGGTCAACCACTGGTTCGGCAGCAAGGAGGGCCTGTTCGCCCAGGCGGTCCTCGAGCTGCCGTTCGACCCCGCGGACGTGCAGAAGGCGCTGCGCACCGGCCCCGACGACGAACTCGGGGAGCGGATCGTCCGCACCTTCATCACTCTCTGGGACGGTGTCGGCGGCGGCGTGTTCGTGGCGCTCATCCGCAGCATCACCGGCCACGAGCAGGCCGGGCACGTGCTGCGCGACTTCTTCCAGCGGTTCTTCAGCGCGCTGATCACCTCGATCGGCTCGGACCGCGTGACACTCCGGATGAACCTGTGCGCGACGCAGATGGTCGGCCTGGGCATGGTCCGGTACGTCGCGAAGTTCGAGCCGCTCGCCACCGAGGACGTCGAGGTCCTGGTGCGGGCGATCGCGCCGAACCTGCAGCGCTACCTGACCGGCGAGATCGGCTGAGACCGCGGCCCGGTCGCGCACACCGGGACGTACTGCGGCCCTGACTTGTCCGGGCCGTACGGGAACAGGACGACCATCTGCCGTCCCCAGCCGCCGATCCACGCGCGGCGGCGGGCCGGACCGCCCGGACGGTGCAGCGACGGCGCGCAGCGCAGCACGATGCCGCTGCCGTCACGGTAGCGGGCCTCGATCTCCTGCGCGTGCCGGACGTCCGGCCCGACGGTCACCGTCGCGATCCGCCACCCGGTGGCCGCGACCGCGCGGCCCCGGCGCCACCAGCCCAGCGCCGCGCTCGCGGCCACCGGCAGCACGAGGAAGCCGGACACCAGCAGCATGACGCCGAAGCCGACGAGGGCCTGGTTTTCGTTCGCCTCGACGGTGGTCCGGACGTGCGCCGGGTCGGCGGGGTCGTAGACGACCGTCACCGGATCGCCCTCGTGGTACTCCTGCCCGGAATCGCGGGCGATCTCTTCCACCCGGGACACGCCCGGTGCCTCGAACCGCACCCGGATCGTCGGCGCGCCCCGGGCCGGCTCGTAGACGGAGACCACCGTGCCGCCGACGCGGACGCCGGTGGCGAGAAGCTCCGCGGCGACGCGGTCCGCGGCGATCACCGCGGCGAGGCCGCCCGCGAACAGCACGGCCCACGCGACGGCGATCGCGGTCGCCCGGCGGGCGGTCCGGCGCAGGCGCGCGGTGTGCGCCTCGAGGTCGCCGCCGCCGGGCAAGCCGTCCCGCACGGGCAGCCAGGCACCGAAGACCGGCACGTCGGCGCGCAGCCGGCGGTCCGGAGCGTGCAGGCGATGGGCGCCGAACGCGGCGAGCGCCAGGGAGCCGGTCAGGATGGCGGCCTCGCCGGGGAGCTCGCCGTCCGCGAAGACGTAGTCCGGGGTCAGCAGCGAGTACGTCGTGCCCGCGCCGAAGAACAGGAAGACGAGCACGGCGGCCACCGTCACCACCAGCCATCCCTTCACCGGTGGCCCCCGCCCTCAGTCCGCCGCGTCAGCGCGTACGCCGGAACCGCGTACGGGCCGCGGCGCGGGCCGTTCGGGAAGAGGACGACCATGTGGCGCCCCCAGCCGCCCACCCACGCGAGCCGGTCGGTGAAGTCCGCCAGCGCGTTCGCCCCGTGGGTCGACGACATGGCCCGCAGCCGGATCCCGGTGCCCTCGCGGTAGCGGACGTCGATTTCCGGCGGCGGCCGTCTCAGTGAGCGACCGTTGCGGGCGAAGACCCGCACGATGTCGACCGTCGCGTTCCGCCACCCGGTGGCCGCGACCGCACGGGCCCGGAACCACCAGCCCATCGCGGCCCAGACCGCGAAAAATGTCCCCAGCGAGCCGGCCACGATCGAGACGATACCGAGGTTGACGAGGAACTGGCTCTTGTTCTCTTCCCTCGTGGTGCGCACCCGGTCCGGATCGGCACGGTCGAAGATCACGGTGACCTTCTCGCCGACGGCGTACGAGTTCTTCGAGTCGCGGGCGATCTCCGCGGTCCGCGTGCCGTAGCGCACCTCGAACGTCATCCCGCCCTTTGCGTAGTTCCGCACGGAAATCACCTCGCCGGAGGTCCGGGCACCGGTCGCGAGGAGGTCGTCGGCGGCCTTGCCGAGCAGGACCAGGCCGCCGAGCCCGCTCCCGGCCAGTGCCATCCAGACGAGGATGAGCGCGGTCGTGCGCAGCGCAACCCGGCGCAGCCGCGCGGTTTCGGCCGCGAAGTCGATCCGGCGGTCGTGGTCGTGCGCGGTCGGCGGCGGCAGCCAGCCCGCGAATCCGCTCGCGCTCGCGGTGGCGCGGTTCCGGACCGACACCCGCCGGCGCCGGACGCCCAGACCCACACCGACGGCCACGGCCACGAGACCGACGGCGAAGACGGGGCCCCATCCGAACGCCGCCAGCACATTCGGAGAAACGGAGAGGACGGCCACCACGGCCGCCGGGACGGCGAACCACACCCACCGCCGCTGGACGAAACCGCCGAAGGGATCCATGACCCGAGCATAGAAGCCTTGAGCAGCACCGATGCTGCGAGAAGAGGCACAGCGCCCGAAGGCAACCGGACGGCCGCGCCGAGCGTGCAAGTGAGCAGGCGATCGTCACCCGGACGCCGGACGAAATGGCGGAAATCGTGATTCGTGGACACCATTCGCACAATCGGGGAATCGACGGTATTCGTACGATCTCCGCATGAAGCCAACGTCTTCGGGACCCGCCGCGAGAACTCTCGCCGCTTCGCTGCGTGAAGAACGCGAAGCGCGCAAAATCGGTCTGCGGGCGCTCGCCGACAAACTGGGCATCCTCCCCCAGTTGTTGTCGGTGTGGGAGAAAGGGCATCGCCTGCCGAGCGTCGAAGACGTGTCGGCGATCCTGGCGCTGCTGGGTGTCACCGGAGAAAAGCGCGACCGGATCCGGGCTCTCGCCCGGCACGCCCGTGAACCCAATTGGCTCGCGTCGGGAAACACCGATCTCCCTTTCGCGCTCACCACGAGATTGGACCTCGAACGGACCGCGACGGCCATCACGACGTGGTCGCCGCTGATCGTGCCCGGATTGCTGCAGACCCCGGACTACATCCGGGCGATCATGGACAATTCCAAGGTCCCGATCGAGCAGGCCGACAAGCAGCTGCGGGTCAGGCTGGCCCGGCAGGCAATCCTGACCCGCCACGACCCCATCCGCTTCACCGCCTTGCTCGGTGAACGCGCGCTCCAGGAGAACTTCGGCGCTCCCGGGGTCATGTCCGACCAGCTCGACCACCTGGTGGCGATGGCCGGGCGCCGGAACATCAGCCTGCGCGTCGTCCCCGCCGGAATCGGCTACCACCCAGGCCTGATCGGGCCGTTCGAACTCTACGAGTTCCCCGGCTCGCCACCGATCGCTTCCGTCGAACACGTCTGCTCGACGGCTTTCCTCCACGAGGACACGCAGATTTCCGGGCACCAGCAGGCGGCCAAGCTCCTGCACAAGGTGGCGCTGAGCGAAGAGGATTCCCAGGTTCTGCTCCGGGAGGCCGCCCGGTGACGGGCGGCCTGGCGCGCCGGCCTACCGCGCGAGCAGCAGCGCGATGAGCGCCAGCGCGCCCGGGACCACCTGCACGAAGAGGATCTTCTTGCTGGCCGTCGCGGCGCCGTAGAGGCCCGCGACGATCACGCAGACGAGGCCGTACAGCTTGAGCTGGAACCCGGTCGGGTCGCTCGCGATGAGACCCCACACCAGCGCGAGGGCCAGGAAGCCGTTGTACAGGCCCTGGTTCGCGGCGAGCGTCTTGGTCTCCTCCGCGAACTCCTTGGTCGTGCCGAAGCCGGCGCGGGCGCGGGGCGAGGTCCAGAGGAACATCTCCAGGACGACGATGTAGAGGTGGATCAGGGCGACGAGCCCGACCAGGATGTCGGCGACGATGGTCACGCGTGCTCTTTCTCATCTGCCAGGAGGAGGCGTTCCTCGGTGTCGAAGCAGGTGTGCGTGCCGGTGTGACAGGCCGGGCCGGTCTGGTCGACGCGCAGCAGGACAGTATCGCCGTCGCAGTCGATCCGCACCTCGCGAACGTGCTGGTAGTGCCCGGACGTCTCGCCCTTGACCCACAGCTTCCGCCGGCTGCGCGACCAGTACGTCCCGCGGCGGGTGGCCAGCGTCGCCGCGAGGGCGTCATCGTTCATCCAGGCCATCATCAGCACGTCCGAGGTGGCGTGCTCGACGACGACCGCGGCGATCAGGCCGTCGGCGTTGCGCTTGAGGCGCGCCGAGACGGCCGCGTTCAGGGTCATGCGTTGGCTCCCAGGAGGTGCCGCTTGAGCGGCATCGAGTTCAGCAGGACGAACGCGTAGCCGTAGCCGGCGAAGGAAAGCCCGGAGAACAGCTTGTTGAACCACAGCTCGGCACCGAGCAGCAGGAACGCGTGCAGCAGCGCGAAGACGACAGCGACGACCAGGCCACCGATCCGGGCGCTGCCGTGCTTCAGGACGAGCCCGGTGGTCACCACGCCGCCGAGGATCAGGGCGAGCGCGGGCATCCGGTAGATCGCCAGGCCCGCCCCGGCGCTCAGCACCGGGATCAGGTCGAGCAGCGCCCACGCGACGGGCAGCCCGACCAGCAGGCCGGCGGTGACCTTCACCTCTGCGGGTGCCTGCCAGGACTTCATCGGACCTCGACCCCGCCTTCGCGCAGGGCGTTCTTGACGTCCCCGATCTTCAGCTGTCCGAAGTGGAACACGCTGGCGGCGAGCACGGCGTCGGCCCCGGTCCGCACGGCGGGCAGGAAGTGCTCGACGGCACCCGCTCCCCCGCTGGCGATCACCGGGACGCGCACGGCCTTGCGCACGAGTTCGATGAGTTCGAGGTCGAAGCCGTTCTTCGTGCCGTCGGCGTCCATGGAGTTCAGCAGGATCTCCCCGACGCCGAGCTCCTCGCCGCGGGCGGCCCATTCGACGGCGTCGATCCCGGTCCCCCGCCGGCCGCCGTGGGTGGTGACCTCGAAGCCGGAGGCGGTCGGCTCGCCGCCCCCGGGCACGCGCCGGGCGTCGACGGACAGCACGATGCACTGGGCGCCGAACCTTCTCGACGCCTCGCTGAGGAACTCGGGCCGCGCGATGGCGGCGGTGTTGATGCTCACCTTGTCGGCGCCGGTCCGCAGCAGCCGGTTGACGTCGTCGTTGCTGCGGACGCCGCCCCCGACGGTGAGCGGGATGAAGACCTGCTCGGCGGTCCGGCGGACGACGTCGTAGGTGGTCTCGCGGTCCCCGGAGGAGGCCGTGACGTCGAGGAAGGTGAGCTCGTCGGCGCCTTCGGCGTCGTAGCGCCGGGCCAGCTCGACAGGGTCACCGGCGTCGCGGAGGCCGGCGAAGTTGACCCCCTTCACCACCCGGCCCGCGTCGACGTCGAGACAGGGGATCACCCGCACCGCGACAGACATGGCCACCAGCGTAGTCAAGGGGGTCGGGACCACCGCCGATGGCACGCCGCCACTTCGATCCGGCATCCGCCGTTCACGCTCCGGCCACCCGATTCGTCTAGTTTCCGCGCGTGCGCAGACTCCTCCCGGTGGCCGTGGCCGCCGTCTCCCTGCTGACCGCCGTCCCCGCGTCGGCCGCTCCCCGCGAGCCGGCGCCCGTCCTGCAGACCCAGGCGTTCGTCGACGACCCCGGCGCCTCCCCGGCCAACGCCGACGCCGACGATCCCGCCATCTGGGTGCACCCCCGCGACCCCGAACGCAGCGTCGTCCTCGGCGCCCTCAAGAAGGGCGGCCTCGCCGCGTTCGACCTGGGCGGGCGGACGCTGCAGCTGGTCGGCGCCGGGCCGGGCGGGCGGTTCAACAACGTCGACGTCGTCGGGGACCTGGCCGTCGTCAGCGACCGCGGCCGGGACCGGGTCCGCGTCTACCGGATCGACCCCGCGGGCTCGGCCGCCGGCGCACACGTGCTGCGCGACGTCACCGACCCCGCCGCCGCGCCGGTGTTCTCCGCGTCGGAGTCCGAAGTGGACGAGCAGCGGACCGCCTACGGCCTGGCCGCGGGCCGGGACCCGCGCACCGGCGTCCGGTGGGTCGCGGTGACCCGGCGGCACGAGACGCGCGTGGCGCTGCTTGCGCTGGCCGACCGGCCGGACGGGACGGTCGGCACCGCGCCGGTCGCCACCGTGGACCTGCCGTCGCGGTTCCGCCTGCCGAACGGCTCGGCCTGGTCGCCGTGCGAGGAACCCGGCGAAGGGCCGCAGCTGGAGGGCTCGGTCATCGACGGCCGCGTCCTCTACACCGCCCAGGAGGACGTCGGGATCTGGCGGATCCCGCTGACGTCCACGGGCTTCGGACGGCCCGAGCTGATCGACCGGGTGCGCTCCTTCGGCGTCCCGCAGCGCTGGAACGGCGAGGCGTGCGTCCCCGACGGCGCCGACCCCGGCTACGGAGGCCGGTGGCTGACGGCCGACGCGGAGGGCCTGGCGATGGCGAACGGCACGCTGTTCGCCTCCAGCCAGGGCGACTCGCGGTTCGTCGTGTACGGCAGGCACGTCCGTGACCTGCGGATCGTCGCGGGCCGCGGCACGGACTCGGTCGAGCACTCCGACGGCTCGGCGATCAGCACGGCGTACCTCGGCCGCCGCTTCCCGCACGGCCTCCTGGTGGTCCACGACGGCGAGCGCCGCCCCGCCGCCGGGGACCTGCCGACCACCGGCTTCGCCTTCGTCCGGCTGGAGGATGTCGTCACGCGGTAGAAACTTCCGTCCGCCGTGCAGCGGCACGGCCCCCTCACGCGTCCACAGAGGTGACCGAGAGGACGCGTGTGACCTTCGAAGAGTTCGTGGCGGAGCGGCTGGACGGGCTGCTCCGCTACGCCACCGTCCTGACGAACGACCCGCACCTGGCGCAGGACGTCGTCCAGGACGTGCTCCTGCGCGCCCAGCAGCGGTGGGACGGCATCGCCGCGCCACCGACCTACGTGCGGCGGATGATCACCAACGAGTACCTGTCCTGGCGGCGGCGCGCGGTGCGGCGGATGGTGGCCAGCAGCCACGACGTCCTCGACGCGCTCGGCCCGCCGGAACCCGATCCGTCGGCCGCCTACGACGAGCGGGACGCCATGCTCGGCCTGCTCGCCACGCTGCCCCGCAAGCAGCGGGCCGCCGTCGTGCTGCGGTACTACGAGAACTACTCCGACACCGAGATCGCCGCGACCCTGCGGTGCGGCGTGTCCACCGTGCGCAGCCAGATCTCGCGTGCACTGACCACCCTGCGCGAAGCCGATGTGAAGCACACCGCCATCACCACCGGAGCCCCCGAATGACCCGCAGCGAGCACGAGACCGAGACGTTGATCCGGGACAGCCTGGACCGCCTCGCCGCCCGCGCCCCGGACGGCCACGCGGTGCACGACGCCCTCGCCGGCGCCGGGCGGACGCGGCGGCCGTCGACCCGGCTGGCCCTGGTCGCCGCCGCCGTGGTCGTGATGGTGGTCGGCGCCGTCTCCGGCATGCAACTGCTGACCCGGCCGGACCCGGCGCCGGCCGCGAGCCGCCCGGTGCTCGGTTACGGCCCGGAGTGGCTGCCGGGCGGCTTCACCGAGCAGTACCGCGAAGGCGGGCCCGGGATCACCCCGCAGGTTCGGCAGTGGGTGGCCGGCCCGGCCAAGGTCACGCTGACGGCGTACTCCACCGCCGACCCCGAGTGGTCGCAGACCGCGCTGAAGATCGCGTCGCTCAAGGACCAGGCCCTGGTGCACGGCCGGGTCGCCATGCTCACCGGCTCCGGCGGCACCGCGGAGCTCACCTGGCTGGCCGACGAGCAGCACGTGCTGGTCGTGCAGATCCTCGGGATCCCGGACGCCCGCGCGATCGCCCAACGGGTCGCCGACTCGGTCGGCGCCGAACCGGTCGGCGTCCACGGCGAGCTGCGGTTCGGCCCGCTGCCGGCGGGGCTGGCCGAACGGTCGACCGTGGTGAAGGGCTCCCGTCCCGGCAACGCCGGGACCGAGCTGACCGCGGCCGACCCGGCCCGCCCGGCGGTTCCCCTGCTGCGGGTCACCGCCGGGCCGAACCCGCCCACTCCGAAAATCGCGGTGTCGGTGACCGTCCGCGGCGGCGAGGGCTTCTTCGTGGCGCCGGCGGCCGGACGGGACCCGATGGTCTTCGTCCGGCTGCCGTCGGGACGCTGGCTGCGGGTGTCGGGCGCGTGGCCGAAGGCCGAGCTGATCGCCATCGCGAACGGCGTCCAGCTCGACCCGGCACCCGACTACCGCTGGCTCGGGACTACCAGTTGATCATCGGGAACCAGATGATCCCGAGCCGGCCGAGCACGCGGACGTCCCAGTAGAGCAGCGTGAACGTGCCGCCGACGAGCAGGGCCGCGCCGGTCACGGTCGCGATCCGCGCCGGTTTCGCGGCCAGCCAGCGCTGCACGCGCCCGCCCGTGGCGTAGGTGAGGATCAGGAACAGCACCGCCATGACGACGATGTTGCCGAGCGACTGCAACGCGAACGCGGCGGCACCGTAGAGCACGTTGTGCTGCTCGGCGGCGTCGCGGAACATGATCCGGAACAGCGGGTACGGCCGTCCGATGAGGAACCCGCCGATGAGCGCGCCCATCAGCACCAGCGGTGCGGCGGGGTGACGGCGGGTGAAGCTCGCGAAGGGGTTGCGGAGGATGCCGAGGGCGATCAGGCCCATCAGCAGGAAGACCAGGCCGACGACGCCGAAGGCGACCATGGACTGGATGCTGCGCGGGGAGAGCCCGGTGGTCTTCGCGGTGGAGAACTGCGGCATCCGCGTGCCGACGAGCGCGACGATCACGCCGTAGACGATCGAGACGGTGAGCATGCCGGCGGAGATCCAGCCGAGCGGCTTGAGCGCGTTCCGCTTCCCGCCCGCCTGGTCGCCCACCAGCGGCGCGACGGCACCGAAGGCGGCGATGTTGCACGCGGTGAAGGAGCCCGCGAGGCCGGAGACGAACGCGAAGAGCGTCCCGGCGAGGACGCCGCTGATCGGGGTGGCCTTGGCGTCGTAGCCGAGGAGGCCGTTCGCGACGCTGTCCCCGATCACGGAGTCGACGAACGGCGCCGACCAGATGGCGGTCAGCACGAACCCCGCCACGATCGCGGCGACGGCGATGGCGGCCCGGCGCGGGGGATACGGCCCGGCGCCGAAGAAGCCTGCTTGCGGATGAGCCGGTACCTGCTGTTTGACCGCCATCGAAGCCCTCCAGTGTGCGGGGAAACCCAGCCGAATAAGCGTTGCAGGTGGATGAGTTGAAACGCTTCGGCCAGGCGTGTGGGGTTTTGGCGCCGAAAGGCCTAGGCACTTCGACCGGCTACGGTGAACGCATGACCTCCGAGACCGACCGCCTCGCCGCCGAGCGCTACGTCGTCCTGACCACGTTCCGGCGCGACGGGCGGGCCGTGCCGACCCCGATCTGGGTGGCCGGCGACGGCGGCGAGCTGGTGTTCTCGTCCGTACGGGACACGGGCAAGGTCAAGCGCATCCGCAACGACGGCCGGGTGGAGGTCCAGGCCTGCGACGTGCGCGGGCGGAAGACGCACGGCGCGAAGGTCTCCGGCCAGGCCCGGCTGCTGGACGCCGCGGACAGCGAGCGCGCCCGGCGGGCGATCGCGCGCAAGTACGGCATCGTCGGGCGCGTCACGATGTTCTTCTCAAAGCTGCGCGGCCCGGAGGACCGGACTGTCGGCATCGCGGTCAAAGTGGACGACTGAAGCTGCGGAAGCCGCGCCGCAGGTAGTTCGGCAGCGCGTTCGGGTGATCGAGCGTCGAGGTGTGCAGCCAGACGCGCCGGGTCCCGGGCAGCGCCCACGCGTCGGCGACGACGAGGGTGAGGGCGAACCCGCCGAGTCCTTTGCCGACGAACTCCGGCACCAGGCCGAACGTGGTGATCTCGACGTCGTTCCCGGGCTGTGGCTCGAAATCCGCGGCGCCGGCGACCTCGCCGCGGTACTCGATGAGCCGGTATTCCCGGTGTGGCGCGGCGAGCCAGCGGGCCCACTCGTCGTCTCCGCGCGTGGCGCCCGGCCACCGGTACGGCGTCCCGATCCGGACGTGCAGCTCGCGGATCAGCGGGCCCGGCCCGGTGGTCCGCAGCGCGACACCGTCGACCAGCGGAGCGGGGTTGAGCTGACGGGCGGCGGTCATTTCGAGCTGGGTGACGATCTCCTCCACCCGCGGCAACCTACGACCACCGCGGTCCGCTGTCAGCCGCTTTTCGGCCTCAAGCGGCGGCGCGCAGGGCCGTCGCCATCGCGGCCGAGTCGTGGTCGGGTCCGCAGCCCTCGACCACGATCAGGTCGCCCGGGATGTGGTCCGCACGCAGCCGCAGGATCTCTCGGTAGGCGGGCGAGGCGTACCACTCGTGCGCCGCGGCGAGGCTCGGGAACTCGATGAGCACGAGCCCGCCGGGCCAGTCGCCTTCCATGACCTGCACCGGCGCGCCGTGCACGAGGAACTTGCCGCCGTAGGGGTCGAGCGTCGCCTGGATGCGCTCCAGGTACTCGAAAACCTCCTCCGGCAACACGGCGGGCGGGCGCAGGTGGGCGAGTCCGTAGGCGGTCATGGCGGTCCTTCCCTCGTCCTGGTCTTCCTGGTCGTGACAGGAATCCTGGCCGCTCGCCGTCATGGCGTCGATTACGCCGGAGGTAATGCCGGCTGCCCGGCCAGCAGCCGCTCGACCAGGGCCGTGACGAGATCGTGGCGCTGCTCGTCAGTGAACAGGTCCGGCAACGTCAGCCGGTCCATGATCAGCCAGTTCAGCGCCAGCCACAGCAGGACGACCATCGTGCCGTCGCCGGGCAGGCCGGACTTCTCGTGGTACTCGACGTTGAAATCGACGTCCGCGCGGATGCGGCGGGTCAGCACGTCACGCAGCTCCGGCCGGCGGGTGGCTTCGAGCCGCAGTTCCAGCAGGGCGAGGAAGCCGGTCGGGAACGCGGCCACGCGGTCCACCAGCGTGTGCATCAGCTCGACGACACGGTCCCGGTCGCGCGGCCCGGCCAGCCCCTCCGCGATGGCCCCTTCGTCGACCAGCCGCTCGTACACCCGCTCCCCCGCGTGCCTGAGGATCTCGTCGCGGCTGGAGAAGTAGTTGGAGGCCGTGCCGACCGGCACCCCGGCCTGCTGGTCGACCGCGCGGAAGGTCAGCCCGCGCGCGCCCTCGCCGGCCAGGACCTCGATCGAGGCGTCGAGCAGGGCCGCCCGCCGCTCGGGGTTGCGTCGCACCATGACGTTGACACCACTCCAAACGTAGTACCACGGCGGCTGGTCGTGAGTGGTAAAGAGGGTTAGAACCCTACTTACCACTCACGACCACCCAGCCACTGCAGTACTAGACCTTCGCGACCGCGGCGAGGGCCTCCGGCAGCGTGAACGCACCGGCGTAGAGCGCCTTGCCGACGATGGAGCCCTCGACGCCGTCGGACGCCAGGCCCGCCAGCGCGACGAGGTCGGCCACGCTCGACACCCCGCCGGAAGCGATCACCGGCGCGTCGGTGCGGGCGACGACGTCACGCAGCAGCTCGAGGTTCGGGCCACGCAGCGTGCCGTCCTTGCTGACGTCGGTGACGACGTACCGGGACGCGCCGTCGCGGTCGAGGCGCTCCAGGACGTCCCACAGGTCGCCGCCGTCGGAGGTCCAGCCGCGGGCCGAGAGGCGGTGGCCGGCCTCGGTGATCCGCACGTCGAGGCCGATCGCGACGCGGTCGCCGTACTCGCCGATGACCCGGGAGGTCCACTCCGGGTCCTCCAGCGCGGCGGTGCCGAGGTTGACCCGCCGGGCCCCGGTGTCCAGGGCGGCCTTCAGCGACGCGTCGTCGCGGATGCCGCCGGACAGCTCGACCTTGACGTCGAGCGTGCCGACGACCTCGGCGAGCAGCTCGCGGTTGCTGCCCTTGCCGAAGGCGGCGTCGAGGTCGACCAGGTGGATCCACTCGGCGCCGTCGCGCTGCCAGGCGAGCGCGGCCTCCAGGGGGCTGCCATAGGAGGTCTCGGTGCCGGCCTCGCCCTGGACGAGTCGCACGGCCTGGCCATCGGCCACATCAACGGCGGGAAGCAGCGTGAAAGTCACGCGGGTAACTCTAGGGCGGAGACCCGGATCACCCGGTCAGAGGGTCGCCAGCCAGTTGCGCAGCAGCTTCGCCCCGGCGTCGCCCGACTTTTCCGGGTGGAACTGGGTGGCCCACAGCGGCCCGTTCTCGACCGCGGCGACGAAGTCCTCGCCGTGGTGGGCCCAGGTGACCTTGGGCTCCTGCCCGGCCAGGCCGTCCAGCTCCCACGTGCGGGCGGCGTAGGAGTGCACGAAGTAGAACCGCTCCTGCGGGTCGAGCCCGGCGAACAGCTGCGAGTCCGCGGGCGCGCGCACGGTGTTCCACCCCATGTGCGGCAGGACTTCGGCGTGCAGCCGGTCGACGACGCCGGGCCACTCGCCGGTGCCGTCGGTCTCCTCGCCGTGTTCGACGCCGCGGGAGAAGAGGATCTGCATGCCGACGCAGATGCCCAGCACCGGCCGCCCGCCGGCGAGCCGCTTGCCGATGATCCGGTGCCCCTGCACGTCCAGCAGCCCGGCCATGCAGGCGGAGTAGGCGCCGACGCCGGGCACGACCAGCCCATCGGCTTCGACGGCGGCATGCGGATCGGCGGTCACCTCGACATCGGCCCCGGCGCGCGCCACAGCGCGTTCGGCGGAGCGGAGGTTGCCGGAACCGTAGTCGAGGATCACCACACGAGACACGCCACCCAGCGTAGCCGTCGCGCTCAGCGGCGCTCGAACGAATAGACGTCGGTCACGGTGTTGCAGGGCGACGGCGGCACGACCTCGACGCGCAGCACGCCGTCGTCGTAGTCGACGCCTTCCGGGGTGAAGGTCCCCGTGCACGTGCTGACCAGCGGGACCTGGCCGATTTCGTGCACCCGCGCGGTGACGTCGCGGCCGGTCAGCGGCCGTGCGAGGTCGATCTGCAGGAGCTGCAGGTTCGTCGGGTACAGGTCGTTGTACGGGTCGCTGGTGGCGCAGATCAGGCGCGTCGCGCCGACGAAGTCGCAGCCCTGGGCGCTGCGGATGCGGTGGTCGAGGTGGATGCGGGCGGCGACGGGGAGGTCGCCGGCCACCTTCGGGCCGCGCGGGTTGAGGAAGGGCGTCGGGGAGACGAAAAGGCGGTCGATCTCCCCGAGCGGGCCGGAGACCAGCCACTGCCCGTCGGGGGTGGCCGCGACCTGGGCGTTCGCGTTGGCGGCGGGCTCGTCGGGCTGCAGCGGGTGGACGAACTCCGTCGTGGTCCCGTCGGGCCGGGTGACCAGGTACATCTTCGTGGCCGGCGCCGGGGTGCGGGTGTCCTGGTAGACGTCGAAGACGTAACCGCGCAGCGAGTCGGGGTCGCCGACGTGGCCCCAGCCCTCGTCCTTGAGCGGCTGCGGGATGGTGGCGCCGTTGCGGTAGACGATCTCGGGGGCGTGGCCGGGCAGCCGGAGTGTCGCGAGGCCCTCGCCGCTGATCCGGTTCTCGGCGGTGGTGTGGCCGACCTGCCGCCAGCGGGTGCCGTGCGCGGCGGCGACGCCGGTGGCGGCGAGCAGGGTGGCGGTGGTGAGGGCGAGCAGACTTGCCGTCCGCAGTGCGCGCATGTGCGCTCCTCGGGAGTGGAGGCCTTGGCGGCGGCGATGTCATCCTGCCACAGAGCTCGCACCGACCGGAAAGATCTTGAAGAAACCCGTTTGACCGTCCCACCACCCGGGTACCACTTCACCTGATCGTGTGCGATCAGCCCGGCACGACCGGACGCCAGGGAGGCGAAGATGGCCGAGGACGATCTGCTGTCCCAGATGCTGCACGCCTGGCGTGACGACATCGAAAGCGTGCCGTTTCCGCAGTTCAGCGAGCTGCTGATCCCGCGCCAGCAGGTCCGGCCCCGATGCGTCCCCGGCTCGTCTGCCGCGCGCGTGACGAACGCCACGCGGAGAACAGACGCTTGACTGTGGTTTCCTGCGGTGGCCGCATCGACGCGCCCCCGGGAGCCCATCATGACCCGCACCCCTGACCCGCACGACTTCCTGGACCTCGACGCCGGGCTCGCCGAGGAGGAACGCGCCATCCGCGACGCCGTCCGCGCGTACGCCAAGGACCAGCTGCTGGACCACGTCGCCGACTGGTACGAAACGGGCGCGCTGCCCGCCGCGGAACTCGCGAAGGGCTTCGGCTCGCTCGGCCTGCTCGGCATGCACCTGGAGGGCTACGGCTGCGCCGGCACCAGCGCCGTCGCCTACGGCATCGCGTGCCGCGAGCTCGAGGCCGTCGACTCGGGGCTGCGCAGCTTCGTCTCGGTGCAGGGATCGCTGGCGATGTACGCGATCCACAAGTGGGGCAGCGAAGAGCACCGGCAGGAGTGGCTGCCGCGGATGGCCACCGGCGAGGCACTGGGTTGCTTCGGCCTGACCGAGCCGGACGCGGGCAGCGACCCGGGCGCGATGCGGACCCGCGCGGTGCGCGACGGCGACGACTGGGTGCTGTCCGGCACGAAGATGTGGATCACCAACGGAACCGTCGCCGACGTCGCGGTCGTCTGGGCACAGACCGACGACGGCATCCGCGGCTTCGTCGTCCCGACGGCCACGCCGGGCTTCACCGCGAACGAGGTCAAGCACAAGCTGTCGCTACGGGCATCGCTGACCGCGGAACTGGTGCTCGACGGCGTCCGGTTGCCGTCATCGGCGGCGTTCCCCGAGGTCCGCGGGCTGCGCGGGCCGCTGTCCTGCCTGAACGAAGCCCGCTACGGCATCCTGTTCGGGGTCGTCGGCGCGGCGCGCGCGTGCTACGAAGCCGCGTTGGAGTACACGCTTTCCCGGTCGCAGTTCGGGAAGCCACTGGCCGGGTTCCAGCTGACCCAGCGCAAGCTCGCCGACCTGGTCGTCGAGGTCAACCGGGCCGGCTTGGTGGCCCTGCAGATCGGGCGCCTGAAGGACGCCGGCGACCTGCACCACAACCACGTCAGCTTCGGCAAGATGGCGAACGTCCGGTCGGCGCTGGACGTGGCCCGGACCGCGCGGTCGATGCTGGGCGCCAACGGGATTTCACTGGAGTACCCGGTGATGCGGCACATGGCGAACCTCGAGACGGTGCTGACGTACGAGGGCACCGAGGAGATGCACGCGCTGTCCCTCGGCCAGGCGGTGACGGGGCTGGCGGCGTTCCGCTGATCGGTTTTTGTCGGTGGTGCCCGCTAGGTTCTGCCGCATGACTTCTTCCGAGACGTTCTCCGAGTTCGAAGCCGTGGTGGAGCTGCGGCGCTACACCCTGCACCCCGGCCGGCGCGACGAGCTGATCGAGCTGTTCGAGCGCGAGTTCGTCGAGCCCCAGGAGGCGGCGGGCGCGCACTTGTTCGGCCTGTTCCGATCCAGGGCGTCACCGGACGAGTTCGTGTGGCTGCGCGGATTCCGCTCGATGGAGGCCCGCAGGAAGGCGCTGGAGGAGTTCTACTTCGGCCCGGTCTGGAAGGCCCACCGCTCGGCGGCGAACGAGACGATGGTGGATTCCGACAACGTCCTGTTGCTGCGCCCGATCCGCCGCGGCTTGGCCGCGCCACCGCCGGGCGCGGGCCTGCACGTGACGATTTCTCCGCCGGCGCCCCCGCCGGAGCCGGCGTTCGCGGCGTTCGAGACGGAGCCGGCCCCGAACACGTTCCCCGAGCTGCCGGTCCGCACGGACGGCCCGTTTTCGGTGTCGTTCAGCCGGGTCGCTTCGCCGGGGTCCCTGGAGCTCGTATCGACATCGCGGTCACTGATCCGCTGAGAGGAGTTCGATGAGCCCTTCGGGGTAGAGGACCTTGCGGCCTTCACGGAAGTCGTCGAGGTCGACCCAGCGCGCGGTGGCGGGATCGTCGAGGATCTTCATCTCGTCGCGCCGGTACCGGTCGGCGTCGGCGAACTCGGCGGCGTAGAGGAAGACGATCTCGTGCCCGGGCCGGTCCTGCCAGGTGAAGACGTTCTCGAGCACGCCGAGCAACTCGTGGACGACGATCTCGGCGTCGAGTTCCTCGCGGAACTCCCGCGCGAGGGCCTCTTCGCTGGTCTCCCCGAACTCGATCCCACCCCCGAGTGGCCGGCAGAAGGTCTCGCCTTTGGCGTCGTCGCGCGCTTCGAAGACGAGAAGCGCGTCCCCGCGCCGGATGACGGCGAGGACAATGGGCCGGATCGAAGGCATGGGCGCCACGCTATCGGCCCGCGGCTCCCGAAGCACGAGCCGGCCGACCCATCCCCCACCGATCACGGCCAGCACCCCGACGGCAAGCCAAGCCCACCCGCTGCCGGACACCCCGGCCAAGGCGACGGCCACGATCCCCACGGCAGGCCCCGCCCAGGGCGAAAACCCCATCCCCACCTCGTCCCACACGGTCGACTGCGCCTGAATGCTGGCCTAACATGGTCGGATCCTGGAGGGCGGGGTGAGGCGCATGCGCAGGCTTCGGCTCGTCGCCGCAATGGTCGCGCCTTTCGCTCGCTATGAGAATCCGAGCTACCGGCAACCCGGCGATCGCGAGCGCGACCCTGAACCCGTCGACGACGACGAGCCGTGCCCACAGCCCCGCTGCAAGGGGCGCGTCAAAAGGAACAACCACGGAGGCCGTAGCTGCTCGAAGTGCGGCTTCAACCCCTCGGCCAAGTCCCGATGACCTCCGGGACTTCGCTGACCGACGCCGCCACGTCGACCGGCACCCGGATCGGCCGCTACTTCGGGATCGTGGGAATGATCCCGTCCCTCTTCCTGGTGCTGTGGGGCACCGTTTTGATCTTGAGCGACTCCTGGCGCGGCCGCCCGGACCTGCATCAGCTGCACCAAGCGTTGTCCGGGTGGACTCCGAGCAGCTACGCCGGAGCGCTGCTGTGGATCCTGCCGGCGTCCTTGATCGTCGGCCTGGTCCTGAATCCGCTGCAGTTCGGGATGACGCGGCTCCTCGAAGGCTACTGGGGCAGCTCGGGGCCGGCTCGGCTGATATTACGCTGGCGGATCGGCCGTCATCGCCGCCGGTTGGACCTGCTTGACGACCGGCGAAAAGCCCTTCGCCGGCGTCGGATCGCCGGACTCGACCGGCTTCTGCAAGACCTCTACGCCGAAGATCCGCGAACTTGGGATGCCAAGACCAGGGAGACACGCCGCAACGAGCTCTTCGATTCTGCTGCAGGTGCGGACTTCGCGGGGTTACGAGCTGCCGAGGATGCGCTCTTCGGAGTCATCCATTCCTACCCGGCCATGGCCAGGACCATGCCCACACGCTTGGGCAATGTGCTGCGTGGCGCCGAGGACCGCGTCGGCAAACAGTACGGGCTCGATATCATCCTCACTGCTCAGCACTTCTCTCTCGTAGCCGAGCAACGGCATCTGGACCACTTACGAGACGCTCGCCAGCAGTTCGACATGACCGTGCGGCTCTGTGTGGTCTTCATGGTTGCCACCGTGATGACGTGTGGCTTCCTCGCCACCGATGGCTTGTGGTTGCTCGTGGCCCTGGTCCCGTATGTCCTCAGCTGGCTGGCTTATCGCGCTACAGCGGCATCCGCGGCCGACTATATGACCATCATGGCCACTGTCGTGGATCTCAACCGCTTCAAGCTTTACGAAAGCCTTCGCATGGAACTACCGCGCAACAGCATCGAAGAACGCCGGAACAACGAGAAGCTCATGAAGCTGATCGAGCATGATCGTAAAGTCAGTGTGCGATACAAACACCCCGCCGCCGGTACCCCCAGCACCGGCGACGCTCCTCCTACACCCTCAAAAACTCCCTGATCGAAATCCCCAGCGACCCGGCATCAAGCCCATGAGCCAGATCGTGGTCCGCAATCGAGCCATAACTCCGGACCTCCACATCCCGCCGCACGCCCAGAGACCGCAACCGGTGCGGCACATCGGAAAGCGCCTCAGCCACCCAGAAAGCCGACGTCCCCGCCAGATACGGCTCCACCAAAACGACCGAAGCCGAAGCCGAGAGCACCGCCGACCGCAAACCGGCCGCATCAAAAGGCCGGATCGTCGACGCGTACAACACCGTCACGTCCAGGCCCGACGTCGCGCGCAACACCCGGTCCAGCACCGGACCCACCGCCACCACCACGCCACGAGCCCCCTGCCGCAACCGGGAGAACCCCACCCCCAAATGCGGAGAAGCGTTTTCCTGTGCCGAAAGCCGCAGGTAGACGCGGTCGTCCCCGGGGATCGACTCCAGCAGCAGCCGCTCGGCCTCGGCCGGGTGGCCCGGGACGTGGATCGTCCAGCCCGGCAGGGAATCGATCAACGCCACGTCGCCCGGCGACTGGTGGGTGCGCCCCGCCGTCGACATGTCGTACGACGCTCCCCACGACACCAGGACGCCGCCCACCTCTTGATGGGAAAAGTCCAGCTTGATCTGCTCGAAGGCGCGCTCCACCAGGAACGACGGGAACGTGTGCACGATCGGCCGCAGCCCGGCCAGCGCCAGCCCGGCGCCCGTGCTGACCAGCAGCTGCTCGCGAATACCGACGTTGATCACCCGGTCGGGGTGCCGCCGCGCGGCGCCGGCGAGTTGGGCGGCCGAGATGTCGGCCAGCACGACCGCGACGTCCGGATCGGCGTCGATGATCCGTTCGGTGGTGGCGAGGAAGGTTTCCCGCATCGGCGACATGGTCAGCCCTTCGGTTCGACGACGGCGACCACGGCGAGCGGCCGGCCGGGGTGGGCGGTGGTGAAGGCGGCGTACAGCGCGTCGTGGTCGCGGCCGGACACCGTGCGCGTCTCCCAGCCTTCGACGGCGAAGCGGCGCTCGATGCCGCCCGGCCAGCCGTGCGTCGAGGACTGGTTGTCGATCACCACCGTGGTCAGGTTTTCGAGGCCTTCGCGCGCCGCGACGACGATCGCCTCGTGGTTCGAACCCTCGTCGAGCTCAGCATCGCCGACGAGCGTCACGACCTTCGCGTCCGTCAGGCCGCGGGCGCGCAGGCCGAGCGCGGTCCCGAACGCGATCGGCAGGCCGTGACCGAGGGAGCCGCTGGAGATCTCGACGCCGGGGATGCGGCGCCGGTCGGGGTGGTGGCCGAGCCGTGACATCGCGTCGGACCACGTCGCCAGCTCCGCCTCGGCGATGAAGCCCTTCGCGGTGAGCACGGCGTAGTACGCCATCGGTCCGTGCCCTTTGGACAGCAGGAACCGGTCGCGGCCGGGATCGCGGAAGTTCTCGGGCGTGACGTCGAGCACGCGGTCGTAGAGCACCCACATGACGTCCAAAGTGGACTCGGCGGCGGCGCTGTGCTTTTCGTCGCCGGTCATCAGCGAAATCAGCCGGGGCAGGTCGGCGTGGCCCGGCTCGGTCACAGTGGTCATGACCCGACGATGCAACCTCGACTAAACTCGAAGTCAAGGATAGCCTGACCAGGTGACCAGGCTCGCTGAACATCTCAGCATCGGACAGGTGGCGGAACGCAGCGGGGTTCCGCACACGGCACTGCGGTTCTACGAGGAGAAAGGGCTGATCAGTTCGGAGCGCTCGGCGGGCAACCAGCGCCGCTACGCGCGTTCGGTGCTGCGCCGGATCGCGTTCATCCGCGCGGCGCAGCGGGTCGGGCTCTCGCTCGAAGACATCAGCTCGGCGCTGTCGACGCTGCCGGCGGACCACGCCCCGACGAAGGCGGACTGGGCGCGCCTGTCCCGCGACTGGCAGCACGAGCTCGACGCACGCATCGACGCCCTGCAGCGGCTCCGCGGCCGCCTCACCGGCTGCGTCGGCTGCGGCTGCCTTTCCCTGCGCAGCTGCGCCTTGTACAACAACGACGACGAGCTGGCCCGCTTCGGCCCGGGCGCGAGCAAGTTGCGGCCGGCGGTCGAGGGCGGCATTTAAACCCCTTGCGCCCGGCGCGATGCTGGGGAGGCAATGAACGAAAAAGAATTGATCCGCATCTCGAAGCGGCTGGCGCGACACCTGCGCCACGACCCGGCCGCCCTCGGCCTGACCCTCACCCCCGGCGGCTGGGTCTCGGTCGACACGCTCGTGCGCGCGCTCTCGATCACGCGCGAGGAACTCGACGAAGTGGTCGAGCGGAACAACAAGCGCCGGTTCGCGTTCGACGAAACGGGCACGCGCATCCAGGCGAGCCAGGGCCACAGCGTGACGGTCGATCTGGGTTTGCCGGACGCGACCCCACCGGACGTGCTGTACCACGGCACGGTGGCGAAGTACCTCGACGCGATCTTCCACGAGGGTCTGCGCCCGATGAACCGCCACGCGGTCCACCTGTCGGCGACGACGGAAACGGCCCGAACCGTCGGCGCCCGCCGCGGCAAGCCGGTGATCCTCCGCGTCGACGCCGCCGCAATGGCAACCGCAGGCCACGCGTTCCAGGTGAGCGCGAACGGAGTCTGGCTGACCGCTTCGGTCCCGCCGCTCTACCTCGGCCGAATCGGCTGAACCGTGTCGCCCCGCCAATCACGCGAGATGCCCTTCCAATCACGCGAGATCGCCGCCCAATCACGTGAGTTCCGCCCTCGATCACGCGAATCCCGACCCCGAATTACGCGAACCACCGGAACTCGCGTGACTGGCGGGGCATCTCGCGTGATCAGGCGGGCATCTCGCGTGATTGGAGGGACATCTCGGGTGGTCAGAGGGCCGATACGGGGTTCAGGGTTCGGCGGCGGGGGCGGCCGAGGAGGCGGCGGCCGACGTCCAGGAGTTCGGTGCGGAGGTCCTCGTCGCCGAGGCCGGCCAGGTCCGGGGAGCCGCCGGCCATCGCGATGCCCGTCAGGGTCACCAGGGCATTGACGCGGGCCGTCGTGTCCGGGTCCGGGCCCGACAGGATGGCGAGCATCGCGCGGCCGAAGCCCTCCGTGCCGCCGTGCGCGGACTTCTCGATCGCGCGAGCGATGCCCGGGTCGCTCGAAAACAGCGCCACCAGCGCCCGGTGGCGGATCACCAGGTCGACGAACCCCTCGAGCAGCAGGTCAACCTGTACGCCCCGGCGCTTCTGCGCCGCCGCGCGGCGGACGAGCTCGTCCAGGTCGCGGACGCCCGGCTCGGCGACCGCCTCGGTGATCTCCGCCTTCGTCTTGAAGTGGTAGTACACAGCCGCCTTGGTGATGCCCAGCGCGTCGGCGATCATCTGCAGCGACGTGCCCTCGACCCCGTGTTCGGTGAACAGGCGCAGCGCCGTCTGCAGCAGTCGGGTCCGGGTGTCCTCGGCCGGGCCGGCGGTCATTCTTCCTCCTCATTGAGCCGTCGGAGCCTACGTCACGCCTTGTCGATCGGCAAACCGACTTACTAGCCGATTGGCAAGGGATAAACCTTGCTGTTCGGCAAGTCACATACTTGCCGATCGGCTTGGACTCTCCCTTGCCGATCGGCTAGCTTGGGAAGCAACCTTATGGAGTGAACCCACCCCGTTCGGGCGAAATGGAGCTGACTCGTGGCGACCTTCCTGTACCGGCTCGGCCGGTTTTCCTTCCGGCGCAGAGCGCTGGTCGCGGCCGTCTGGGCGGCGGTCCTGGTGGTGCTGGGCCTGGGCGCGTTGACGCTCTCGAGCCAGCTGTCGAACTCGGTGACGATCCCCGGCACCGAGTCACAGCGGGCGATCGACCAGCTCACCGAGAAGTTTCCGCAGGCCAACGCGGGTGGCGCCACCGCACGCGTGGTCATCGAGGCTCCGGCCGGGACCACGGTGACCGACGCGAAGGGCAAGGCCACCGTCGAAGCCCTCGTCGGGCGGCTGAAGACGGCACCGAAGGTCTCCGCCGTGGTCGACCCGTTCCAGGCGCAGTCCATCTCACCCGATCAGCACGTCGCGCTCGCCCAGGTCAGTTACGGAGCGAAGGCGTACGAACTGACCGACGAAGACCGTCAGGCCCTGCTGGACACCGCGAACGCCGCCCGCGCCACCGGGTTCACCGTCGAGTTCGGCGGTGACGCCGTGCAGGGCGCGCCCGCGACCGGAGCCACCGAGGGCCTGGGCGTCGCCGTTGCCGCCGTCGTGCTGGTCATCACGTTCGGTTCGCTGCTCGCGGCCGGGATCCCGCTGCTCACCGCACTGATCGGCGTCGGCACCGGGATGGCGGGCATCTTCTTCGCCTCCGGGTTCCTCGAGCTGAACTCGAACACGCCGGTACTGGCACTGATGATCGGCCTGGCCGTCGGCATCGACTACGCGCTGTTCATCGTGTCGCGCTACCGCCACGAACTGGGCATCGGCCGCGACCCCGAAGAAGCCGCCGGCCGCGCGGCGGGTACCGCCGGGTCCGCCGTGGTCTTCGCCGGGCTCACCGTCATCATCGCGCTGGCCGGCCTCACCGTGATCGGCATCCCGTTCCTCGGCCAGATGGGCGTCGCCGCGGCCGTCACCGTCGCGATCGCCGTGCTCATCGCCCTGACGCTGCTGCCCGCGATCCTCGGCTTCGCCGGCACCCGGGTCGCCGGCGGCCGGATCCGGCTGCGCCGCAAGCCGGTCGAACCGACGCACGGCGAACGCTGGGCGCGGTTCGTCGGCCGCCACCGGTTCCCGGTGCTGCTGGTCGCGCTGGCCGGGATGGCCGTCGTCGCGCTGCCGGCGCTGAGCATGCAGCTCGGCCTGCCCAACGACAGCACCGCGGCGCCGGAATCGACGCAGCACAAGGCGTACGAGATCGCCAGCCGCAGCTTCGGCGAAGGCTCGAACGGGCCGCTGCTGGTCGTCGTCGACGTCTCCACGAGCACCAACCGCCAGGCGGCGCTCGGCCGGGCCGCGGCCGACATCCAGAAGCTGCCCGACGTCGCCGCCGTCACGCCGCCGCGGCTGAACCAGGCCGGCGACACGGCGTTGCTCACGGTGATCCCGAAGAGCGGCCCGAGCAGCGCGCAGACCGAGGACCTGGTGGCCGCGATCCGCACCGAGTCCGGCGCGCTGGAGAACGGGACCGGCGCGAAGCTGTCCGTCACCGGCCAGACCGCGGCGAACATCGACGTCTCGGAGAAGCTGTCGGACGCGATGCTGCCGTACCTGGCGCTGATCGTCGGGCTGGCGTTCGTGCTGCTGATGCTGGTGTTCCGCTCGGTGGTGGTGCCGCTGAAGGCGACGATCGGCTTCCTCGGCTCGGTCGCGGCGACGTTCGGCGCGGTGGTCGCGGTGTTCCAGTGGGGCTGGCTCACGGACCTGCTCGGTGTCTCCTCGACCGGCCCGATCATGAGCATGCTGCCGATCCTGCTGATCGGCGTGCTGTTCGGGCTGGCGATGGACTACCAGGTGTTCCTGGTGACGCGGATGCGCGAGGAACACGTCCACGGCGCGGAGCCGCAGGAAGCGATGGTGACGGGCTTCCGCCACGGCGCGCGGGTGGTGGTCGCGGCGGCGCTGATCATGATCAGCGTGTTCGCCGGCTTCATCCTGGCCGAGTCGGCGCTGATCCAGTCGATCGGCTTCGCGCTGGCGTTCGGCGTGCTGGTGGACGCGTTCGTGGTCCGCATGACGCTGGTCCCGGCAGTGATGTCCCTGCTCGGCCGCGGTGCGTGGTGGCTGCCGAAGTGGCTGGACCGGATCCTGCCGGACGTCGACGTCGAGGGCGAGAAGCTCACGAAGCACCTCGACGAGCCCGAGGAACGCGAACTGGTCGGCGCGAGCCGCTGATTTCCCCGCGAAGGCCCTCTCGGTGCGCCGAGGGGGCTTTCGCCGTTTCTCAGCTCGAGAACCAGAAGATCGCGCCGCCGATGGCGAGGACGGCCGCGATGCCCAGCACCACCGCCAGGAACTTGGCCGTCTTCCAGGCCGAGTACACCCCGCCCACGAGGAAGCCACCGAGGGCGAGCAGGAGCACGCCGACCACACCGTTGTTCACGCCGGTTAGGGTGCCACATGCCCCTGGAACTGATCGTGCTGGGCAGCGCCAGCCCGTATCCGCGTCCCGGCGAGCCGTGCTCCGGGTACCTCGTGCGCGGCTCCGGAGCGACCGTGTGGCTGGACGCCGGCCCGGGGACCCTCGCCGCGCTGCAGGAGCACACCTCGCTCACCGACGTCGACGCCATCTGGATCTCGCACCTGCACGCCGACCACGTCGCCGACCTGCTGCCCGCCGTCTACGCGCTGCTCTTCGCCGACCTCCGGCCCGCGAAGCCGATGCCGCTCTACGGGCCGCCGGGGATCGGCGAACGGCTCAGTGCGTTCCTGAGCAACACCGGGCCGGCACCGATCGAGCAGGCCTTCGCCGTGCACGAGCTGCACGACGGTCACTTCGCCGAAGCCGGCGGCCTCACCCTGGCGACCACCGCGGTCGAGCACGGCTTCCCGGCGTTCGGCGTCCGCGTCACCGACGGCGCCCGGGTGCTGGCCTACTCCGGCGACACCGGCCCGTGCACGGCCCTCACCGAACTGGCCGACGGCGCCGATCTCTTCCTGTGCGAGGCGGACGTGGCGGCACCGTCGCCGGTGCACCTGACCCCGGAGGACGCGGCCCGCGCCGCCCACGCCGCGGGGAAGCTCGTGCTCACCCACATCGGCCCGTTCCTCGAGCCGGCCGAAGCTGCCGACCGCGCCGGAACCGACGCGGTCGCCACGCCAGGGACCGTCTACAAGGTCTAGTACTGCAGGGACACTTGTGTGCGTGACCCGGGGAACAAGGTCACCGTTTGCCGTGGCTGGTGGTCGTGAGTGGTAATTCGGGTTCTAACCCGAATTACCACTCACGACCAGCTGCGGCAGATCGGCAGGCCGCCGCACCTGGCTGACAGCAGCGACGTGACTTGGTCAGGCGACTTTGTCGGGCGGGCGAGGGGCGGCCCTGACGATCGCCTGCTCGACCCGCTCGATCTGTAGGGAGAACACCCGACGACACGGGCCCCGCCCGCTCCTGACGTCCTGGTTCCGGACGAAGGGAGCGACAACCATGTCGAACAAAGCCGTGATCAGCCTGTCGACGGGGCTCGAGGACGCGGAGAAGGTGACCGTCGCGTTCCTGGTGGCGGTGGGAGCCGCCGAGACCGGGCGCGAGACGCTGATGTTCCTGACCAAGGAGGCGGTCCGGCTCGCGCTGGAGGGCATCGCCGTGGGCGCCGCGTGCGACGGCTGCCCGCCGCTGGCCGACCTGTGCGAGCGCTACGCGGCAGCGGGCGGCCGCTACTATGTCTGCCCGATCTGCTTCACCGCCAAGCACCTCGACGACGGCGCCCTGATCGACGGCGCGGAGCTGAACGGCACCATCCCGCTGTGGAAGTGGATCGGCGACGAACCGGCGACGACGTTCAGCTACTGACCGGCGCCGCCGCGTGACTCGGTTCAGAACATCGTGAAGTACTTCCGCGCAGACGCCGATCGCCGGGTGATGGTGCGGCAGGGCGCGGGGGCGTAATCCGATTGCCCGGGCACGGCGTCGGCGCGATCATCGGCTGGTGTCCGGAGACGTGCGGCTGGAAGAGGTGAAGTCCGGGCTTCGCCGCGCCTTCACCTGGCGCGGAGACCGCACGGACGAACACCGCTACGCCGACGTCACGGGCTGGTGGCGCCGGCCCGAGCTGCTCGCCGGCCTGGGCCCCGCGCTGGGCCGGCTGTTCGCCGACCGGCCGCCGACGGTCGTCCTCGGGCCGGAATCGCGCGGGTTCCTCCTGGGACCGTTGGTCGCGCTGCACTTCGGCGTCGGGTTCGTCGAGGTGCAGAAGAACCGGGGGACGCCCGTCGACAGCGACGCCTGGCTGCGGCGGACCACCCCGCCCGACTACCAGGACCGGCACCTCAGCCTCGGCTTCCGCAAGCACCTGGTCGACGGCGGCGATCGCGTGCTGTTCGTCGACGACTGGATCGAAACCGGCGGTCAGGCCGACGGCGCCCAGCTGCTCACCCGGGACGCCGAGGCTACCTGGCTCGGCGCCGCGACCGTGGTGGACGCGCTGAGCAGCGGCCGGGTGCGCCGCCGGCTGAACGTCCGGTCACTGCTGCACATCAGGGAACTCTGACGGGCGCGCCGACGTCGCCGCCGGTCGATCGAAGGTTCCGCCGTAACATCAGCGTCCGTGCTGACGGAGCTGCCACTGGACCAGGTCAGGACGCTGCTCGCGGTCGTCGACGCCGGCACGTTCGACGCCGCCGCGGCCGTGCTGCACGTGACGCCTTCGGCCGTGAGCCAGCGGGTCAAGGCCCTCGAACAGCGGACCGGGAGCGTACTGGTGACCCGCACGAAACCGGTGCGGGTCACCGACTCCGGTCAGGTGGTGGTCCGGTTCGCGCGGCGGCTCGCGGCCCTCGAACGAGACGCGCGAGCCGAGCTGGGCATGAGCGGCGAGCCCGTCCGGGTGCCGATCGCCGTCAACGCCGACTCGCTGTCCACCTGGTTCCTGCCGGCGCTGGCCGGGGTGGCCGCCGACCCGCCGATCTGCTTCGAACTGCACCGGGAGGACCAGGAACACACCACCACGCTGCTGCGGGAGGGCCGGGTGATGGCGGCGGTGACGTCCTCGGCCGCCCCGGTCCAGGGCTGCTCCGTGCGCCCGCTCGGCTCCTTGCGCTACCTGCCGCTCGCCCATCCCGCGTTCGCGGCGCGGTGGGTCACCGGCGCACTGCGGGAGGACCTGGCCACGGCACCCGTCGTGCTGTTCGACGACCACGACGACCTGCAGGACGCGTTCGTGCGATTGCTCGGCGGGAGTGGGGCGAGCGCGCTGCGGCACTACGTCCCGGCGTCGGAGATGGTCGTCGCCGCCGTGGAAGCCGGGCTCGGCTGGGGCATGGTGCCGGAAGTGCAGGCGGCGCCCGGGCTGCGGGCCGGCACGCTGGTGCCCCTCGTGCGCAACCGGCCGGTGGACGTGCCGCTCTACTGGCAACAGTGGAAACTGGACCTGCCCGCACTGTCCACAGTGGCCGATGCGGTCGCGGCCGCGGCGGCATCCTCCTTGCGCGGGCCCGGTTCCTGACCGCTTTCCCGGCCGGCGAACCGGAACTCAGCCGCCCAGCTGCCCGAGGATCGCGCTGAGCTCGCGAACCCGGGGGTGCTGCGGGCCCAGCGTGCTGTGGTACCCCTCGATGGCGTCCCGCAGCAGCGGAACGGCCGCCTGGGGGCGGCCCTGGTTGGCCCGCACGGCCGCGAGGTCGACCTGCACGTCGAGGGTGGCGGTGTGCCGGTGCCCGAAGACCTGCCGATATCCCTCGAGCACTTCGGTGAGCTCCGCCTCCGCTCGGGCGGGGTCGCCGATCTTGGTGAGCACCACGGCGTAGTTGTGCCGGGAGCGCCACGTGTCCGGGTGGCCGGCGCCCTGCTGCCGCGTCCGGGCGGCGATCAGCTCCCGGTACCGCCGGAGCGCTTCGGCGTGCTCGCCCCGGTGGATGAGCACGGCGGCGAGGTTGTGCCGCACCGCGAGCGCCTGCTCGCCGTCTTCGCCGATGTCGGCCAGGATTCCCTCGTACAGGCGGGTGGCCTCGGCGAGCCGGTCCGGCGTCCCGCGCAACGCCCCGGCCAGGGTGTTCCTGGCCCGCACGGTTTCCGGGTGGGCGGGGCCGAAGGCGCGGGTGCAGCGCGCGGCGGTGTCGCGCATCAGCCCTTCCGCCTCTTCCGGGCGACGCAGGTCGAGCAGGACGCTCGCGAGGTTCGACGCGATCCCCAGCGTCTGGCGGTCGTCGGGGCCGCGCAGCCGTTCCCAGCCCGACAGGGCTTCCCGCAGCCGCTGCTCGGCGACCGCGAGGTTTCCGGCGGCCTGGAGCAACCGGGTCAGGTCGTTCAAGGCGAGCAGCCGGTTTTCCGGGTCGTCGGCGCGGGCGGAGACCAGCCACTCCAGCAGCTCGATCGCGTCCCCGCGCCGCTCGGGCAGTTCCCCGAGCTGCACCGCGTACTCGTGCACCGAGCGGAGCGTCTCGGGGTGCAGCAGGCCGAGCTCTTCGCGGTTCCGCTGGAATTCGAGCCCCTTGGCGTATTCCGGGGTCACCGACAGCTTGACGTTGACCAGCGGCACGTCGCCCCGCCGCTCGGTCACGCTGATCTCGGCGCTGCCGAAGTCGCCGGTGACGTGCTCGGTGGTCTTGGACTGCTTCCGGTTCCAGAAGGCCATGCCCCAGCCCTACCGCAGCCGCGGGCCCGCCGAGGCGGGTTCGGGGCTCATCGACCCGAATGGAGGTAGGCGGCCCACAGCGACGGAGTCCGCGGAAAGCGGTCGCGACACCGGCGCACGGCGTGGTGCAGCGCGTCGGCGACGTCCTGCCCCGCGGCGACGCCCTCGTGCAGGTCCACGGCGACCAGCCGGGCGACGCGGTCGTTCACCCGCCACAGGGTGCCGACGACCTGCGGGTACCCGGCCAGCTGGAACGCCGACACCAGGTGCAGGCCCTCGTCCGGGATCCGCGGGGCGCCGAGGGAGGTTTCGCAGGCGGACAGCACGGCCAGGCGGACGCCGGACAGGTCCAGGCCCGACACGTCGAGCACCGAGAGCGGGCCGTCGTGCAGGAGGAGGTGCCCCGCGGAGGGATCGCCGGGGTCGCTCACGGCGTGGCACGCGAAGTGCGCCGAGGTGTGGGTCAGCAGGGCGGCGCGGACGGCGTCGACCGTCGCCGCGGCCCCGGACAGCTTCGTGGCCGTCGTCCGGTTCGCGATGTCGGCCGCTTCCCGGTCCACGCCGCGCAGGACGGCCGCGCCCGGCGCGTCCCCGATCGAGACCACCAGGAGGTCGCCGCCCGCCCGGGGGGCGCGCTCCCACGCGTGCCGCAACGCGCGCAAGGTCGGCGTGTACGACGAAACCACCCGGTCGAGGACCGCCGGCCCGTCCGGGAACCGGCCGGCGGCGTGCAGGGGCAGCAGCGCCAGCCGGCCCACCGGCGACCACCGGACCCGCGGCCAGGCGCCGGCCGGCGGCCCGGTGTGGCCGAGGTGCGCCAGCACCGGTCCGGCGATGTGGTCCCACAACCACGCGAGCACGTCCGCGATGGTGTGCTGCGCGGCGGCCTCGTCCGTTCCCGGGCGGATCGACGCGGCCAGCGCGGCGCCGAACGCGGCGGCCCGCGCGGCCACCTCGCCGGGGGTCACCCCGGGCAACGGCAGCGCGGTGACCCCCGACGGGCGGACGATCACCGCGTCGGCGCGCAGTTCGCTGACGTTGATCAGCACCACCGGTCCGTCCACTGTGGAGGGAAGCAGGCCGGCAAGGTCCGGTGGGGCCAGGAAGTCCGCGAACCCGGGCAGTGCACGCGCCTGCTCCAACAGGGCCAGCAGCCGGATGTCCGCGTCGTGCCGCCGGTCCGCGTCCGCCCCCGTCACCGGCCCGGACGGCGTCAGCCGGTCGAACGCGGCACCCAGCCGCGCGGCCAGGTCCGGCGCGACGGCGTGCAGGCGCGAAAGGTCGCTGCGGCTCTGCAGCACCTGCCCGCCGAGCACACCGCGGCCCAGCTCGAGCAGCCGCACCGCCGTCTCCGGGTCGCCGGCGGCCAGTGCCGCGGCGGCCGCGTCGGCGGCCAGCCCGTCGAGCTCGGCGAGCGCCTGCTGCTGGTCGGTGCGGGCGAGCCGCCGGGGCACCACCAGCGGCAGCAGGCCGACGGCGTACCCGGCGGCATCCCGGGCCTGCCGCCAGTGGCCGGCTTCGGCCTCGGCGCGCGCCCAGGAGCGGGCCGCCTTGATCCGGACGATCGGCCGCAACGCCCGGATCCCGGCGGCCTCCTGGTAGGCGAGGGCCGCCGCGGCGAGGATGCCGGGATCGAGCCGGCGGTCGTAGTGCGCGATCAGCGCGTCGCCGTGGTTGACGAGCGCCTCGCCGCGTTCGGAACTGTCCGGGGCGCTCGCCCGGACGGCGGTCCCGAGCGCGGTCACGGCCCGCCGCAACGCTTCCTCGTCGCCGGTGAACCGGTGCCGGTCGAGCCACGCCACGCCCAGGTTGCCCAGCGCCGTCACGTGGTCGCGTTCGCCGTAGGGCACCGAATCGGCGACGCCGGCGAACTCCGCGACCGCCTCGGCCAGGTCGGCCTCCTGCCTCGTCCAGCGGAAGCGTTCGTGGTGCAGCAGGCCGAGCAGGAGCGGGATCGTCGTCGCCCGGCTGCTGAGACCCCGCCCGGACCGGCCGGTTTCCACGGCCCGGTCGAGCAGGTCGAGGTCGCCGGTCCGGACGACGAGGTCGTACGCGGCGACCAGGTAGTTCTCGCAGCGGTTGGCCCACGGCCGCGTGTCCGGCGGGGTCGCCGCGAGCACCTCGCCCAGCAGGTCCGCCCCTTCCCGCAGCGCCGCGACGTCGCCGGTGCGCTGCCCGCGGTCGCGCAGGGCCGCCGCGAGGTCGACCTGGTGGTGGAGCCGCAGGTCCGAGCCCGGGCGCGCGAGCGCCACGGCCTCGCGCAGGTGGCGGACCGCTTCTTCGCGCACGGCGTCGTCGCCGGTGTGTTCCGCGGAGCGCTGGAGGGCGTCCCCCAGCTGGTTGAGCCGCAGGAGGTGGGCCGGGTCGTCGGGGGGTGTCGCCCGGACGCTCGCCGCCAGCAGGCCGGCCGCCTCGGCCAGCGCCGCGTGGTCGTAGGTCAGTTCGTACTGCGCGCACAGGGCCTTGCCGTGCACGAACAGGGCACCCGGCCCGCGGGGCAGCCGCGCGGCCGCCTCGACGGCCTCGGTGGCGTGGCCGAGGTCGCGGGTGTGCTCGGCCAGCAGGACCAGCACTTCGACCCGCAGCATCGCCGCCAGGGGCCGGTTCTCCTGATCCAGGCCGGGGATGGCCTCGTCGCACCCGGCCAGCGCCTCGTGCAGCACGGCTTCGTCGCCGGTGCGCTGGAACTCGTCGGTGAGCAGCGAGCTCAGGTTGGCGAGCAACGGGTAGCGGATCGGGTGGTCCGGGACGTACCCGATGGCGGCGCGCAGCTGCGCGATCCCTTCGCGCAGGTCGTCGGGGTCGTCCGTGTGCCGCGCGCGGTCGCGCAGCGCCACCGCCAGGTCGTTCATCGCGTTCAGCGACCCCTCGGCGGCCTCGCGCCGGTACTGCTCGATCGCGTCGTCGAACGGTGTCGGGCTGGTCACCCTTCGACGCTATCCTCTGGGCGGTGACCGCAGACCAGCTGGCTGTGCTTTGCCAACGCCTCGGCGAAAACGCCGATCCCGTCCGGGCCGTCGACGGTGTCCGTGCGCTCGCGGAGGCGATCGTCGAGCGCGTGCGCGACGGCGTCCCGCTCGACGAGCTGGCCGACGACTTCGACACCTTGGAGGACCGGCTCCTGGCCGCGGGGTACGCGGCCGGGCTGAGTTCGGTCCGGTCCTACGAACCGCTGCCCGGCGGCGGCGCCGGGCACCCGGTGCTGAGCGTGCTGAAGTGCCCCGGCGGCAGCTGCAGCCGGATCGAGCCGCCGGACGCCGATCCACCGCCGTGCCTCGTGCACCGGCAGCCGATGGCCGCCGCGAGGCTGCGGTCATGACCAAGCTCCTGGAGACGCTCGGCGGCAAGCTGGCGGAACGGTGGCTGACCCTGCTGTTCGTCCCGAGCGTCGTGCTGCTGGCCGTGGCCGCGACGGGCGCGACGCTCGGCCACGGTCACTGGTACGACCTGCGCCTGCTGTTCGAGAAGCTGAACCGGCTCGCGGCCGAACCGGCGCTGCGCAGCACCGGCACGCTGATCCTGGGCCTGGCCGGAGTGCTGGCCGCCTCGGCGGCGCTGGGCCTCGCGGCCACCGGGCTCGGCGCGGCGGTGGAACGGGTGTGGCTCGCGGACCGGCCGCGCTGGGCGGCGAACCGGCGCCGGCGGCGCTGGGACGAGGCGCACGCGGAGTTCACCCGGGCCCTGGTCGCCGCGGCCCGGGCCGAAGGCACCCCCGAGGAGGCCCGCGCGGCCGCCCGGGCCCGCGAGCTGAACGCCCGGCGCAACCGCATCGCCCTCGTCGCGCCGACCCGTCCGCAGTGGCTGGGCGACCGGATCGCCGCGATCGACGGCCGCCTGTGGGAGGCCTACCGGCTCGACCTGGCTTCGGCGTGGCCGCGGCTGTGGCTCACCCTCCCCGAAGACGTGCGCGCGGAGATCGGGGCCGCGCGGGCCAGGCTGGCGGCCGCGACCCGGCTGGTGGCGTGGGCCGCCGGCTACCTCGCCGTCGGCGCGGTGTGGTGGCCGGCGGCGGTCGCCGGGCTGGTGACGGCCGCGACGGCGTGGCGGCGGGCGAGGGTGGCGGGCGTGGCGTTCGCCGAGCTCACGGAGTCGGCCGTGGACCTGCACGGCAGGCGGCTCGCGGAGAGCCTCGGCATCCCCTGCGACGGAGTGCTCACCCCGGACGTGGGCACCGAGATCACCCACCTGCTGCGGAAGGGGACCTGAGCCGTCACGCCGGATCCCGGGTCCGCTTGACGACTTCGAGGCCGCGCGCCATCGCCTCGGCCATCGGCCCGGCGAGCGCCTCGGGAAGCACGTCGCGGGTCCACCGCAGCCGGCTCCGCCGCTCGCCGTCGGCGATGACACGCGGGTTCGAACGTCTTGAATGACTCATTCCTGGCGTCCGACGCCAGGAATGAGTCATTCAAGACACCGGCGTCCTTGGTGCCCGCCTCCGCGGCCACATCGGCGTAGGTGCGCCGGCAGTGTGCCCGACCCCTGGAGGCACTACCGGAACGCCGCCGCCGGGCCACCTCGTGCAGTGGTCCTTGATCCTTCCTTGAGCGCCGGTCCACACGATGGCCCGCAGTCGGAAGCAGGACTTCTGCGACTGGGGAGCGAAGTGGCATTCGAGCGCGAACACCGACCGGCGGAACCGGTGACCGAGGTCCTGCTGGCTGAGCAAGGGCCGCTGGATCGGGCCGAAACGAGACGGAAGCTGGAGCAGGACCCGGCGCTGCGGGTGTCGGCGGAGGTCGAGTCGCTCGCCTCGCTGAGAGCGGTGGTCCGCGCGGTGTCGCCCTCGGCGGTCGTCGTCGGCGTGGACCTGCTCGGCAGAGCGGACGAAGCCTCGCTGGCGGACCTCGTCGTGCCGGTGCTGCTCATCGGCGGCCCGGAGGACGGCGACCGCGTCGCCCGCCTGCTCTCCTCGCGCGTGCGGGGATTCGCCTGCCGGTCGAGTGGTGCGCTCGAACTCGCGGGGGCCGTTCGCGCGGTGGCCGCCGGTCACGCCAGCCTGCCACCGGCGGTTGCCGGGAAACTGCTGGACACCCTCGTGCGCGACCAGCCGCGGCCGGCCGTGTTCGACCAGCTCACCCAGCGTGAACGCGATGTCCTGCAGTACATCTCGCAGGGCATGACGACGGCCGAGATCGCGGCCGAAATGGTGGTGCAGGTCAGCACGATCAAATCGCACATCTACCACCTGCTGCAGAAGCTGCGGGTCCGGGACCGCACGCAGGCGGTCGCGCTGGCCTACCGGTCGGGCATCGTGCACCTGCCCGCGCAACGGTTCGCCGACAGCGGGGACGCCCGGCTGACGTCGGCCTGAGAAAGCGTTTTCGGCGGCCGGGCACCCTGGTGTCCGGCTGTCTCATTCGTTTGGCGGAGAACGAGACAACGGACATCTCAGACTATCGCCTGAGGCGGCGCGTGACGGCTCTGCCGTAGCTTTCATCGGAGTCGGCCGGAAAAACGTCACGAGGAGCATGATGGCCAGCCTGATATCCGTCGAAGAATGCGAATCCCTCACCGTCAAGCAATTACAGGGGCTGTACCGCGACCACGTGAGCCGGTCCCAGGTCTCGCTGATGTCCACGTTCGGTTTCGGCAAGCGGCTCGTGGAAAGCGCGGACGGGGTGTGGATCACGACCCGGGACGGCGAGCGCATCCTCGACTTCACCGGCGCGGTCGGCGTCCTCAACCACGGCCACAACCACCCTCGCATTCTCGCGGCGAGAAGGCGGTTCCAGGAATTGCACCGGATGGAGGTGCACAAGGCGTTCCTCTCGCCCTATGTGGCCGCGCTCAGTCACAACGTCGCCGAAGTGCTGCCGGGTGACCTGAACATCTCCTACTTTCCCAATTCCGGTGCCGAGGCCAACGAGGGCGCGATCAAACTCGCCTACAAATACCACGAAGGCAAGCGGAATACCATCCTGCGGTCGGACATCAGCTTCCACGGCAAGCTGCTGGCCACCGGCAGCCTGACCGGGTCCCGGGAGAACACCTTCGAGTTCCCCGGCATCCCGAACGTTTCCTATCCGTTCGGTGACGTCGAGGCCGTGCGCGAGCTGGTGGCCGCGCACCGCCGGGCCGACGGGACGTCCGACGTCTACGCGCTCCTCGTCGAGCCGTTCAGCGCGTCCACCATGCGCCACTGGAGCGAAGAAGCACTCCGGGAACTGCGGGCCCTCTGCACCGCGGAGGACATCGTGCTGATCTTCGACGAGATCTACACGGGCTGGGGCAAGACCGGCAGCCTGTTCTACTTCATGCGCCACGAGGGCCTGGTGCCCGACGTCCTCACCTACTCGAAGTCCTTCGGCGGCGGCAAGGCGTCGATCTCCGGCTACACCGTGCGCGAGCCGCTGTTCCGGCAGGCCTACGACCGGCTCGGCGACGTCATCCTGCACACCACCACCTACTACGGCTTCGGCGAAGAGACCGCGACCGCGATCGAGGCCGTCAACATCGTGGTGGAGGAGGACTTCCCGCGCCGGGCGCGGGAGATCGAAGCGGTGCTCGGCGCCGGCCTGGAACGGCTGCAGAAGGAGTTCCCCGACACCATCACGCGGGTCTCCGGTACCGGCTCGCTGTTCGGCGTCTTCCTCGACAGCGGGCCGGCCATCCTGAACATGGCCGCCCGGCTCGCGCCGTCCGGGTTCGCCAAGGACCCGAAGTTCCGGACGAAGCTCGTGACCAGCGCGGTGATCAGCGAGCTCTACCGCGAGCACGGGATCCTGACGTACTTCAGCCCCAACGGCGACACGCCACTGGTGGTCGCGCCGTCGCTGGTGGTCGGCCGCGAGGAGATCGAGCAGTTCCTCGACGCGCTGGGCAAGACCCTCGCCAAGGGCCTGCCGCGGCTGCTCGCGAAGTTCGCCAAGGACCGGGTGAGGGCGCAGTGGTGACCCGGGTCCTGGTGACCGGCAGCAGCGGGATGCTGGGCGGCAACCTGGTCCGCCGGCTGCGCGCCGACGGCACCGAGGTCGTCGGCGTGGACCTGAACCCACCGCGGGAACCGGTGGCCGGTGTCACCGAGATCCGCGGCGACATCCGCGATCCCGCGCTGCTTGACCGGGCCGCCGACGGCGTCGACGCCGTGGTGCACTGCGCGGCCGCGCTGCCCAGCTACACCGACGGCGAGATCCGTTCGGTCATCGTCGACGGCACCCGCAACGTGCTGCGGGCGAGCCGGGACCGCGCGGTGCCGCGGGTGGTGCACATCTCGTCGACCGCCGTCTACGGCCTGCCGGACGTCGTCCCGACGCCCGAGTCGTACCCGCGCCGCCCGGTCGATTCGTACAGCCGGGCCAAGACGGCGGCCGAGGAGGTCTGCGAAGCCTTCCGCAGTGACGGGCTGTGCGTGGCGATGCTGCGGCCCAAGACGTTCCTGGGGCCGGGCCGGATGGGCCTGTTCGCCATGTTGTTCGAATGGGCGGCCGAGGGGCACAACTTCCCCGTGCTCGGCCGCGGTGACGTGCGGATCCAGATGTTCGGCGTCGGCGACCTCGTCGACGCGGTCGTCACGACCCTCGGCGCGGATCCGGCGGTCGCCAACGACACCTACAACCTCGGCGCCGCCGACTTCGGCACGATCCGCGAGGACTTCCAGTGCGTGCTCGACGCGGCCGGCCACGGCAAGCGGGTCGTGTCGCTGCCGGCCAGGCCGGCGCTGGCGGTGCTGCGGACGCTGCAGCGGTACAAGATGTCGCCGGTCTACGGGCGGCTGCTGCACAAGCTGATGGCCGACTCGTACGTCAGCATCGACAAGGCCCGCGAGCGGCTCGGCTTCGCCCCGCTGCTGTCCAACCGGCAGGCCATCCTGGACACCTACCGCTGGTGGTGCACCCAGCGCGGGCCGTCCCGCAAGCCGTCGGCCGGCGCGGGCCGCACTTCGCGCGACCCGTGGAACCAGGGCGCGCTGAGCCTGGTGAAGGCCCTGTTCTGACGTGGCCGCGGAAGCCAACCCCGGACGGATCGACGGAGAACTCCCATGATCGAGCGGACCCCGCTGGTATCGGTGATCATCCCCAACTACAACTACGAGCGCTCCCTGCGGCTCTGCCTGCTGGCGCTGGCCGAACAGGCGTACCCGCGCCTGGAGGTGATCGTCGTCGACGACGGCAGCACCGACGACTCGGTCGCGGTGGCGCAGTCGCTCGGCGCGAAGGTGGTGCACACGCCGGTCAACATGGGCTGCGCCGGCGCCCGGAACGTCGGCGCGGAAGCCGCGACCGGCGAGGTGTTCTTCTTCCTCGACTCCGACGTGGGCCTCGCGCCGGACGCGGTCGTCAACGCGGTCACCCTGCTGCGTTCCGACGAGCGCATCGGCGCGGTGTGCGGCATCTACGACGCCGACCCGCTGATCGACGACGGGCCCGTCGAACGCTATCGGAGCCTCCAGCTGCACTACGTCCAGGTCGCGTGCGAGGGCCCGATCTCCGGGGTCTACCCGGCGATGATGGCCATGCGGGCCGAGGTGTTCGCCGCGGTCGGGCCGTTCAACGCGAAGCTGCGGCACACCGAGGACGCCGACTACGGCGCCCGGCTGGGCCGGGACTACGAACTCCGGCTCACCTCCGCGGTGCGGGGCAGGCACGACCACGACGACAAGCTGAAGGTGCTGCTGAGCAAGGTGTTCACCCGGTCGCTGCTGCGGGTGCCGCTGTTCGCGGGCGGGCAGAAGCTCGGCAAGGGACCGGAGTCGCCCGCGCGCGCGGCCGGCAGCCTGGCCGCGCTGGGCGCGGTCCTGACCGTGCCGCTGCCGGTGCTCGCGGGACCACTGTGGACGGTGGTGCCGGCCGGCCTGCTGCTGGGGTCGATCGCCGCCGACGGGGCGATGTACCGGTTCGTCGCGCGCCGCCGCGGCCTCGGGTTCGGGCTCTTCTTCGTCGGCACCAACCTGGTGTCCAACGTCGCCATCGCGGCCGGGGTGCTGACCGGCGCGGCGCAGTGGGTCCTGTCCCCGCGGTTCCGGCGGATCTACGACGAGGTCCCGGCATGACGGCGGAGACCCTCGACCAACCGGAGCAGCTGCTCCCGCCGCGGCCGGGCCGGTGGTGCGCCGCGACCCGGGTGCTGGTCGGGCTCGCCGCGGCCTGGCTGCTGTTCACCGTGGCCTACGTGCTGTTCACCGGCGAGCTGTGGGTGTGGCTGCTGCCCGGTCTCGTCCCGCCGGTCGCCTTCCTGGTCTGCCCGGCCCTGGCCGCGATCGCCCTCGCGGTGCCGCGGCTGCTGCGGCGGCGCGTGCCGAAGACGGCGTTCCGGCTGGTGCTGGTCCTGGCCGTGGCCGCGCTGGTGGCGGGCGCGGGACGCAGCGGGGTCAACGTGGCGGCGATCGGCGGGAACGAGGGCGCCGCCCCGGCGGGCGCGCCGGTCGTCGTCGCCTGGAACACCGAGTACTGGGACCAGACCGACGACCCGGACCGGTTCTACGCCTACCTGCACGCCCACACGGCCGACGTCTACGTGCTGCAGGAGTACGTCGACCTGGTGGGGACCGACGGCGCGCGCGACGCCGACGACCTGGCCCGGCTGCGCGCGGAGTTCCCGGGCTACCACCTCGTGGCCCGGGGCGAGCTGCTGACGTTGTCGCGGTACCCCGTGCTCGCCCAGCCGAGGGTGGGTCCGGACCGCGGCCTGCGCGACGGTGCGCCGTACGACGAGGTGTTCGAGAGCGCGAAGGTGCTGCGGACCGACCTGCAGGTGGGTTCGTCGGTCCTGACCGTCTACAACGTCCACCTGCCGGTGCAGGTCGACGTCACCCGCAACCCGCTGAGCCGGGACTTCTACAGCTACGTCCACACGCGCGACGGTCTGCGCAAGGCGCAGCTGGCCGGGCTCGCCGAGGACGTCGCCGCGAACCCGAACCCGCTGCTCGTCGCGGGTGACTTCAACACCAGCCCGGCCATGGGCGACCTCGACGGCCTGCGCGGCACGCTGGTGGACGCCGACCGGGCGAGCTCGTCGCTCTACCCGCGGTCCTGGCCGGCGTCCGCGCCGCTGTGGCGGCTGGACTGGACGTTGACCACGCCGGGCGTGCGGGTGCACGATTACCGGTTCGCCGACCCGGCCGGGCTGTCCGACCACGACCTGCAGCAGGCCCGGATCTCGCTGGCCGGTGGGCGGTGACTGGGCGCGGGTTGTTCGCCGTGGTCCGGGCCGGCTGTTACGTCGCGGTGCTGGGTTTCCTGGGGTACCAGCTGTTCGTGCACCGCGGCGACGTCGCCGGAGTCGTGACGTCGCTGGGCTGGGGCCGCTTCGCCGCCGCGGTCGCGATCGCGGCGGCGGGTGCGTGGCTGGGGATGGCGGGCTGGCGTGCGCTGCTCACGGCGTTCGGCTGCCGGCTGGCGACGCCGATCGCGGCGAAGGTGTACTTCGTCGCCGGGCTGGGCCGGTACCTGCCCGGCGGCCTGTGGCCCGCCCTCGCGCACGCCGATCTCGCGCGCAAGCTGCGTGAGCCGCCCGGCCTGCTGGCGAGCGCGTTCCTGGCGAGCGTGCTCGTGTCCACGGTCGCCGGCCTGGCGGTCGGCCTGGTGGCGGTGCCCGCGCTGGCCGCGGTCCAGCCGGTGTGGTGGGTGGTCGTGCCGATGCTCGTGGCCGGCCTGCTGGTCATCGGCGCCCCGCAGCTGACCCGGCTGGCCGCCGCGATCGTGCGGCGGCGCACGGGCAAGACCGTGGCACTCCCCGGGCCGCGCGCGGTCTTCGGCGCCATGGGCCTGATGGCGGCCGGGTGGTTGCTCGCCGGGGTGCACCTGGTGGTGCTCACCCGGGGGCTGCCGGTGAACGGGCTGCCCGGGACCGCGGTGCTCGTCGGCGGGTTCGCGCTGGCGTCGGTGGCCGGCGTGCTGGTGGTCGTGCTGCCCGCCGGGCTCGGGGCGCGGGAAGCCGTGCTCGGACTGGCGCTGAGCGCCGCACTCGCCGGGCCGTCGATGCCCGCCATCGTGGCCGTCGTGGCGATGAGCCGGCTCGTGGTGACCGCCGCGGACCTGCTCGCGGCCGGGGTCACGGCGTTCGTGCGCCTTTCCCCCGAATCCGCGGATGTCGTGCCGTCCGCGGCCGACTGACGGCGTGCGGAACACCGGAGCCGGTGTTCCGCACGCCGGTATGCCCACCCCCGCACCGACCGGCCCCGCCTGGCACCGACCGATCGAATCCGTGTCGATGTCGAACCGCAGCCACGAGATCCGCTTGATGATCTTGCCATTGCGGCTGTTTCGGTTTGTCCCACCGGTTAGTGAATTCCGATTAATCGAGAATGGTCGGTTCTGGGCGGTGTACAATACGAGCCCTGGGGTTGTTTCCGGGAGTTGCTCCGAATGTGTCCGAAAAATCGGCCGGTGTCACTGTCGGTAACAATTCCGCACGGAGTTCGGAGAACATTTCCGGTAAAGGAGAAAACATGGGGGACCGCACCACCACGATCACGATACTGGGCAACTTGTCCATCCGCGGGCAACCGCGCACCGAAGCCGCGCCCAGCGCGCCCAAGGAGCGTGAGGTGATCGCCCTGCTGCTGTTCAACTACGCGCGCGTCGTCCCGGTGCACCAGCTGATCGACGAGCTGTGGCCGGCCGAGCCGCCCCGGCGGGCGCGCACCGCGCTGCAGACCTACATCCTCAACCTGCGCCGGCGGCTCGCCCGCGAACTGGACCTGCCGCCCGCCCACGTGCGCACCGAGGTGCTGGTGACGCGCAGCGAGGGATACCGGTTCCAGCTCGCGGACTGCTCGTTCGACCTCCACGAATACCTGGGGCTGGCCGGCGCGGGCGAGCGCGCCGCGGCCGACGGTGACGACGTCAAGGCCGTGGAGTTGCTGCGGCGGGCCGAAAAGCTGTGGACCGGCCCGGTGCTGCCGGACATCGACCACGGGCTGCCGCTCAGGTCGGAGATCACCCGGCTGGAGCAGCGCCGGGTGGCCGCCCGGGAGCTCCGCATCGAAAGCGAGCTGCGCCTGGGCCGGCATCGGGAGCTGGTCAGCGAGTTGTCGATGCTCGTGCACCAACACCCGTACCATGAACGCTTCCACGAGTACCTGATGTTCTCGCTGCACCGCATGGACCGCCGGGTGGAAGCACTGGAAGTCTTCGAGCGCCTGCGCCACGCGCTGATCCGCGAGCTGGGCCTCGAGCCGTCCGAGCGGGTGCAGAACCTCCGCCGGGGAATCCTCGGGTCGGACGAGGTGGCGCTCGTCCTCACCTGATCGCCTGGTGCCCCGCCCTCCCCGGCGGGTTCCGTTCACCCCCGGGGAGGGCCCGCGGTGTGTTTTGAATGAGTCATTCAGGACTTCGGAGGTCCTGAATGACTCATTCAAGACGTTGGCTGAGCTGCGTCCCGTGGCCCGCCGGTCGTCTTGGCGAGGACGAGGAGAAACGCCGTGGCCACCGCGAGATCGATGGTGAGACCGACGACGTCGATTTTCGGCAGTGCGCCGAACCTGCCCCTGCGCCGGTGCGTCGCCGGTACTGCGGATTTCCGGTCGTCGTTCATGGTCTGACCTCCCGTTTCGCCCTGGCCGAGAATGAGGTTACGGGGTCGTGTCACACGTTGTCCTCAGGCGAAAAACGGGTATTTCCGACGGCTTTTCTCAGACCAGAGACTGAGTTTCCGGTACGCGGAAGACCTGGCGGAGGTCGAGCAGGGCAACGGGAAGCGTTGCCTGATTCCCCTGGTGTCAGTGGCTGTCCGGGTCCGCGCCCACGTGCGTGGCTTGCTTCCCGGCCCCGGAGTGGCTCCGGTCCCGATCGTCGTCGGGCTCCGGCGCCGGCCCGGGGAGTTTTCCGGCCGGACGCAAGGCGAACACCAGGATCGCGGTGGCGACGAGGGCGATGAGCATGATCCAGACCGCGCCGACGTGCATGGAGTGGACGAACGCGTCATCGGCGGCCCGCGCGAGAGCGGGCCGGTCGAGCGCGGCGGCGACGTGCCGGGCCTGTTCCGCGGAAACCCGGACCTTGTCCTGCAGCGCCGCCGGGACGTCGCCCAGCGAGGGTTCGATCGCGCTTCGGTAGCCGATCGACATGATCGTGCCGCCCACCGCGATCCCGATCACGCTGCCGGCCTGGCGTGCCGTGTTGGTGACGGCCGAGCCGGCTCCGGACCGTTCCAGCGGCAGGCTGCTGATCAGTGCTCCGGTCACCGGGGCCAGCACCATGCCGACGGACAGGCCCTGCACCAGCAACAGGAGCTCGATCCAGAGGAGCGGGGTGTGCAGATCGAGGAACCCGACCGCGCCCATGCTGAGCGCCCCCACCAGGAGCGCCGGCACGGCGACCGGGCGCAGCGACCACCGGCGGACCAGCCGTGCGCCCAGGGGTGCCCCGACGACCGCGCCGACCGCGGTCGGGATGTTGGCCAAACCGGCCTTCATCGGTGAGTAGCCCAAGGCGCCCTGCAGGTAGAACGCGTTGTAGAAGGTGACGGCGGCCACCGAGAAGAGCAACAGCGCCATGGACGCGTTGCCGCCACCGAACATCCGCTGTGCCAGCAGCCGGGGATCGAAACTCGGTGCGGTGGCCTTCAATTCGACGAGCACGAAAACGGCGAGCAGGACAAGTCCGGCCGCGATCGGTGCCCAGACGTCGGTACGGCTCCAGTCGTCCACCTGTCCCGCGCGAATCAGGCCGTAGGTCAACGCCGCGAGCCCGCTGATCGAGAGCACTATTCCGGCCGGGTCCAGCGGCCGCACGGTGGGGCTGCGGAAATTGGGGACCAGCAGGATGATCCCGGCCAGTGCCACCACGACGACCGGGACGTTGACGAGAAAGACCGAACCCCACCAGAAATGGCTGAGCAGGAGTCCCGCGAGCACCGGTCCCGCGGCCATGCCGACGCCGGTGGATGTCGAGGAAATGGCGATCGCGGTCGCCCGCCCGGGGCCGGTGAAGGTCCACAGCAGGATGGCGAAGTTGGCGGGCATGATCAGCGCGGCGCCGACGCCCATCGCGGCCCGGGCGGCGATCAGCTGGCCCGCATCGCCTGCGTAGGCCGCCCAGATCGAGGCAGCGCCGAAGACCACCAGGCCGACGGCGAGCACGGTCCGGTGCCCGAAGCTGTCGCCCAGTGCGCCGGCGGTGAACATCAGGGTCGCGAAGACCAGGGTGTAGGCGCCGGTGGCCCACTGCAGCTGGGCCGGGCCGGCCCCCAGTCCGCGGACCGGGTCGGCGAGGGTTTCCAGGGTGATGCTGAGGACGGTGTTGTCCAGCCAAATCAGCAGCGAACACACCATGAGAACGGCAAGAATCAACTGCTGCCGGAACTTCGACAGTGTTGGAGGCGTGGTCATGTACACCTTCGAATATCGATCGGCGGGAACCCGGACGACCATAAACACGCGCAACAGCACTGTCAAGCTCGGAGATTGTTGTTCGGAATGTTGCGGTCGAACGGGCGTTATGCCTCCGGATCGATTTGCCTGCAGAACAATGATGTGCCTTCTGGTGGATTTGCGTTTTCGGGAATTTCGTGACGCCGGGTGGGTCCGCGCCGGACCCGGCTGTCTCCCCGCCGCGATCAACCGACGGGAAGTTCCGCTCGGAAACTGTGACAGTTCGATTCCGGCCACCGCCTTGCCTGTCGCACGACGATCCCGTATGGGTGATTCCGCGCGCCACGACCCCCGACACACGGAACCGGTGACGGCCGACCTGATTAGGTCTCGCCCGGGCCGCCCGGTGTGGGCGGCCCGTTGTGCAGGAGAAGGGAACGGGCCCGGAAGAAATGGCCGATCGGACATCGGTGCTCATCGTCGGCGCGGGACCCGCAGGACTGGTGCTGGGGAACTTGCTGCGCGCGGCCGGGATCGACACGCTCATCCTGGAACGCGGCGGTCGTGAGCACGTGCAAGCCCGGGCGCGGGCGGGATTCCTCGGCGCGAACAGCGCCCGGGTGCTGACCGAGCACGGCCTCGGCGCCGGCCTGCTGCGCCACGGCAGCACGCACGGCACCTGCGCGTTCCGCGACGAGGCAGGCGAGTTCGAACTGCGGTACGACCGGCTCGGCCGCGGTGAGCCGCACACCGTCTACCCGCAGCAGTTGCTCGTCACCGACCTCATCGCCGAATACCTCGCCCGCGGTGGCGGACTGCGCTTCGGGGTGACGGTCACGGATGTCGACGCCGAAACCGCGACCGCGCGCTTCCGCGACGAGCGGGGGAACACCGGCGAAGTGGCCGCCCGGTTCCTGGCGGGCTGCGACGGCGGCTACGGCGTCACCCGCCGGGCCGTTCCGGCGCCGGACCACTACGTCCGCGACCACGGGATCTCGTGGCTGGCCGTGCTCGCCGATGCACCGCAGAGCATGCCGGCGGTCACCTATGCCTTGCACCGCAACGGGTTCGCCGGCCAGATGGCCCGCGGCCCGGCGGTCACCCGGTACTACCTGCAGGTGCCGCCCGGCGACGAGGCCGCGGCCTGGACCGACGAACGGATCTGGGCCGAGCTGGCCGTCCGCATGCGCACCGGCGCGTTCGGCCCGCTGCGGCAAGGGCCGGTCACCGAACGCCGGATCGTGCGGCTGCGCTCGGACGTCGTCGACCCGGTGCAGCACGGCCGGCTCTTCCTCGTCGGGGACGCCGCCAGCCTGATCAGCCCGTCGGCGGCCAAAGGCGCCAACCTCGCGATCATGGCCGCCGAAGTGCTGGCGAGGGCGCTCACCGACGCCCTCCTGCGCGACGACGAGCGCGCCCTCGCCGCGTACTCGCGCACCTGCCTGCCCCGCATCTGGCGGGCGCAGGAGTTCTCCCACTGGATGATCGGCCTGCTCCACGACACGGCCGACGCCGGCCAGGGGCCGCGGTTCGGGTCCGCGCTACGCCGGGCCCGGCTCGACAACCTGCGCGAATCCCGCGCCCACCAGGATTTCTTCGCCGAGAACTACGTCGGCATCTGAGCAACAGGAGTGCCCATGACCGCGACGATCGCCCCCGCGCTCGCGCCGGAGGACCTCGACCGCCTTGCTGCGGCGAAAAGCCTCGTCCTCGCCAGTGGCACCGATTCGGTGCTCGCGGCGGCCTTGCCGTCGCTGCCGGCCGCCGAACGTGCGGCCTTGGCGGCGCACGCCCCCTTTTCCCACGTCGCACTGCTGATCTTCCCGGAGACCCTCGACGGACTCGGTGAGGAACTGGCCCGCCACGGCCTCGAAACCGGGCCGATGCGGCCCAGTGTCGTCGTACGGGAACGGCTGAGCCGCCGCTACGGTGTGCCCGCGCACGACCTGACGGTCGGCATCCTGCGTGCCCCGCTGGCCGACCGGGCCGGGAGCATGTGCTCACTGGAGATCTTCGTCCTGCTCACTTCGCCGGAACTGGCCCACATCTCCGCCGACGAACGCCGCCACGGCCACGAAAGCCACTTCGCGCTCGCGGTGCCCCAGGCCGATCCGATCGTCCTCACCGGACTGCGCGCGGCCATCGCCGGGCAGCTGCGCCCGGACGGGGGCGGCTACAACGGCCACGAAGACACCACGGTGCTCTACTTCCGCGACGCGCACCACCCCGCGCCCGCCTGCCGGCGGCTGGAACTGCTCTGCACCGGCGAGTTCCCGCGGCTGCTCGCCGCGCACCGGCGAGAGTCCGAGCCCGGCACCGAACTGCTCGGGCTGCTGACCGGCGCTTGGGCCACGCAGGCGGTGGCCACGGCCGTCGAACTGCGCCTGCCCGACCACCTCACCACGACCACGAACCTCACCACCCTCGCCGCGGCGACCGGCACCGACCGGGACAGCCTGGCCCGGCTCCTGCGTTACCTGGGCACCCTCGGCGTCGTCCGCGCGACGGCCGCGGGGTACGTCCTCACCGAGCTCGGCGTGCTGCTCCGTTCGGACGTCGACGGGTCGATGAGCGCGCTCGCCCAGATGTACGGCGGCCCGTTCTACGAGTCTTTCGCCATGCTCACCGAAGCCGTCCGCACCGGCGCGGAGTCCTACGCGAAGGTCTTCGGCGCGCACCACTTCACCCACCTGGCCGCGGAGCCCGCGCTGGCGGATCTGTTCCACCGGTCCATGGCGGCCAGCGACGCGATGTTCGCCGAACTCACCCACGCCGTCGACCTTTCGGGAGCCCGGGTCGTCGTCGACGTGGCCGGCGGCAGCGGCGCGTTGCTGTCCCGCGTCCTCGACGCCTGCCCGTCGGCCGTCGGCATCCTCATGGACCGCCCCGAGGCGCTGGCCGTCGCCGGACCGGCGCTGGCCCGGTACGCGACGCGCTGCACGTCGGTCGCCGGCGACTTCACCGAAGCCGTGCCCGGCGGCGGCGACGTCTACCTGCTGTCCCGGTTCCTGCACGACTGGGACGACGCGCGCTGCCACGCGATCCTCACGACCTGCGCGGCCGGCATGCCGGCCGGGGCGGAACTGCTGATCGTCGAACGGCTGCTGCCCGAGAGCGACGAGACCGCGTCGCTGGCGGTGCCCTGGGACATCCACATGCTCTGCAACGTCGGTGGCCGCGAGCGCACCGCATCGCACTACCGCGCGCTGCTGGCCGACGCCGGTTTCGAGCTGACCGACATCCGCCCGCTGGCCCTGGACGCCTGCGTCCTGCGCGTCCGCAAGGCGGTGCCGCGCCCCTGAACGGATGCCCGTTGCGCGCGGGGTCTGTCCTCGCGCGCAACGGCGTCGCCACGGGTCTTGACGGGTGAGTGGCGGGGTTGCATACTCCCGTAACCTCCCGTTAATCGATTAACGGCCCGAAGGCAGGAAGGGGGCGCCGCGATGGCCCGAGTCCGGATGTCCGACGTGGCTGCCCGTGCCGGGGTGTCCACGGCGACCGTGTCGATGGTGCTCAGCGGGCGGGACGCGGCGCGCGTGTCTCCGCAGACCCAGCGGCGGGTGCGCGAGGCGGCCGAGGAGGTCGGCTACGAGCTGAACTCGGTGGCGCGGAGCCTGCGGACGCAGCAGACCCGCATGGTCGGCCTGATCTCGGACACGATCGCCAGCACGCCGTTCGCCGGGCGGATGCTGGCCGGGGCCAACGACGTGGCCCGTGCGCAGGGAAACCTCGTCGTCCTGGTCGACACCGAGGGGGATGCCGACGCCGAGCGGCAGGCGCTCAACGCGCTGAGCGGCCAGCAGGTCGACGCCATGATCTACGCGAGCATGTGGCACCGCGTCGTCGAGGTGCCGGACGGCCTGCCCGGGGACGCCGTCCTGCTCGACTGCGCGCCGGCCACGGGAGGCCGGGCCGCGGTCGTCCCGGACGAACGGGCGGGCGGGATGGCCGCCGTGCGGGAACTGGTGGCCGCCGGGCACCGCCGGATCGCCTTCCTGGACGCGGAGGAGCGGTTCGAGCTCGTCGCGTCGCCGCTGCGGTACGAGGGGTATCTCGAAGTCCTGGCGGAGGCCGGGATCGAGCCGGATCCCGCGTTGCACGCCCGCGCCGAACCGGTGGCCGGCGGGGGGCGGGAAGCGGCCCGGCGGCTGCTGGACCTGCCGGCCGGGCGCCGGCCCACCGCGATGTTCTGCTTCAACGACCGCATGGCGATGGGCGCCTACGCGGCCGCGCACCACCGGGGTCTTTCGGTGCCCGCTGACCTGTCCGTCGTCGGCTACGACGACCAGCAGCTGGTCGCGGCCGAGCTCGATCCGCCGTTGACGACGATCGCGCTGCCGCACTACGAAATGGGCCGGTGGGCGATGGAGGTCGCGCTCGGGCTGCGGCAGGCGGACCCGGCGGCGCCGTACCTCATGCCGTGCCCGGTCATCCGCCGGGCTTCGGTGGGCCCGCCGCCGGCCGCGCTCGGCGGCTGACGGCGGACCGCCCTTCTCACTGCATTCCACATGGCAGTTGGCGCTGCCATCCGGCACGGAGGCGACGGTGAGGTCGCGCTCCGCAACAGAGAAAGAGATTCCACGGTGAAACGCAAATCCCTCCCCATCATGGTAGCGGCAGGACTGACCGCGGTACTCGCACTGGGCGGCTGTGCCCGCGCGAGCCAGGATGCCTCGGCGTCCGGCGGACCCGGTGAGATCACCATGTGGACGCACTCGGCGGGCAACCCCGGCGAGCTCGCGGTCTACCAGCGGATCATTGCCGACTTCAACGCGTCCCAGACCCAGTACAAGATCGTCGAGCAGAACTTTCCGCAGGGGTCCTACAACGACGCGATCACCGCGGCTGCCGCGTCGCGCAAACTGCCCTGCCTGCTGGACATGGACGGCCCGGTGATGCCGAACTGGGCCTGGGCCGGCTACCTGCAGCCGCTGGGCCTGCCGGACGACCTGATCAAGACGCTGCTGCCCACGACCGTCGGCCGTTACAAGGACACCGTCTATTCGGCGGGCTACTGGGACGCCGCGCTGTCGATCTTCGCGCGGAAGTCGGTGCTGGACAAGAACCGGATCAGGATCCCGACCGTCGAGAAGCCGTGGACGCTGGAGGAGTTCGACGCGGCCGTCACCACGCTGAAGGCCAACGGCTATGCCACGCCGCTGGACCTGGGGGCCGCCGACAAGGGGGAGTGGTGGTCGTACGCGTACTCGCCGATGTTGCAGAGCACCGGCGGTGACCTGATCGACCGCGCCACCATGAAGTCCGCCGACGGCGTCCTGAACGGCCCGGACGCGGTGAAGTTCTTCACCTGGTTCCAGCAGGCCTTCAAGAACGGCTGGGCGGACAACGCGGGCCCGGTCGGCAACCAGCGTTTCATCGACAACAAGGTCGCCCTCAGCTACACCGGTGTGTGGAACGCCAAGGACGCGCTCGAGAGCATCGGCAACGACCTGCTGATCCTGCCGCCGGTGGACTTCGGCAAGGGCCCGAAGATCGGCGGCGGTTCCTGGCAGTGGGGCATTTCCGCCGGCTGCAAGAACGCCGACGGCGCCCGCGCGTACCTGAAGTTCAGCTTCCAGGACAAGTACCTCACCGCCTTCGCCGACAGCCAGGTGGTCATCCCGAGCACCACCGCCGCCGCGGCGGCGTCGAAGTACTTCGGTGACACCGCTCCGCTGCACCCGTTCGCCGTGCTGTCGCAGAAGTTCGCCCTCGCCCGGCCGGCCACCCCCGGCTACCCGGTGATCTCCTCGACCTTCGAGAAGGCGGCCAAGGACATCATGAGCGGCGCCGACGTGAAGCCGGCACTCGACACGGCCGCGCAGGCGATCGACACCGACATCAAGTCCCAGAACGGCTACGGCTTCTAGTGCACGCGCGGCCGGTCGTGAGTGGTAATTCGGGTTCTAACCCTAATTACCACTCACGAGGGCCGCGGTAGAGCACATACCGAGAGGTTCCTCCATGACGGCGATCTCCCCGCCGGACACCCGCGCCGCGAGCGCGGTCCCGAAACCCGTCTCCCGGCCGAAGGTCCACCACGAACGGCGTTCCGCGCGCCGGGCCGGCTGGGCCATGGCCGCCCCCGCCGTGCTGTTGCTGGTGGCGTTCCTGATCGTCCCGGTGATCCTCGGGTTCGTCCTGTCGTTCACCAACGCCCGGCTCGTCTCGCCCGAGCCGACCACCTTCACCGGTCTCGACAACTTCGTCCGCGCCTTCACCGCCGATCCCACGTTCCTCCGCTCGCTGGTGAACACGGTCTGCTTCGCCGCGGTCGTCGTGCCGGTGCAGGCCGGGTTCGGGTTGTTGCTGGCCATCCTGGTGAACCGGAAGATCCGCGGCGCGGTCGCGTTCCGCGTCATCTTCTTCATCCCGGTCGTGACCTCGATCGTCGTGGTGTCGATCCTGTGGAAGTTCATGTACCAGCCCGACGGGCTGATCAACTCCTTCATCGACTCCATCACCTTCGGCGCCTGGCAGGGCACCGCGTGGCTGAACGACCCGGGTACCGCGCTGACCGCGATCATCGTGCTGTCGATCTGGCAGGCGGTCGGCTTCCACATGCTGATCTGGCTGTCCGGCCTGCAGACCATCCCGCAGGAGCTCTACGAGGCGGCGCGGATCGACGGCGCGGGCACCTGGCAGCAGTTCCGCCACGTGACCTGGCCGTGCCTGCGCCCGACCCGGGTGTTCGTGCTGATCACCATCACCATCGCCGCGCTCGGGCTGTTCGTGCAGATCGACGTGATGACCCAGGGCGGCCCGGTGGACGCCACCTCGACGCTGGTCTACCACGCGGTCCGGATGGGCTACCACCAGCAGCAGATCGGCTACGGCTCGGCCTTGTCACTGGTGTTCTTCGTGCTGGTGCTCATCGTCGCGCTGGTCCAGCGCTTCCTGACCCGGGACAAGGACTGACGCCCATGACCATCCACAAAGGACATGTCGACGAGCGCCTGCTGCGCCGCCGCCGGCGGGTCTGGACCTACCTGGTCCTGTCCGGACTCGCGGTCTTCTTCCTGTTCCCGCTGGTGTTCATGTCCGTCTCCAGCCTGAAACCCGACGGCCAGATCCTGTCCGACGTCGGCGGCTGGCGGGCGTTCCTGCCGCTGGGCGACATCAGCTTCGACAACTACTCCGCGGTGTTCGACCGGGTGCCGGTCGGGCGGTTCCTGCTCAACTCGGTCCTCGTCACGGTGGCGATCGTGGCCGCCGGGCTGGTGGTGAACTCGATGGCCGGGTTCGCGATCTCCCGGCTGCGCTGGACCGGCCGCGGGGTCGTGCTCAGCGTCATCATCGCCACGCTGATCGTGCCGTTCGAGACCATCGCGGTGCCGATGGTCTACTGGGTCTCGCAGCTGCCGACCCTGCTGTTCCAAAATGGACAGATCGTGTACGACTTCGGCTGGCTGGACACCTACCAGGTGCAGATCATCCCGTTCATCGCCAACGGTTTCTCGATCTTCCTGTTCACCCAGTACTTCTCGACCATCCCCACCGCGCTCGACGAGGCGGCCCGGATCGACGGCGCGGGCTGGTTCACCATCTACCGCAGGATCGCCGTGCCGCTGTCGGGGCCGGCGTTCGCCACCGTCGCGATCCTGACGTTCCTGCCGGCCTGGAACCAGTACCTGTGGCCGAGCATGGTTGTCCAGGACGAGAAGCTGCGGCCGGTCATGGTCGGCATGCAGTACTTCTTCCAGGACAACACCGCCTGGGGCGAGGTGATGGCCTACACGTCGATGATCACCCTCCCGGTGCTCGTGGTGTTCCTCGCCTTCCAGCGCGCGTTCGTCAGCAGCGTCGCGGCCAGCGGCGTCAAGGAATGACCCTCTTCGAAAGGCTCCCATGTTTTCGCTGCCCGACTCCTGGGTCTGGGACTTCTGGTTCGCCGACGACGGCGACCGCTACCACCTGTTCTTCCTCTACGCCTCCCGCGCCCTGCACGACCCCGAAGCCCGCCACTACCGCGCCTCGATCGGCCACGCCGTCTCGGCCGATCTGGTGCACTGGACGCGGATCGAGGACGCGCTGGTCCGCGCGGACGCCCCGGCGTTCGACGACCTGGCGACCTGGACCGGTTCGGTCGTGCGGCACCCGGACGGCACGTGGTTCCTGTTCTACACCGGCGCCACCCGCGCTCCCGGTGGCAAGAACGTCCAGCGGATCGGCTATGCCACTTCGCCCGACCTCCTGACGTGGCAACGGGGTCCGGGGAACCCGGTCCTGGCCGCGGATCCTCGCTGGTACGAGACCCTGGACGACGGCTGGCACGACGAGGCGTTCCGCGACCCGTGGGTGTTCGCCGATCCCGACGGGGACGGCTGGCACATGCTCATCACCGCGCGTGCCCCTGTCGGCGAGCCGTTCGAACGCGGCGTCGTCGGCCACGCCGTCTCCGCGGACCTGCGGCACTGGCAGCCGCGCCCGCCGCTGACCGCGCCCGGGCCCCGCGGGTTCGGGCAGCTGGAAGTGCTGCAGGCCGAGGTGGTGGACGGCCGCCCGGTGCTGCTGTTCTCCTGCCTGGCCGAACACGCTTCGGGCGACCGCCGGGCCACCGGCACCACCGGCGGGATCTGGGCCGCCCCGGCCGGCGGCCTGCTCGGGCCGTTCGACATCGCGGCCGCCGAACTCGTCACCGACGACCGCTTCTACAGCGGCCGCCTCATCCGCCGCCGGGCCGACGACCGCTGGGTGCTGCTCGCGTTCCACCACCGCGGCGAGTCCGGCTTCGTCGGCACCATCAGCGATCCCATGCCGGTGGCGTGGGACGGCAAACGTCTCAGCGTTCTCGATTCCTGAATTCCTGGAGGTTCCATGCGCTCAACGACGAGCGGCCTTCGCCTGCTGTCCGCCGCCGCCCTCGTGGCGGCGACGGCGGTGGTGGGCCTGTCCGACGCCAGCCCCGCATCGGCGGCGCCCACTTACCGCGCGCAGTACCACTTCACGGTGCCCGACCACTGGAAGAACGACCCCCAGCGGCCGGTGTACGTCAACGGCAAGTTCAACTACTACTACCTCTACAACGCCGATTACCCGAACGAAGTCGGCACCGCCTGGCGGCTGGCGACCACCACCGACGGCGTCGCCTTCGCCGACCAGGGCATCGCCGCGCCGAAGAAGACCAACGCGAACCACGACCTGTGGTCCGGTTCCGCGGTCGTCGACACCGCGAACACGGCCGGCTTCGGCGCCGGCGCGGTGGTCCAGCTGGTCACGCAGATGGACCACCCGGTCAACGCTTCCGGGCCGCAGGCGCAGTTCCTGTGGTACTCGATCGACGGCGGCCGGACGTTCCGGCCGTACGGCGACACACCGGTGATCCCGAACGGCGGCCGCCACGACTTCCGGGACCCCAAGGTGAGCTGGGACACCGCGCGCGGCCGGTGGGTCGCGGCGATCACCGAAGGCGACCGGATCGGGTTCTTCACCTCACCGGACCTGAAGACCTGGACGTGGCAGTCGGACTTCGTCAGCACCTACGGCATCCTCGAATGCCCGGACCTGTACCCGATCCGCGCCGACGACGGCACCACGCACTGGGTGCTGGGCGTCAGCGCCGGTGGCACCCCGGGCACCTACGCCTACTGGACGGGGGCCTTCGACGGCGCGGCGTTCACCGCGGACGCGGCGCCGCCGCAGTGGCTCGACCACGGCTTCGACTGGTACGCCGGAGTCACCTGGGAGGACCCGGCCGCGCCGGCGGACCGGCGGTTCGGCATGGCCTGGATGAACAACTGGGCCTACGCGGACACCACCCCGACCTGGCCCGCCGACGGCTTCAACGGCACCGACTCGATCGTCCGCCAGATCACCCTGAAGCACTACCCGGACGGCTACGCCCTGGCCTCGCAGCCGACACCGGCGCTGGCAACCCATGCCACCTCGGTGACCAACCTCGGCACCATCCAGGTCGACGACGGCCTGGTGCCGCTGGCCTACCACGGAACGGCCTACCAGCTCGACACCGACGTCAGTTGGACGCAGCTGGACAACATCGGCCTGCAACTGCGGGCGTCGGCCGACGGGACCCGGCACGCGGACGCCGGGATCTACCACGACTACAGCTACCTCAACCGCCGCCAGACCGGGGAACCCGACACCACCGGGGCGCGGGGCGAGAGCCACGCGCCGTGGAACCCGGCGAAGACCAGCGCACACCTGCGGATCCTGGTCGACCGGACGACGATCGAGGTGTTCGTCGACGACGGCCGGTACGTGCACTCCAGCGAGGTGTTCGCCGACCCCGCCGACACCGGCCTCAACCTCTACGCCACCGGCGGCAGCGCCACCTTCGCCAACACGACCATCACCGAGTTCCCCGACCTGTCCCAGCGCCCGGCACACGTGGTCTCCGGCTTCGAGGGCAGCTCCTACGACCCCGGCTGGACCACCACCGGCAGCTTCACCGGCACCGGCCCGTCGTTCGAGTACCTGCCCGGCATGGTCGGCAACGCGGTCCTGGACACCTTCGCCGGCGGCGGCGACCCGGCCACCGGCACGATCACCTCGCCCCCGTTCACCCTCGACCGCAACCACTTGCACTTCCTCCTCGCCGGCGGCAACCACCCGCCCGGCTCACCCGGCCAGACTTCGATCACCCTGCTCGTGAACGGCCAGGTCGTGCGCACGGCCACCGGCGACGACACCGGCGTCCTCAAACCGATCGACTGGGACGTCAGCGCCCTGCAGGGGCAGAGCGCGCAGGTGCGGGTGATCGACCAGGCGACCGGCGCATGGGGACACCTCATGGCCGACCAGCTGCTGCTCAGCGACTGACGCGCCTGGCCGGAGGTGCGGCCACCAGGCACCATGACCCCCTCCCGCCGATCAGTTTTTCGCGCCCCGCCCGTCTGTACGGGTGAGATCGGCTCACGGGAGGCTGACGCCATGCGGAAACTGACCTTTGGCATGAATGTGACCCTGGACGGCTACATCGCCGCGCCCGGCGACGACCTCGGCTGGAGCGGAGGTGAGGGACCGGACTCTTCGCCGGGCGACGAGTTGTTCGGGTGGTGGTCCGACCGGGTGGCCGCGACGGGCCTGGCGCTGTACGGGCGCAAGCTGTGGGAGGCGATGAGCTCCCACTGGCCGACCGCCGACCAGCAGCCCGGCGCCACGCCGGCGGAGATCGAGTTCGCCCGCCGCTGGCGGGACATGCCGAAGGTGGTGTTCTCCTCGACGATCGACGAGGTCGACTGGAACACCCGCCTGGTCACCGGCGACGCGGTCACCGAGATCGCCCGGCTCAAGGCCGAAGACGGCGGCCCGATGGACATCGTCGGCGCGACGCTCGCCGGGGCTGCCATGCGGGCCGGGCTGATCGACGAGTACGCGATCGTCACCCATCCGGTCCTGGTGGGCGGCGGCACGCCGTTCTTCACCGCACTGGACGGCTGGGTGCACTTGAACCTCGTGGAGACGCGGACGTTTCCCGGCGGCGTGGTGCTGACCCGCTACGAGACGAGGCCCTGAGCACGGGCCACCTGCCCGGCTCGTGGGGCCAGGTCGAAATCCTGCCGGGCGCGGCCGCACCGGCCCGCGGCCACGGAAGCCCCGCCGGCGGAGCGGTCTGATCACCGGGCCGGGGCGTCGGGGGTGCGGCGGTACAGCGCGGCGGCAGGCAGCGGTTGACCGTCGTGCTGATACCGCGCCAGTCGTCGTAGCCGCGCTGGAAAAGCCCACCGGAGACCCAGCCGTCCACTGCGTACTGGGCCCCCGTGATCACGGTGGGGAGTCGTTCCTCGCCAAGGTTTCCGGCTACGTCTACGCGAACCCACACCTCGACGCGGCGCTGAAGGCCGCGTTCAGGAGGTGAGGAAGTCCAGGAGAAGCCGGTTGACCTCGTCGGGGGCTTCCCACTGCAGCCAGTGGCCTGGTCCGTCGAGCCGTTCGTAGCGCCAGGGAGCGGCGACGAACTCGTGGGACCCGGCCATTCGTTCGTCGCCCGCGTTGAAGTCGGCCGAACCCCACATCCCCATCGTGGGCACGGTGATCTTGGGCAATTCGGGCGGCGGCTCGACGAGGACCCTGGGGTGGACGTTGGCCCGGTACCAGTTGATGGCCGGGGTCAGGGACCCACTGGCTTGCAGCTCGGCGATCACGGCGTCGGCGTCGGGGTGCCGGAACAGGTTCCGGAAGTTCGTCCATTCGTTGCCGGACAGCCAGCGCTCGGCGATCTCCTCGAACTGGAAGAGCAGCATGTACCAGGTCCGCTGCCGCTCCAGGATGTTGCCGGGACGGCGCACCGACGGGTGGCCGACCGAAAGCACCGCCAGCCGGTCGAGCCGCTGCGGGGCGAACGTGGCCATGCTCCACGCCACGTTCGCACCCCAGTCGTGCCCGACGACGGCCGCCTTCTCCAGACCCAGCCGGTCGAGGATGGCAACCGGGTCGGCGGCGAGAGCGGCGATCTTGTACGCCTCGATGTCGCTCGGCTTGTCCGACCGGCCGTAGCCGCGCTGGTCGGGGATGATCAGCCGGAAGCCGGCCTCGGTGAGTGGCGCGATCTGCCGGGACCACACGCGGCCGGTGTCCGGGAAACCGTGCAACAGCAAGACCGGTTTCCCTTCTTCCGGCCCGTGGAGCTCGACGTTCAGCTTGATGCCACCGCTGTCGACCTGCATGGTGCTTCCTTCGTGTTTTGTGCTGACTGCGGAATCGGGAGTGCTGCGGGCCGTCACGGGAGCAGGACGATCTTGCCCCGGACGTGGCCGCCCTCGAGGTGGTCGAAGGCCGTGCGGACCTCGGCCAGCGGGTAGGTCGCGGCGATCGGGATCTCCAGGTCGCCGGCGGCGATCAGGTCGGCCAGTTCCGCGAGCACCGCGGCGCCGGCGCTGACACCGGCCTCGTACCCCTCGAACTTGACGCCGTGCGTCTGAACCGCGTCGAACCGGACGATCGTGTCGAACCGTCCGGGTGCGACGCCCAGGTCGTCGAGCGCGATCTCGACGTAGTCCGCGCCCTGGGTGTCGATGAACGCGTCGACCCGGCCGTACGCCGCCGCGGCCCGGATCCGGTCGGCCACGCCCGGTCCGTAGGTCACCGGGGTCACGCCGTGTGCGCTCAGCCACTTGTGGTTGTCCGCGCCGGCCAGGCCGATCACCGTCGCCCCGGCCCGCACGGCGAGCTGGACCGCGATCGAGCCGACCCCGCCGGCCGCCCCCGCCACGACCACCGTGTCCCCGGCGGCCGGCTCCACGGCACGGACGGCCGCCCAAGCGGTGAACCCCGCGGACGCGAGCGCGCCGGCGACGTCCCACGGCACGCCGGCGGGCTTCGGGACCAGGTGGTCCGCCTCCGTGACCACGTACTCCGCCTGGCTCGACAGCGGATCCACCCAGCCGATCACGTCGTCGCCGGCGGCCACTTCGGTGACGCCTTCGCCGACCGACACCACGGTCCCGGCCAGGTCGTGGCCCTGCCCCGTCGGGAACGTCACGGAATACACCGCCTGCATGTGGCCTGCCCGGGTGTGCGCCTCGCCGGGGTTGAGGCCTGCCGCCTCGACTCGCACCAGCGCCTGGCCGGGGCCGGGTGCCGGGGACGGGACGTCCGCCACCTGCAGGACGTCGACGCCGCCGTACCGGTTGTACTGCACTGCCTTCATTGTCGTGTCTCCTCGCGGTTGCCTACGGTCGAACGCTAGGGACCAGCCGGGTGAGCGGGTGTCACCTGATTCGTGTGATTGATCGGGCCCGGCACGCGGCGAAGCGCAGTGGGATGATTCCGGGTGTGGGAACCGGCGAGGGAGCGGATGCCGGGCCGGTGACCCGGCTCGGTGCGGGCGGAGTGGTGGCCCGGCCGGAGCTGTGGGGCCGGCTGAGCGGGCCGGCCCGGGTGACGATGGTGTCGGCGCCACCTGGCAGCGGCAAGACCGTGTTGCTGCGTTCCTGGATCAGCCAGGCGGGCCTGGCGGAGTGCGCTGCGTGGGTGGCAGCGGGGCGGGATGAGCGGGAACCGCCGGGATTCTGGCTGGCAGTGCTCGACGCGCTTCGCCGGACCAGCCCGGGGGCGGCGCTGGTGCGGGCGCTGACGGCAGCGCCGGACCTGGACGGGTGGGCGATCACGGAGCGGCTGCTGACGGACCTGGTGCCGCTGGCCGAGCGGGTGTGGCTGGTCGTCGATGACGTGCACGAGCTGGGGCCGGACTCGCTGCGGCAACTGGAGCTGCTGATCATGCGCGCCCCGCGGAGCCTGCGGTTCGTGCTCGCCGCGCGGCATGACGTGCGGCTGGGACTGCACCGGCTGCGGCTGGAGGGGGACCTGGCCGAGCTCCGAGCGGGTGATCTTCGGTTCGGCCGGACCGAGACGGCGGAACTGCTCGCCACGGCCGGGGTCGAGCTGCCCGAGCCGGCGGTGGCGGTGCTGCACGAGCGGACCGAGGGGTGGGCGGCGGGGCTGCGGCTGGCCGCGTTGGCGGCGGCCGGGCACCCCGATCCGGCGCGGTTCGCCGCGGAGTTCTCCGGCACCGAGCGGACGGTGGCGGAGTACCTGATGGCCGAGGTGCTGGACCGGCAGCCCGACCCGGTGCGGTGGCTGCTGCTGCGGACTTCCATCCTGGAGCGGGTCAACGGGGAGCTGGCCGACCTGCTGGCCGGGGGCGAGGGCGGCGAGCGGGTGCTGCAGGACCTGGAACGGGCGAACGTGTTCGTCGTGGCACTGGACGCCGCCCGTACGGAGTTCCGCTACCACCAGATGTTCGCCGGGCTGTTGCAGCTGGAGTTGCGGCGCGCCGCGCCGGGCGAGGTCCCCGAGCTGCACCGGGCCGCCGCCGGCTGGCTTGCCGGGCACGGATACCCGGCGGAGGCGGTCCGGCACGCCCAGGCGGCGCGCGACTGGTCCCTGGCCGCCCGGCTGCTGGCCGAGCACTGGTCCGGCTTCTACCTGGACGGGCGGGCCGGCGTCGTGCACCAGCTGCTCGCCGGGTTCCCGGCCGGTCTGCTCACGATGGATGCCGGGCTGGCGGCGGTGGCGGCAGGTGACGAGCTGGCCCGGGGGTCGCTGGATGCGGCCGAGCGGTTGCTGCGCCTGGCCGAGCGGGGCGTGGAGACGGTACCGGACCCCCAGCGCGGCCGGCTGGAGCTCCTGTCCGGGGTCGTCGGCCTGCTGGCCGCCCGCCAGCGCGGGAACCCGCCGGCCGAGGCCGAGGCGGCACAGCGGCTGCAGGCCATGGCCGAGGCTTCGGGGGCGGCGCAGCCTTACCTGGGTGAGGACTTGCGCGCGCTGGCGCTGATCAGCCTCGGCTACGCCCAGGGCTGGACCGGCCACCACGACCAGGCGGAGTACCTGGCGGAGGGGATCGCGCTGGCGCGCCGGATCGGCCGGCCGTACCTCGAGTTCACGGGGCTGGCCCACCAAGCGGCCATCGAAGCTTCACAGTCGTTGGCGCGGGCGGCCGAGTTCAGCAGGCAGGCGATCGAGCTTGCCGACCGGCACGGCTGGTCGGACGAGTCGGCGGCAGGTACCGCCTGCATGATCCTCGGTGCGGTGCTCGCTTGGCAGGGAAGGCCCGGGGAGGCGGAGCCCTGGGTGCAGCGCGCCGAACACATCGTCAGCGCGGAGGCCGACCCCGCGGCCGGGCTGGGGGTCCGTTATGCCCGCGGGTTCGTGGAGCTGGTGCGAGGTCGGGACGGCGACGCGCTGATCGCATTGCGGGACGCCGAACGGCTGGCGGGGCTACTGGCCGCGCCGCACCTGCTGGCTCCGCGGGCGCGGACGTTGCTGCTGCTCGCCCTGGTGCGTCTCGGCGAACCCCAACGCGCCGAGGAGACCCTGGCCGACCTGGAAGAACGCGAGCGAGAGCACGGGGAGGTGCGCATCGCCACCGCCGAACTCCGGCTCGCCCAGGCCGACCCCCACGGGGCGACCGTCGCGCTCGCCCCGGTCCTGGACGGCTCTGCCCGCGTGCACCCGGCCCGGGCCTTCCTGACCCTGGCCTGCACGCTGGAGGCGGCGGCCCGGGACGCTCTCGGCGACCCGGAAGCCGCCGGCCGCGCACTGGAGCGAGCGCTCGACCTCGCCGAGCCCGACACGGCGCTCTCGGCGTTCGTGCTGCATCCGGTTCCCGCCCTCCTGGAGCGCCATGCCCGGCGCGGCACCACGCACGCGGCTCTGATCAGCGAGATCCGCGGCCTGCGCACCGGGCACGAGCCCGCGCCGCGGCCGGGAGGGAGCCCGGCGCCGCTCGAGCCGCTGAGCGACAGCGAACTGCGCGTGCTGCGCTATCTGCCGACCAACCTGACCGCGCCGGAAATCGCGAGCGAACTGCATGTCTCGGTCAACACCGTCAAGACGCACCTGCGCAACCTGTACGCCAAGCTCGCCACCCACCGCCGGGCCGAGACCGTCGCCCGCGCTCGCGACCTGGGCCTGCTCGCACCGCACGCCTTCCGGTCCTGACCTCGGACCTGCCGTCGAAGGCGATCTTTCACGGCCGGATCGACAGCGCGGGGTGGGCGCGGATTCGTTCGGCGAGTTCCTTGGCTTCGCGGGAATTCCGGTAGGGCGGGGTGTCCAGTGTCGCGCAGATGTCGGACAGGCGGGTGGCCAGGTGGGCGACGCCGGTGGTGGCGGACGTGCCGATCACCGGGGCGAGCGCGACGTCGGCGGCGTCCAGTTCCCGTGTGGCCAGGTACCCGTCGGTCAGCTCCAGCCGGGTGGACGCCTCGCCGCCGTAGCGGCGGTTGCGCTGGGCCTGCGTCGGGTACAGGTGCAGTGCGCGCTCGGCGGCTTCGATGGCCAGTGCCGGCTTGCCCACCTGCACCCAGGCGCCGGCGTTGCAGAAGGACTGCCGGGCCTCGTCGAACCCGAATTCGCCGCCGACGATGTCGTGCAGCTCGTCGGGATCGGTGACGTGCTCACGGGCGTGGTGTCCCATGCCGATCACCTTCCGGGTCTCGCGGACGTCGCCGAGGTGGGCCCAGGCGCGGCTTTCGATGTTGCACAGCCGCACGAAACCGGTGCCGTGCCGGAGGTGTTCGCGGCCGTCCGCGGCCAACCGCGCCGCCTCCTGCGGGTTTCCCGACCAGAACGCGATGAGCGCCTGGGTGCCGCGCAGCCACGCTTTGAGTCCATTGTGTCCGATGATCTCGGCGTAGACCCAGGCGGCGCGCGACTGTTCGGCCGCGGCGCTGTGGCAACCCAGCTCCATGCTGGCGTTCGCCAGCAGCCCGCACGTCTGGCCGGCGAGCAGGTAGAGGTGCGACTCCTGAGCCGGGTGGGCGCGCCGGCTCAGCAGCTGGAAGACGCGGTCGCGCACGCGGACGAGCTCGCCGAAGATTTCGGCGGGCTGGGTGCGGATGGAGGTGCGCGCGAGCTCGACGACGTCGTGGTCCAGCTGCTCGAGCGTGATCGCGCCGACCTCGGTGACCTCGGCGAGTTCGGCGTGCGCACCGGAGGCGTGGGCGGCGGCGCGCACCGCGGCGACGCTGAGCGGCCCGGATCCGGGTGCCGGGGGAGCGGTGGCCTCGCCGGCCGGCGGAAGCTGGTCGAGCACGAGCCGCTCCGGCTCGGGCAGCAGCGGCAGTTCGTCGGCGCCCAGCAGGGCGCGCGGGACGGTGCCGTAGACGCGGGCGAGCAGCGTGAGGAAGTGCACCGTGGGGCGGGTGCCCCGCTGCGGCCACGCCTCGTATTCGCTGATCCGTTTCCCGGTCATCGGTGCCCGGCCGTCGCCGAGCAGGTCGTTGCAGCGCGCCGCGACGCCCGTCTGGGACAGGCCGTGGGTGTACCGCCAGGCCTGACGCGGGTTGAACTGCCAGCGGCCGGTCATCTCGGCCGCGATCCGGGCCGGGCTGCAGCCGCCGGCGAGGAGCTGGTGCCGGAGCTGCTCCCGTTCGGGTTTGCTCCCGGGCTTCGATCTGCTGGTTCCCATGACGCCGCTCCGAGACCGAATCCGTGATCACCGCCGACGGTCGGTCACCGTAGCGCATCACGGCTTTCCGCGGCAGCACCGGAAATCACGCGGAAACTCCGGTGAAAACTCCCGTCCGGCGGGAATCCGCCCGGCCGGGCCGGTCGGGAATGCTGGTCCGCTGCACCGAGCCGAGTGGAGGATTCGTGTCCTGTCTCAGCGACACCGCCGGTACCGGCCCGCGGCGGCGGTCATGACCGTGCGCTGGGTCGAAAACGCCCGCGGCGGCGGGGCACCGCGCGATCGTGCCCGGGTGACGCAGGCCGCGCTCGCCCGCACGCCCGCCGCGCCCGGCCGGTCCGCCGGGACCGCCCGGCAAGCCGAGGACGAGCGGGATCGCCGGTGACCGCCATCGATGAGGGGTTGCACGCGCTGATCGCCCGCGGGTTCCGGTTCCAGCACATCGGCGACGACCGGCACGGCGGACCGGCGGTCATCGTGGGCACCTTCGGGTGGCCGGAGTTCAGCGACCGGATCGAGATCCACGGCGAACACGAGGCGTCGGCGGCCCGCACGAGGGCCGGCGCGGCCGAGGAGGCCGTCTGGAGCCAGGGCGGTGACACCTTGTCGGTGATCGCCGCCCTGCTCGGACTGCCACCGCCGCACGAGCCGACGGCGATTGCTTGACGGAGCGGTTCCGGCGTCCTGGTGGCCGGCCATGTCGGGCGTACCGGCACGCAACTTCGTCCGTTCGACGGTGCATGTCCGGGTGGTTCGCGCAGTAGGCTCCGCCCCCATGATCGAGGACGTCGCACCAGCCGATCCGGTCGCCTCGCGCCGCCCGGCTTACCTGAAAGACCTGGCCGGCGGGGTGGATCGGTTCTTCGAGCCGCGCCGTACCAGCTGCCCGTGGTGTGACTCCGCCGCCCTTCGCGGCCGGTTGCGCACGACGGACCTGCTGCTGCACAAGCCGGGCCGGTTCGTGCTCGACGAATGCCGGGATTGTGGGCACGTCTTCCAGAACCCGCGGCTGAACCCGGCCGGGCTCGAGTTCTACTACCGGGACTGCTACGACGGGCTCGGCGAAAAGAACATGACCGGGATGTTCGAGAGCAACCGGGCGGGGTATCGCTCCCGGGTCGAGCTGGCCCGGGACGCCGGCGCGTCGGGTGAGTGGCTCGACGTCGGCATGGGGCACGGGCATTTCTGCAAGGAAGCCGCCGCGGTGCTGCCCGGTGTCGAGTTCGACGGTCTCGATCTCGGTGACGGGGTGGAGCTGGCGCGCCGGGAGGGCTGGATCCGCACCGGCTACCGGGGCTTGTTCGTGGAGGTGGCCGAGGATCTCGCCGGGCGCTACGACGTGGTCAGCATGTACCACTACCTGGAACACACCGCGGAACCCCGGCGAGAGCTGGCGGCGGCGATGACGGTGTTGCGGCCGGGTGGGCTGCTGGCGATCGAGCTGCCCGATCCGGAATGTCGCTGGGCGAAGGTGCTCGGCCGGTGGTGGATGCCCTGGCTGCAACCCCAGCACCTGAACCTGATGCCGCTCGGCAACCTTCGTGCGGAGCTGGCGGCTCGCGGGTTCACGGTGGTCGCCGAGCAACGTGGCGAGCCGCATGCCGCGATCGACGTGGTGGCCGCCTCGATCATGGCGGTCAACGCCTTGACCATCGGCGGGGAGGATCTTCCGTGGCGGGCCGCTCCGCCGGCGCGGTGGCGGCGGATCCTGCGCAAGGCCACGTTCGTCCTGTGCGTGCCGTTGTTCGTGCTCGCCATGACGGCGGACCGGATCAGCGCACCGTTCGGCAAGCGGCGTGGGTGGTCCAACGCGTATCGGGTGGTGGCCCGCCGGGATGCCGCATAGCCCGCCCCTTGCCCGGCATCCGCGGGGACGAACCCGGTGGAGCACAACGGAACCGGAACCGGGGTGGCACCGCGCCCGCGATGCCACCCCGCCGCCGTTCCCGGGTGTCAGGCCGTGGGCCGGGTCGCTCCGGCGTACTGGCTCTGCAACGGTGAGATCTTGACGACGTCGCCGCTGGTCGGCGCGTGCACCATCTTGCCGTCGCCGAGGTACATGCCGATGTGCGACACCGGCGAGTAGTACGCCACCAGGTCGCCCGGCTGCAGCTGATCACGCGGCACCGGCGTGCCGAACTGGGCCTGTGCCGCGGAGTTGCGCGGCAACGTGATGCCGGCCTTGTTGTAGGCCCACAGCAGCAAGCCCGAGCAGTCGAACGTGCTCGGCCCGGTGGCGCCCCAGACGTAGGCGCTGCCGAGCCTGCTCAACGCCGCGTCCACGGCGATCTGCGCGGCCGCCGTCGGGGCCTTGACGACGGGCGCCTTCCCGCCGGTGTCCCGCTGCGCGGCCTTGTCGGCCGCGCTTAGGGTCTTGTCGGCGGCCTTGACCTGCTCGATCTGGTCGTTGAGCGTCTTCTGCTTGGCCTCGATGTCCTGGGTCAGCTTCGCCGCGGCGTCGCGCGCGTCCTGCGCCCGCTTCGCGCCGTCGGACGCCTTGCCGGCGGCATCGGTGGCCTGCCGGACGGCGCCGGTGAGGTTGCCCATCGCGGCGCTCTTGTCCGTGGCGAGCACTTCGAGCGCCGACGAGCGCTCCAGGAAGTCCTGAGTGGACGTGCCGGACAGCAGTGCGGACAGCTTGTTCAGCTGGACGCCGCTGGTGAACGACGCACCGGCGAACCGGTCGACCTCGGCCTGGTACTTCTTCTGGTTCTCGCTCGCCGTGGCGGCCTGGTCCTTCGCCGCCTTGACGTCGCCGGTGGCCTTGTCGAGGTCGGCCTGCTTGGCTTTCAGGTCTTCCTGGGCCTTGAGCAGGTCTTCGTTGAGCTTTTCGGCCTGGGCCGCGAGATCGCGGTACTTGGCCAGTGCGTCCGACCCGGTGGGCGGAGCTTGGAGGAGGGGGACTGGGGCGGCGGTGGCCGTCGGCTGGGCGACGGTGATCACGAAGATCACCGAAGTCGCGGCCAGGACACCTGAAACCACGCGCCTGAGGGGATGCGACTGCACGGTCGCGCGGGTCTCCTTTGCTGGTCGTCCGCCGGTCGGGACCGGGGACGACGAAGCCGGGGGTCCGCTGCTCGTCGTCCCGTCGCGCGTCCGGTCGTGCCACTTTTGCGCAGCTCGAGCCGCACCAGGTGATGCGCGCGGTGTGGTCCCGGTTTCCGGCTTCGGCGACAAAGCCGTACCGGCGGTGATCGCGCGGTGCCGTCCGGTCGACGGCAGCTGCCGCAAGATCTCGGCCAGGTTACGAAAAGATCTTGTTCCTGTCCACCTCATCCGGCGAGAAAATCGTTGCGAGCAAACAAGTCACGCTCTGCTATGGGTGATAGTACTGTCTGCTATGGCTGATAGTAGACTGCCGGCCGGAACAGGGGAGACTCAGCTCACTTGAAACCCATACCCCCTATGGGTACCTTGACTGTATGACCACCACAGCACGGCTCGCCCTGTTCGGCGGAACGCTCGTCCTGCTGGCCGTCGGCGGATTCGCCGCCGGGAACGCGGCTGACCTCGCTCCCGCCGCGACCAGCGAAAACGCCGGCCACGGCGACATGGGCGGCGAGCACGCGGGCATGCCGGCCACGCCGGTGGACGACCTGCCGGGCGGGCTGGCCTCGAGCAAGGACGGCTACACCTTCACACCGGCCGGCCCGGCTCCGGAGCCGGGCCGGTTCTCGTTCACGATCACCGGCCCGGACGGCAAGCCCGTCACCGGTTTCGACGTCGAGCACGAGAAGAAGCTGCACCTGATCGTCGTGCGCCGGGACACCGCGGGCTTTCAGCACGTCCACCCCGAGCTGGCAGCGGACGGCACCTGGAGCGTTCCGCTGGCCCTGCCCGCCGCGGGCTCGTACCGGGCGTTCGCCGACTTCACCACCACCGGCGGCAAGGGAATGACGCTCGGGACCGACCTGTCCGTCGCGGGCAGCTACCAGCCGTCGACCTACGCGCCCAGCCGCACCGCGCAGGTCGACGGCTACACCGTCCGGCTCGCCGGGGACCTGACCGCGGGGAAGACGTCGCCGCTCACGCTGACCGTCAGCCGAGGCGGCGTGCCGGTCACCGACCTGCAGCCCTACCTCGGCGCGTACGGGCACCTGGTCGCGCTGCGCGAAGGCGACCTCGCCTACTTGCACGTCCACCCCGACGGTGCGCCCGGTGACGGCAAGACGGCTCCCGGCCCACAGGTGAAGTTCGCCGCCGAGGTGCCCAGTGCGGGGACCTACCGGCTGTTCCTCGACTTCCGCCACGGCGATGTCGTGCGGACCGCCGAGTTCACCCTGACGACCGCCGACGGCCACGGCCACTGAACTCGAACGGAGACGATCATGCTGAGGACCAGCGCCGCGGTGACCGAGATCGAACTCGCGATCGGTGGCATGACCTGCGCGTCCTGCGCCAACCGCATCGAACGCAAGCTGAACAAGCTTGACGGCGTCACCGCGTCCGTCAACTACGCCACGGAGAAGGCCCGGGTCCACGCCCCCGACGGCGTCGACCCGGCTTCCCTGGTGGCGACGGTCGAGGCCGCCGGATACAGCGCGACCGTGCCCCAGCCGGAGAAACCGGAAAACGACGAGGACACCGAAGAGGATCCGACGCGGTCGTTGCGGCAGCGGCTGATCACCAGCGCGGTGCTCGCCGTGCCGGTGATCCTGCTCGCGATGGTCCCGGCGGTGCAGTTCACGTACTGGCAGTGGATTTCGCTGACGCTGGCCGCGCCGGTGGTCACCTGGGGCGCGTGGCCGTTGCACCGGGCGGCGTGGACGAATCTGCGCCACGGTGCGGCGACCATGGACACGCTGGTGTCGATGGGGGTGCTGGCCGCGTTCACGTGGTCGGTGTGGGCGTTGCTGTTCGGCACGGCCGGGACGCCGGGGATGGTGCACCCGTTCGAGCTGACGATCGCCCCGTCCGATGGCGCGGGCAACATCTACCTCGAGGTCGCCGCGGGCGTCACGATGTTCATCCTGGCCGGCCGCTACTTCGAGGCACGCTCGAAGCGCCGGGCCGGTGCCGCGCTGCGGGCGCTGCTGGAGCTGGGTGCGAAGGAGGTCGCAGTCCTGCGCAACGGCGTCGAGGTCCGGATCCCGACGGCCGAGCTGGCGGTGGGGGACCGGTTCGTCGTGCGGCCGGGCGAGAAGATCGCCACCGACGGCTTGGTCGAGGAAGGCAAGTCCGCGGTGGACGCGTCGATGCTCACCGGCGAGTCGGTGCCGGTCGAGGTCGGCGAAGGCGACCCCGTCACCGGCGCAACGGTCAACGCCGGTGGGCGGCTGGTCGTGCGGGCCACCCGGGTCGGGGCGGACACGCAGCTGGCGCAGATGGCCAAGCTCGTCGAGGACGCCCAGAGCGGCAAGGCGGACGTGCAGCGGCTGGCCGACCGGGTCTCCGGGGTGTTCGTGCCGATCGTGATCGGGCTGGCCGTGGCGACGCTGGGGTTCTGGCTCGGCAGCGGCGTCGGCACGGCGGCGGCGTTCACCGCGGCGGTCGCGGTGCTGATCATCGCCTGCCCGTGCGCGCTCGGTCTGGCCACGCCCACGGCGTTGCTCGTCGGCACCGGCCGCGGTGCTCAGCTCGGGGTGCTGATCAAGGGCCCGGAGGTGCTGGAGTCGACCCGCCGGGTCGACACCGTGGTGCTGGACAAGACCGGCACGGTCACCGCCGGGCGGATGACGCTCACCGCCGTGCACCCGGCCGAGGGCGTCGACGAAGGTGAGCTGCTGCGGCTGGCCGGTGCGCTGGAGGACGCGTCGGAGCACCCGATCGCGGCGGCCATCGCGCGCGGCGCCCGGGAGCGCGTCGAACTGCCTGCGGTCGAGGACTTCACGAACGTGGCAGGACTCGGCGTGCACGGGATCGTCGATGGGCACGCGGTCCTCGTGGGCCGCACGGCGCTGCTGGAGGACTGGAGCCAGCCGCTGCCGGACGATCTCGCCGAGGCGAAGGCCGCGGCGGAGGAGCGCGGGCACACTGCGGTCGCGGTGGCGTGGGACGGCGCGGCGCGGGGCGTGCTGGTGGTCGCCGACACCGTCAAGCCCACCTCGAAAGAGGCGATCGCCCAGCTGCGCGACCTCGGGCTGACACCGGTGCTGCTCACCGGCGACAACACCGCCGTCGCCAAAGCAGTCGCGGCCGAGGTCGGCATCGACGAGGTGATCGCCGAGGTGCTGCCCGCGGACAAGCTCGACGTCGTCAAGCGGCTGCAGGACGAAGGCAAGGTCGTCGCGATGGTCGGTGACGGCGTGAACGACGCCCCCGCTTTGGCTCAGGCCGACCTGGGGCTGGCGATGGGCACCGGCACGGACGTCGCGATCGAGGCCAGTGACATCACCCTGGTGCGCGGCGACCTGCGCGCGGTGGCCGACGCGATCCGGCTGTCGCGGCGGACGTTGCGGACGATCAAGGGCAACCTGTTCTGGGCGTTCGCCTACAACCTGGCGGCGCTGCCGCTGGCCGCGGCGGGACTGCTGAACCCGATGATCGCGGGCGCGGCGATGGCGTTCAGCTCGGTGTTCGTCGTCGGCAACAGCTTGCGGCTGCGTGGTTTCGCCGCCCGGCCCGAGCACCGTACGAGCCGGGCCACCGCACACCGCCTCCGGTCCGCGGAAGCCTGACGGCGGTAGACACCGCGGACTCAGCGGCAGGCGACGAAACCGGTGATCAGCACCAGCGCCACCGCGATCGCGGGGGGTGCGAGGAAGGCGGCGAGCCCGCCGGCGACGGTCATCGACCGCGGGGCCGGCGACGAGCCGGTTTCGAGCCGGCTCAGGCGGATGGCCGTGTCGCCGCCCGCCATGGCGAGGGCGCGCCGGGGCCCGTCCACGGCCCGGATCGACAGGAGTGCCGACCGGAGCGGCTCGCGGCCGCACTGCGCGGCCGCCGCCTGGTCGGCGGCCAGTTCCACGAGCAGCCGCGTCGCCCCGGGCAGCTCGCGCATCAGCGGCACGAACCGCAGCGTCCGGCCCAGGACCTCCGCGCAGCTGGTGAGCAGGTGGTGACGCCCTTGGACGTGGGCGCGCTCGTGCGCCAGCACAGCGCCCAGTTCGCGCTTCGTCAGCCGCGCCGCGAGCCCGTCGCTGGCGACCACCAGCGACCGGCGGCCGCCGAGGCTGTAGGCGATCGGCCGTTCGTCCGGCAGCCACAGGGTGGGCACCGGTCTGGTGTCGCGGGTGCCGGCGAGCCGCAGCGCCGTCAGGTGGCGCTGGTGCAGGACGGCCCGCCGCCGGCGCCGCGCGAGCCAGGTCGTCGCCAGCCGGCCGACGGCGAAGGCCAGGACCAGGACGGCGATCGTCCCGGCGACGGGGTCGAGAGCCGGCAGGTCGTCGTGGTCGGCCGCGGCCCAGCAGTCGTGGAGCAGCCGGAGGACCGCGTCGGCCGGGCCGTGTCCCGGCAGGACGAGGAGCAGCACCCCGGCGACCGTTCCGCCGGCCATCCCGGCGGCGGTGAGCAGCCACCAGGCGATCGCCGTCCTCGGGTCGATCCGCGCGGCGAGCCTGCTCAGCAGCCACGGGGACCACCAGCCGACGGCGAGGGTCCCGAGCAGCAGGGCGGCCGCGAGGATCACCGCTTCTTCGGCTTCCGGCGCAGCGCCCGGCGGAGGACGTCGGATTCCTCTTCGGTGACGGTGCTGACGAAGTGCAGCAGCACGGACTCGCGGTCGTCGACGGAGTCCAGCACCTCCCGCAGGCTCTGCGCGGTCGCTTCCGCCCGCGTGGTGACCGCGCGGTAGCGGTACGCGCGGTTCTCGAGGTCGCGGACGACCCAGCCCTTCCGGTGCAGGTTGTCCAAGACCGTCATCACCGTCGTGTACGCCAGGTGGCGATGCTGGTTCAGCTCGTCGAGCACCTGGCGGACCCGCAGGGGTTCCGCCGCGCCCCAGAGCACGTCCATCACCGACGCTTCGAGCTCGCCCAAACCCAGCATGGCACCTCCGGTGGGCAGGATACTTCCCGCGGCGCGGCCGGCCGGAGATCGGCTGGTCGCCGGGGCAGCCGTCCGCTGCCCCGGCGACCGGCGATCAGCTCTGCGTGAGCAGCCCCTGCATCTCGGTGATTTCCGCCTGCTGGGCATCGATGATCTTCCGGGCGAGCGCCTTGGCATCGGCGTTGCCGCCCTCGGCCAGCTCGGACTTGGCCATGTCGATGGCGCCCTGGTGGTGCTTGATCATCATGCCGAGCCACATCTTGTCGAACTCAATGCCCTTGGCGGCCTCGAGCTGCTTCATGTCGTCGCCGGACATCATGCCGGCCATGTCGTGGTCCATGCCCGGCATCGACGGCGCCGTCGATGCGGCGCCCCAGCTCGTCAGCCAGCCCTGCAGCTGCTTGATCTCGGGGCCCTGGGCCTTTTCGATCCGGCTCGCGAGGTCGAGCACCTTCGGGTTCGTGCTGCGCGACGGGACGAGCTTCGCCATGTCGAGCGCCTGGCTGTGGTGCGGGATCATCTGCTGGGCGAAGGTGACGTCGCCGGCGTTGTGCCCGGCGGCCGCTTGGGCCGACGAAGGCGCCGGTGAGCCGGAGTTCATCCCGGGCATGGGGTCGGTGCTGCCGCAGGCGCCGAGCAGGGCGGCGGAGACCAGCACGAGGCCCGGGATGGTGAGGTTTTTGCGCATGACAAATCTTTCTCTGTGAATGTGCGTGATTCGACGGTCGGGTGAACCCGGTCGATCACGTGCGCAGAACGCACAGAGAAGTCAGGATGCCGCGGCCGCCTCGGTCCGGCGGGCGGCCGCGGCTCGGTGAGCCACGGGAGTCGGCTGTCCGGGAGAAGGTCGTGGTCAACCACGAGATACCCAGGAACAGGACAACGGTCAGCAGAAGTGCGCCGGCCGCGCACAGCACGGCCAGGCAGAGGTGGAGGATGTCGTGCAGGCCGTCCGGCATGCCCGGCTCGTGGTCGCCGGCGCCGGCCGCCGGCGGGGAGCCGACCCCCGGCGGACCGGCCACGGACATGGCGTGCATCGCCGTGCCACCGGCGGCGTTCGCCATCCCGACGTGGTGCATCGCGACGACACCCACGGCGAGCGCGCACAGCAGGAGAACCTGCTGCACCTTGCCGAGCCGGTTCGCCGTCACGACGCCACCGTATCAGTCGCGTACTACCCGCTATAGTATCCGCGTGGGCCCGCCGTTCGCGGGCCCACGCGGAACGGTCACTGTGAGCAGCGCTTGCCGCTGTTGATGCAGCGGACCACCTGGTTCATCAGGCGCTGGCCCATGACGTTGGCGAAGTCGTCGTGGTCCGAACGCGGGTCGTGGTTCTCCTGTTCGAAGGCGTCCACTTTGTACTGGCCGGTGACCTGCACGTCCCGGGGGATGTCGTAGGTCAGCGTGATCCGCAGCTGCGGGACGTTCTCGAAGCCCTGCGGGCAGCGGCCCTGCCGGTCGGAGAACACGATGTGCGAGCGGTGGTTGGCGCTGTCGATGTTCTTGCCGTCCCAGCAGTTCGGGAACGCGTGGACGCGCTTGACCTTGCTGCCCTCGGGGCAGATCGGGTACTTGTCGATCAGCCGGTCCTCGAACCCGCTGCACGTCCAGCTCGGCCGGGCGTTGGCCGGCCCGTTCGTGCTCTGCTTGGCGTCGCCGTAGAGGATCCGCAGGAACTGCGGCATCGCCACGACCCGGCGGGCGCCACCGCTGGTGAACGTCAGGTCGGCCCGCTCGACGCGCTGGATCTCGCCTTCGTTGTCGCCGATCTCGTTGTCCTCGTTGACGCCCGGCAGTTCGGCGGGCTTGCCGTTGCTGTTGCCGCCGCCGTTGTCGAGGCCCCCTTGGCCGTTCTTCTTCAGGGCGCAGGCCGCGAGGCCACCGAGGTCCGCCGGCTTCGTTCCGGTCCGGCCGACGGCGATGGCGATGCGGTCGAGGGTCGCCTTCCGCTTGTCGCCGAGCGGGTTCAGCACGGCGTTGCGGACGTCCTGTTCGGACTTGAGATCCCCGCCCGCGATCCGCGCGTTCGCCTCCTTGACCTGGGTGTCGAGCAGGTCGAGGTTGCGCTCGACCTCGGCGTCGGCCTGGTCGGGGACGTCGGCGAGCTTGCTGGCGACGTCGGGGCAGTCGACCTGCGTCCCGGCCTTCTCCTGTTTCGCCTGCTCGCGATCGCGGGAGACGTCTTTGGCGGGCGGGTTTTCGTCGTCGGACTCGGTGTCGATGCGCACGACCGGCCAGAAGTACGTCGACTTGTCCCCGTTCTTGCAGGTGGTACCGGCTTTCGCGAGGCTCTCGTTGGTGGAGTCGGCGTTGGTCGAAAGGTTGCCGACGTAGTCGTGCAGGTGCTCGGCGCCGTTGCGGACACCGGGCTGAGCGATGAAGTTGTCGGGGTTGAAGTGCTGGTTCTCGTTGCGGCCGCAGTCCACGGTGAACGTTCCGCGGGCGCCTTGGCGTTGCAGTGCCTGGTTGACGTTCGTGCCCTGGGGGACCTTCGTGATGTCGACGAAGAACGACTTGTCCACTTCGGACGCTCCGGCGGTGCCGGTGCCGCCGCTGGTGGCCGCGACGACCAAGGCACCGGCGGCCAGGGCCAGGCCGATGCCGAGCGTGGCGATCTTGGTGCGGCGGGTGATGCGATGGCGGCCCGTGGCGGGGTTTCGGGGCATGGAGTTTGTTCACCTCGTTCGGGTTTTCCGGGCGCGGCAAGGTAAGCGCGGCCCGGGCAGCAACCGGCGACACGTCCGGTCCGGACGTGCGGGACCCGGGGAGCGGCCGGAAGTCCGGACCTCCGGCCGCTGGTCCCGACGTAGGCAAAAACGGGCAATTCGGACGAGCGGTTCACATCGGCAGGGCGGCGTTACGGTTTCGTTACCAACTGCTCGATGGGCTCACGCGCGAGGAAGAAGTAGGCGTAGCGCTCGTCGAGCTCGTTGCGCGGCACGAGGTGGACGGCCTTCGGGACGAACCCGCACCGCTGGCTGAGCTGCCAGAACTCGTCGATCGGGTAGGTGGTCATCTCGGCGAGCCCGCGGCGGTACGCGCGGCGGCGGGACCGGGTGCGCCAGCGTCCGTCGGAGTACTTGATCTGGATCAGGGCCAGCCCGCCCGGGGCGAGGACTTCGTGGGCGATGCGCAGCAGGCGTTCCCCGTACTCCGGCGACGGGACCAGCTCGAAGACGTAGCAGGACAGGAAGACATCGCACGTGCCTTCGATGCGCGGGATCGCGGACTCCGGAGCCGCGACGTCGATCGCGATCGGCAGGTGCGCTGCCGGGGCGCTAGGCCTGCTGGTTGATGACGCCGGAGTAGTAGCCGAGGTTTTGTTCGATCTCGTCGAGGCCGATTTCGTCGATGGCCTTGAGGAGCCGTGGTACGCGGGCCTGGAATCCCGGCCAGGTGACCGATTCGGCGAATTCCGCCCAGGACGCGCGCAGGTCGGCCACCGGCGGCAGGGTCGATCGGTTGATCTGGGCCTTGGCGCCCAGGACGGATGCCTTGTCGAACGAGGCGATGCGTGCTGCGACGTCGTTGACGAGGTCGTCGAGTTCGGCGTCGGGGACGGCGCGGGTGACCCAGCCGTACTTTTCGGCGCGTTCGGCGTCGTAGTCCTCGCTGGTGAGGATCGCTTCGAGGGCGCGGTCGCGGCCGAGGAGGCGGGCCAGGCGGTCGCTGCCTCCGCCGCCGGGGACGATGCCGATCGAGACTTCGGGCTGGCTGAAGACGGCCTTTTCGCGGCTGGCGTAGCGCAGGTCGAAGGCGAGGGTGATTTCGTCGCCGCCGCCCCGGGTGCGGCCGCGGATGGCGGCGATGCTGATGAACGGGGCGCTGGTCAGGCGGGTGACGAGGTCGACCCAGGTCGGTGTGCCGTCCGCGGCGTTCAGGGCCAGGAGTTCGGGCACTTCGGCGAGGTCGGCGTGGTTGAAGAAGTATCCGGGGGTGCCGCTGTCGAAGATGACGACCTGGACTTCCTTGTCCTGGCTGAGCTCGTCGACGACGTCGAGCAGCTGGGTGACGGTGGCCGCGCCGACGACGTTGACCGGCGGGTTGGTGAAGGTGACCCGGCGGATCTTGGGTGCCACGGTCGTGATGCTGAACATGCCGTGCTCGGTCATGGGGTGCTCCTGGTGTGCTGGAAGGGAAAGGTGTGCGGTCGCAGGTGTTCGAAGGCGACCAGGGCGATGACGATCGCGGCGGCGGTGGCGGCGGCCAGGTACGCCGGCAGTGCGGGGGTGCTCAGGCCACCGGCGAGCAGTGCGAGCAGTGCGATGGCTCGTGACCAGCGCAGGTCGTCGAACAGGGTTGCGCCGTGCCAGGTTTGGGTGGCGATGTAGACGGCGGGCCCGCCGAACAGCAGCAGGTTCGTGGTGGTGCCGGCGTGCTCCGCGGGGTGGGCGATGACGCGTTCGTCGGCCACGGCGGCGGCGATCATCCCGGCGACGGAGATCAGGAGGCTGAGGACGCCGCTGCGGCCGGCGCGGATCGGGTCGTCGGTCTGCCGGTAGTGGCGCACGACGCGCTCGGAGCGGCTGAAGAACAGCCAGAACAAGGCGATCGTGCCGGCCAATGCCACGCTGCTGGTCAGCAGGGTCATCGGTGCGTAGGGCGCGGTGGTGAGCGCGGTGCCGGTGGTCAGGATCGTCTCGCCGAACGCGATGATCATGAACAGGCGGCCGCGTTCGAGCAGGTGTCCGCCCGCGAAGGTGACGTCCCGGGAGTCCAGCCTGCGGCCGGGCAGGGGATGCGCCGTCCAGGTGCCGGCCAGTTCGACCACGGTCGCCGCGGCCCACCACGCGAGCCGCGCGCCGCCACCGGCCGCCGCGCCGATCAGCCACCACGGTGCGGCCGCGGCGAACCAGATCAGGACGCGGACGAAATGCTCCTGGTTGACCCGATCGAGACCGACGGTGAGCAGCCACACCGCCCGGCCGAGGTGGATCAGCAGGAAGGTGGTGACGAAGACCCACCCGGCGTCGTCGAAGGCGCGCGGGATGGTGGCGTTCATGAACAGCCCCACGAACATCACCGCCAGCAGCATCCGCCGGGTCCGCGGGTCCTCGGCCGGGACCAGGGTGGCCGCCCAGGTGGTGTACGCCCAGGCCGCGTAGACCGCGAGGTACAGCACGAGTGTCTGCGCCGCGCCGGTCCACGTCGGGTGGGCCAGCAGCTGGTGTGAGAGCTGGCCGATCGCGAAGACGAAGACCAGGTCGAAGAACAACTCCAGTGGCGTGACCTCCCGGCGCGCCGGATCGCTGGTCGATTCCACAATCGCTCCTGTTTTGGAGTCAGCCGGCGAGGAAGTGCGTCACCTGGGTGGCGAAGTCCTTGGCGTGCTGGAAAAGGAAGGCGTGGCCGGCATCGCTGTAGATGACGAGGGTGGCGTCGGCCAGGTGCTGGGTGGCGACGTAAGCGCTGAGGGCGGGGATCATCGCGTCGCGCATGCCGGTGGCGTAGAGGACGGGCTGGGTGATGGTTTCCAGGTCCGCTCGCGTCTGGTCGAACGGGATCCCCGCGCTCTTTCCTATGGCGGTGAATTGATTCGCGCCCGCGGCCTCGGACACTTCGGGCCGCCCGGTGGCCAGCCGGCCGGCGACCCTGGCGAGGTAGGCGTGCCCGGCGGCGCGGCCGGTGTCGGTGTCGGGAAAGAACAGGTACACCAGGTCGTCCCCGCTGACCTCGGGCCGGCCCAGGATGGCTCGGACCTTCGGATCCGGCGCCGGGGCGCCCGGTACCTGGCCGTCCAGGTTGCTGGCCGCCAGGATCAGTTTGCGGACCAGTTCGGGCCGGCGGCGGCTGAGGTACTGGGCGACGATGCCGCCCAGGGTCCAGCCGAGCAGGTCCACTTGCGACAGTCCGAGCGCCTCGATGAACTCGAGGGCACCGTCGGCGAATCCCTCGACGGAGTCACGCGGGGTCCCGGTGCTGTAGCCGACTCCGATGTCGTCGAACACGATCACGTCATGCTCGGCGGCCAGGTGCTCCAGCAGTTCCGGGTCCCACCAGTCGATGGTGCCCCGGAACCGGTTCAGCAGGACCAGCGGGACGCCGCCGCGCGGCCCGAAGCGCCGGTAGGTGAACGTCGCGGAAGGTCCGTCGACAGTCAGGTTTTCGGCCGTGTCGGCCAGGTAGGTGCTCATCACAGAAGCCTTTCCGGGGTCAGGCGGGCAGGCCGTTGAGCTTGCGGATCTGCCGGTCGAAGATCCGCGACGGGACCAGGCGGCGCATGGTGAAGACGCGTCCGGTCTGGGCGCCGGCGGGGTAGCGCAGCTTCGGCTTGGCGTCGGTCGCGGCCGCGACGACGGCCTTGGCGACGGTGGCGGGGTCGTCGCCGTCCTTGACCGCCTTGGCCATCTGCTGTTCGAAGGCTCGCCGGTGTTCGGCGTAGACCGGCAGCGGCTGGTCGGGCTGGGTGGCGTTGGCTTCGAAGGAGGTGTTGGTCCACGCGGGTTCGACGAGCAGGACCCGGACGCCGTATTCGCGGACTTCGTGGTCGAGGGATTCGGAGTAGCCCTCGATGGCGTGCTTGGACGCGGCGTAGGCGGCCATGTACGGCATCGGGATGAACCCGACGATGGAGGAGATGTTGACGATCCGCCCGCGGCCCTGGGCGCGCATGTGCGGCAGGACGGCCTTGGTCATCCGGAGGACGCCGAAGACGTTGATGTCGAAGACGCGCTGGTCCTGGGCGAGGGAGCTTTCCTCGGCGGCGCCGCCGGAGCCGAAGCCGGCGTTGTTGACCAGGACGTCGATCCGGCCGGATCGCTTGATGACCTGTCCGACCGCGGTGGTGACCGAGTCGTCGTCGGCGACGTCGAGGTCGATGAACGTCACGCCGCGCAGGGGAGCGGCTTTCGCGGCGTTGCGGCTGGTGCCGACCACGTCGTAGCCGGCGTCGACCAGGGCGAGGGCCGTGGCCTTGCCGATGCCGGAGGACGCGCCCGTCACGAGGGCTACCGGCTTGTTCGTCGTCATCGTGGGCTCCTGACTTCAGTGGTTGGCGTTCGCTCTCGAACGCTCTGCCGCTAACAGTATCATCGCTGTATCAGTTGTCAAGTTAGTTGAACCAAGTCTGAGTCAATTAACTGGATACTGGTAGCTCTTACGTATCCTTTACCGGGGGAGCTGTGGACGAGAGAGGAGACGAGCATGGGCCGAGCACTGCGGGCAGATGCGGAGCGCAGTGTCCGCGCGATCCTGAAGGCAGCCGAGCGAGTGCTCGCCGACGACGCCGGCACCTCGATGGGGCAGATCGCCGAGGCTGCCGGGGTGACCCGGATCACGGTGCACCGCCGGTTCGCGAACCGGCAGGCACTCCTGGACGCACTGGCGGTCTCGGCGATACACCAGCTGGCCGAGGCCATCGAGACGGCCCGGCCGGGCTCTGCGCCCGCGCTCGTTGCGCTGTATCGGGTGGCCGCGAACGTCCTGCGGGTCAAGAGCGCCTGGCGGTTCAGCCTCACCCACTCCACGCCCCACAGCGACGACGCCGCCGCCATCTGGGCCGACATCAACGCCGGCACCCTGGAACTTCTGGCCCGGGCGCAGCGCGAGGGGCTCCTCGACCCGGCCACGGACCTGGAGTGGACGCGGCAGGTGTACTACGCCCTGCTCAGCGAAGCCCTCAACCGGCCCGGCGAGAAGCAGGACTCCACGGAGGACCCGGACGCCCTGGCTATCCTCGTCATCGACACGTTGCTGCACGGCGGAGGACCGCACGGCTGAGCCGGGACGGTGGCCGGATGGGGGTGGTGGCTCTGTCGTGGCGTTCCGGCGATTCGGCGGCGGGGCCGGAGCTTCTAGTCCCGCGAGGTGCTGATCAGGCCGACCGCGCCGACCAACGACCGCCAGGCGTTGTCACGGGGCGTAGCAGCCGCCTGCCACGCGGTCCTCGGCGTCCACCGCGTGGTTGCTGGTGTAGATCGACACGCGCGGACCGAACAGGACGTTGTGGTGGCTGGGCTGTCGCCGTGTCGTCGAGGGGAGACAGGGCACGGCGACAGCCCTGGTCTTGGAGCAGGGCTGTCGCGGTGATGGGTAGTTCGCGAACGCGTCGGCTGCTGGTCGGCGCCTGTCGGCGTCGGCCAGCGTCCGACGGCGCAGGCTGGTCAGCGGTCGAGGAAGGTGTTCACTTCGGTGCCGAACTTGACGGCGTACTGGAAGAGGAACCCGTGGCCGGCGTCCGGGTAGATGGAGAGCTGGGCGTTGGGCAGGTTCTTGGCCATCAGCCGGGAGTTCGCGGGCGGCATCAGGATGTCGCCGTCGCCGTCGGCGACCAGGACGGGCTGGAAGAGCGCATTGAGGCGCACCAGCTTGGACTTGTCGGGGATGCCCCACTCGGACATCGCGGTGAGTTGCGCGTCGCGGGTGGCGAGGCTGGCGGGGGCGTCGTGGCCGGTGGTGCGCTGCCCGAGGCGCTGCAGGAAGGCGGTGCCCGCGGCCTGGCTGGAGGCGGTGTTCTTGAAGAACAGGAAGAGGAAGTCGGCGGGACCGGGGTTGTCCGCCAGGGCGCTCTGGAGCACCTTGGGGTCGGACGCCCGCTGGTCCACCCCGCCCTGCGGGCCGGTCCCGGCGAGGACGACGCGACGGACCTGCCAGGGGCGGCGCAGGGCGACCTCCTGGGCGACCTGGCCGCCGAGCGAGAAGCCGAGCAGGTCGTAACGGGGCAGCTTGAGCGCGTCGATGAAGGCGATGGCGTCCAGGCTCATCTGCTGGATGGTGCCGGGGGTGGTCCCGGTGGAGCCGCCGACGCCGACGTTGTCCACGAGGATGACTTCGCGCCGGGCGGCGATGGTGTCGATCAGCTGGGGGTCCCAGTTGTCCAGGGTGCCGCGGTAGTGCTGGAAGAAGACCAGAGGAACGCCGGCGGTGGCGGGGTGGCCGAAGCGGCGGTACTGGTAGGTGACGCCGGTGGCGGCGGTGACGCGCAGGTTGGGCGCGGTGGCGGCGCTCACGGTGTTCTTCGTTTGGGCGACGGCGTTGCCGCTGCTCACGGCGGTCGCCGCGCTCGGTGCCGCACCGGCGACGGCCGCGGCGATCGACATCGCGGCCAGCGCCACGACGGTGCGCCGGGAGAAGCCGGCGCGAAGTTTGGTTGAAGGCATGGCAATTCCTTGGATCGAGCCAGGATTCCCGGCGTACGCTGATCTGTTTCAGAAACGTATCACCTAGTCTGACTATCGGCAACAGGCAAGTATCAGATAGGCGGGTACACGTACCGTTGACGTATCCTCTGTGCGGGGCGACTGGTAGCGAACAAGACAGGAGACAGTCATGGGCCGAGCACTGCGGGCGGATGCCGAGCGCAGTGTGCGCGCGATCCTGGAGGCGGCGGAGCGGGTCCTCGCCGAGGACGCCGGCGCCTCGATGGAGCAAATCGCCGAAGCGGCGGGGCTGACCAGGATCACCGTGCACCGCCGGTTCGCGAGCCGGCAGGCGCTCCTGGAGGCACTCGCCGTCTCGGCGAAGCAGCAACTCATCGACGCGATCGAGGAAGCCAGGCCGGACTCCGCCCCCGCGCTCGTGGCGCTGTACCGGGTGACGGCGAACGTGATGCGGGTCAAGAGCACCTGGCGCTTCACCCTCAGCCACGCCACGGCCCACACCAGCGCCGCGGCGGCTCTCTGGGCGGAAATCGACGGCCACACCGTCCGGCTCCTGAACCGGGCGCAGCACGAGGGACTCCTTGCCCCGGACGCGGACCTGGAGTGGACCCGGCAGGTGTACTACGCCCTCCTCAGCGAAGCCCTCAACCGGCCCGGCGCCGACCAGGACCCCGCGGCACAGGACCCGGACGCACTGGCCGAACTCGTCATCGACACCCTCCTCCACGGCGCTGCCCCTCGCGGCTGAACCACATTCGCGCGCTCGCGGCGGCCAACTGCGAAGCCGTCCGGCCTCCGTATCTGGATCGCGGTATTTGAGCAGGTCGACGTTGACGCCGGGCGCCTGGATCGACAAACCCTGCTGACCGCCGTCTCCGCCGTCTCCGCCGCCCCGAGGGCGCGCAGTTGATCATCGCGACGAGCCACACCGCACAGTCACGACAGCGCGGACCGGCTCGACACCGCGCGATCGCGGGAAACAGCGTGCCTTTGCGCTGCGGCACAAGGTAACGAGCGGCGCCGTCGTCGACGAAGTCCTCGGCGGCTCCGTTCAGGCTCCGGCGGTGGCTGAGGTCCGGAGGTTGTCGGGGGTGGTTCCGGTCCAGGTGCGGAAGGCCCCTGGCTGCCAACAACTATCTAAACGACCTGAACAGTCACCGATTGTATTGTTGTTATTCTTCAAGTCCGAGGCAGGGACCGACCTGTCCGGAATTTGGCACAGTCAGTACAAGTACCCGAGTTCCGGCCGTCGCAAGGTGCTCACTGGGGCGCACTACGTCGTGCTGCGTGCGCACGGCGGCCGGCTGGCTGGGCAGAGTCTGCCCCATTCGACCGGCTCGTGCCTGCGGCTGGAGCTGAGCAGGGATATGGCGGTCGCCACCGGCACGTGGCGTGAGGAAACTTCACCGACCGGTTATTACAAAGGAGCCTCGTACCACGGCACGCTACAGATGGTGATTGATCCGGCGGGGCGCCGGATGAGCGGGATGTGGCTCGGGTTCGGGCGGGACTTCGCCATCAACAGCGGCGAATGGCGTCTGGAGCGGTGTGAGACCGACACCTCACCGGCCACCCGGCAGGCCTACCACGGCAAGGCGTAGCGCTAGCTCAACACCGCGATGATCCTGGTACCTGGCGGGAAGTCGCCTGCTTCTGTTCGGGCGAAGATTCCGTACATCATCTTCGCCTCGTAGACCCAGTCGAGGGTGACGCCGTGGCGTTCGGTGAAGTCGATGACGAAGTCGTCGAGCACCGTGTTGCGTTTCGCGTAGCCGCCGAAATGGAAGCCGAGGTCGACTGTCCAGTTCGTGGTGGCCGTTCCGTATGCCTCCCGTTGAAGCCGGCGGACCTCCTCTTCCAGGAACTGTGCGCCTTTGAGGACTGCGAAGCTGAGCGCTCGTTGTGGACCGGACAGGCCGGATGCGATGCCGGCGAGCGTGCCGCCCGTCCCGGTGGCGCAGCAGATGACGTCGAATTCCGTGGTGATCTCGTCGACCAGTTCGGCGGTGCCTCGTACCGCCAGGCCGTTGCTGCCGCCTTCGGGCAGGACGTAGTAGGGGCCGAACTGCCGGGCGAGGGCCGCGAGTACATCGGGCTCGGTCTTGCGGCGATACGTCGTCCGGTCCAGGTAGGTCAGGGTCATGCCGCATTCAGCAGCGTAGGCAAGGGAGTCGTTGAGTGGCTTGTGCTCTTCACCTCGGATGACGCCGACCGTGTCAAAGCCCCATCGCCGCCCGGCGGCGGCTGTTGCGCGGATGTGGTTCGAGTACGCGCCGCCGAAGGTCAGGAGCCTGGTGCAGCCCTGTTCCTGGGCGGTCTGGAGGTTGTAGCGAAGCTTGCGCCATTTGTTGCCGGGTATTTCCGGGTTGATGAGGTCGTCCCGCTTGAGCTGGAGGTGGACGCCGTGGCGTTCGAGCCGCTCGTCCGGCAGCTCGTGAAGCGGTGACGGCAAGCGAGGAAGATCGGTCGTTCCGTCTTCGCTCCAGCTCACGATGGTCAGCTTAGGGCTGCGCAAGTCGGACTTGCAGCTCCCCGAGGAAGGGTGGGGCGAGCTGTTGTCGTCGGAGACCGCGCCGATCACCGGCGCGGCCTGGACGGACAGCGGCGAACGTCGAGACCGCCGACAGCTCAAGCAACGGGGAAAGGGAGAAGTCCGCGCAGCGCCGTCGCTACCTCCGCTGACGGCGATCCTGCGCACGCACCTGACCACGCTCGGCGCGGCGGCCGACGGACGGCTGTTCCGGAACCTGACTGGGGGAGACCTCGCCGAGTCCACGATCGGCCGCATGTGGGGACAGGGCACGGAAAGGCGCGCTCTCAGAGGACGAGTACGCCTCGCCGCTTGCGAAGCGTTCATACGACCTCCGGCACGCCTGTGTGTCCACCTGGCTGGCCGCTGGGGTGTCGTCCACGTAGTGCGCGGAGTGGGCCGGCCACTCCGTCGCGGTGCTGCATCAGCTCTACGCCAAGGTGATCGCCGGCCTGGAGTCGGCCGCCCACGACCGCATCGAGAAGGCCCTGGGCTGGGAGAGCTGACGGCCGGAAGCTGGGGGCGCATGGGGGGTGGAGGGCCGTAGACGGCCGGACAGCCCCGGACCAGACGAGAGCGGCCCCGACCGGATAACGCCTGGTCAGGGGCCGTTCTGTGCTGGTGGGTCACTGTGCCCCCGGTGAGATTCGAACTCACACTGGACGGGTTTTGAATCCGTTGCCTCTGCCAGTTGGGCTACGGGGGCGTGACGTCGTGACTCTACGGGATCACCGGACCCCGCCCGCCTTCGGGGCGGGCACGAACAAGCGAGTGTCGCCCGCCACTACGTGGTGAACGCCATCTCTGCTTCTGGATCGTTCCCGGTAGGCTTCAGGTTCGCGGAACGCCGCGAGACGTCAACGCCCCGCCGAGCCTTCAGGAGGACCCCGGTGACCGATCAGGCTACCGAGGCCAACGGTGCCGCCACCGTGCCGCAGCGTCGGGTGCTCGTCGCGGAAGACGAGGCTCTCATCCGGCTTGATCTTGTGGAAATGCTGCGTGAAGAGGGCTATGAAGTCGTCGGGGAGGCCGGGGATGGCGAGCAGGCCATCTCTCTCGCCACCGACCTCAAACCCGATCTCGTGATCCTCGACGTCAAGATGCCCAAGCTGGACGGGATCGAGGCCGCGGCCAAGATCACCGGTGACCGGATTGCGCCCGTCGTCATCCTCACCGCCTTCAGCCAGCGTGACCTCGTCGAACGGGCGAGGGATGCCGGGACCATGGCCTACCTCGTCAAGCCCTTCGCCAAGCGGGACCTCGTGCCCGCCATCGAGCTCGCCGTCAGCCGGTTCTCCGAGCTGCAGGCACTCGAGGCCGAGGTGGCCGGGCTCACCGACCGGCTCGAGACGCGGAAGGTCATCGACCGCGCCAAGGGCCTGCTGATGAGCCGCCAGGGGCTCACCGAGCCCGATGCCTTCCGGTGGATCCAGCGCACCGCCATGGACCGGCGGACCACCATGAAGGCCGTTGCCGAAGCCGTCGTCGAGAGCATCGGAAGCTAGCCCGATACGACGGCCGGCAGGCAGAATCACCCTGGTGAAACTCCGCCTGCTGGCCGTCGTCGTTCTCGCACTGGCAGCCGGCTGCGCAGCGGCCGAACAGCCCAGCACGCCCGCGCCGGCCACCTACGAGCTGCCGCCGCGTCAGGTGCGGCCCGACGAGACCGCGCTCGAGCTGCCGCCCGCCAAGAACGGTGACACCGAGTTCACCCTCCTCGGCCTGGCGGCCGGGCTGCCCAGCATCACCGGGAGTCACACCGAGTTCCCCGCCAAGGGCCAGTTCGTGCGGGTGCGGCTCGTCGTCACCAACACCGGCACCTCCAGCGTCCTGTTCGACACCAAGCGGCAGCTGCTCGTCGACGACCAAGGCGTCGCGCACCCGCCCGAAGAGCAGGCCATGATCATCAAGCGCCAGCCCGCCCAGTTCGACCTCGGGCACGGCGTGCGCGTCGAGTTCGACCTCTACTGGGACATCCCCAAGGACCGGAAACCGGTCACGCTCCGGGCCTTCGGCGGCCCGAGCATCACCGACATGAAGAACCTCGTCGGCACCGACATCAAGCTATGAGAAAGGCCCGGCCGAAGAAGCCGGGCCCTTCCCATGACACAACTCAGACGCCGAGGTCGCCACCGAGGTAGGCGGCCCGGACCTGCGGGTCGTCCAGCAGATCGGCGCCGCGGGCGCTCTTGACCACGCGGCCCGTCTCGAGCACGTACGCCCGGTCCGACAGCTTCAGCGCCTGCTGGGCGTTCTGCTCGACCAGCAGCACCGTCGTCCCGCGCTTGTTGATCTCCCGGATGATGTCGAAGATCTGCGCGATCAGCATCGGCGCCAGGCCCATCGACGGCTCGTCGAGCAGCAGCACCTTCGGCTTCGTCATCAGTGCCCGGCCGATGGCGATCATCTGCTGCTCGCCGCCCGACATCGTGCCGCCGAACTGCGTCCGGCGCTCGTTCAACCGGGGGAACAGCTCGTAGACCTCGTCGAGGTCGGCGGTGAGATCGTCCTTGCGGGTGTAGGCACCCATCAGGAGGTTCTCCTGCACCGTCATGCCGGGGAACACGCCCCGGCCCTCGGGCGACTGGCCGATCCCGAGCAGCACGCGCTTGTGCCCCGGGGTCTTCGAGATGTCCTGGCCGTTGAACAGGATCCGGCCGCTGGTGAGCGGACGCAGACCCGAGATCGTCTTGAGCGTCGTGGTCTTGCCGGCGCCGTTGGCGCCGATCAGGGACACGATCTCGCCCTCGTCGACCTGGATGCTCATGCCCTTGAGGGCAGCGATCTTGCCGTAGTGGACGTTGATGTCCTCGACCTCAAGAAGCATCTTCCGCCACCCCCAGGTACGCCTCGATGACCTTTTGGTTGGTCTGCACTTCCTGAGGGAGCCCTTCCGCGATCTTCTGCCCGAAGTCGAGCACGGCCAGCCGGTCGCTGATGTGCATGACCAGGCCCATGTCGTGTTCGATGAGCAGCACGGTCCGGCCGTCGTCCCGGATCTTGCGGATCAGCACCTGCAGGGCGTTCTTCTCCGCCGGGTTCATGCCCGCCGCGGGCTCGTCGAGCAGCAGCAGCTTCGGGTCGGTCGCCAGCGCCCGCGCGATCTCCAGCCGGCGCTGGTCGCCGTAGGAGAGGTTCTTCGCGGTCTCGTGCTCCACCTTGCCGATGCCGACGAAGTCGAGCAACTCACGCGCCCGCTCGCGGCCGCGCTTCTCCTCCTTGCGGTGCCACGGCAGGCCGAGCACCGCGCCGATCGCGCCGGTCTTGTGGTGCGCGTCCGCGCCGACCATGACGTTCTCGATCGCCGACATGTTGTGGAACAGCCGGATGTTCTGGAACGTCCGGGCGATGCCGCGCTTGGTGACCTGGAAGCGCTTCATCCCGTCGATGCGGTCGCCGTCGAAGCGCACCTGGCCCTCGGTCGGCTGGTAGACGCCGGTGACCACGTTGAACACCGTGGTCTTGCCGGCGCCGTTCGGGCCGATCAGCGCGAAGATCTCGCCTTCGTTGATGGAGACGTTCACTTCGCGCAGGGCGGTGACACCGCCGAAGCGCATCGTGATGTTGTCGAACTCGAGCAAGGGAGTCACTTGGCCACCTCCGCCGCGGCTTCGGTGTCGGGTCCGGCCACTTCGGCACCGAGCGAGCCCATGCCGCCGGTGCCTTCCCGTAGCTCGGCTTTTCGTTGTCGTGAGGGCAGGATGCCTTCGGGCCGCAGTGCCATCATCAGCACCAGGACCGCGCCGAACAGCAGGATCCGGAACTCCGCCGGGTCCTTGTCGCCGAGCAGGTGCTTCAGCCATTCGACGGACCGGAGGCGCTCGGGGATCCAGGCCACCAGGAAGGCGCCGAGGATGACGCCGGGCAGGTTGCCCGCCCCGCCCAGCACGACCGCGGCGAGGATCGTCGCGGACAGGATGAACGGGAAGTTGTCCGGGGCGATGAACACGGCCTTGCTGGCGTAGATGCCGCCCGCGAAGCCACCGATCATCGCGCCGATCGCGAAGGCGAGCAGCTTGAACTTGAACGTCGGCACGCCCATCAGCTCGGCGGCGTCCTCGTCCTCGCGGATCGCGGCCCACGCGCGCCCGACGCGGCTCTTCTGCAGCCGCACCGAGAACACGATCACCAGCACGATCGCGACCAGGATCAGGTAGTAGTACGGCGCCGGGTCGAGCAGGAACTCCATGCCGAAGATCGGCGACGGGTGCGGGATGTTGGTGATACCGCGGGCACCGCCGATGCCGTTCGTGTTGTTCGCCGTGATGCGGACGATCTCACCGAACCCGAGGGTGACGATCGCCAGGTAGTCACCGCGCAGCCGCAGGGTCGGGGCGCCGAGGATGACGCCCGACACCGCGGCGAGCACGACCCCGACCAGGATCGTCGGCCACACGTTCCAGCCGAACTTCGTGCCGAAGATCGCCACCGTGTACGCGCCGATCGCGAAGAACGCCACGAACCCGAGGTCCAGCATGCCGGCCAGGCCGACCACGATGTTCAGGCCGATCGCCAGCAGGATGTAGGTCCCGATCGGGAAGATCAGGACGCTCGTCCAGTCCGATGCGGGCGACATGAACGAGCCGATCCACGGTGCCGGGAGGATCAGCGCGAACACGAGCAGGGCGATGTAGACGAGATAGCGCTGCCACATCGGAGCGTGCTGCCACCAGTCCCGCGCGCCGTTGATCGGCTGGAACGAGCGGCGAGTGTCTTCCTGGGTAGTCACACCGTCGCCTTTCATGCGCGAGCTCGCTGGAGAGATTCACCGAGAATGCCGGTGGGGCGGAACATGAGCACGAGCACGAGGACCACGAAGGCCGTGACGTCCTTCCACTCGGAACCGAGGAAGATCGCGCTCCAGTTCTCGACCAGGCCGAGCACGATGCCGCCGAGGAGCGCGCCGCGCAGGTTGCCGATACCGCCGAGCACGGCCGCGGTGAACGCCTTGATGCCGAGCACGAAACCGACGCGGTAGCCGGTGTTCTCGAGTTCCATCAGGTAGAGCGCGGAGGCCACCCCGGCCATCGCGCCGCCCAGCAGGAAGGTGATCCGCACGATGCGGTCGATCGAGACGCCCATCAGCACGGCGGCTTCGGGATCCTGGGCGGTCGCCCGGATGCCGCGGCCGATGCGGGTGCGGCGCACCAGCTGGTCCAGCACCACCATGACGAGCACCGCGCCGATGATGACCAGGACCTGGTCGGTGCGGACGACGGCGTTGCCGACCGGGAACAGCGTGTCGCGGTCGACGAACCGCGGCGCGTTCTGCGGGACCCGGCCCGACTTTTCGAAGACGTTGGGGATGATCACCAGCGCGAAGAGTTCCTGCAGGAAGATCGACGCGCCGATCGCGGAGATCAGTGCCGCGAGCTTCGACGAGCCGCGCTTGCGCAGCGGCCGGTAGGCGACCTGCTCCAGCACCACGGCGGAGCCGCCGGACACGGCCGCGGAGGCGAGCATGAGTGCGAGCAGGAGCAGGATCATCGCGCCCAGGCCCACCACGATGTTGCCGGAGGTGGCGATGCTGGCCAGGATGAACAGGGACGTCATCGTCCCGATCATGAAGATTTCGGAGTGGGCGAAGTTGATCAGCCGCAGGACGCCGTAGACCATTGTGTAGCCGAGGGCGACGAGGGCGTAGATGGAGCCGAGAACCAGTCCGCCGATGGTGCTGCCGAGGAACTGGTCTTGCAGGGTCTGCAACATGACGTGTGCGCCTTACGAGACAGGGCGAGTACAGGGGATACGGGCCGGGAGCGGGGGTGCTGTGGTGACCACAGCACCCCCGCTCCCGTCGAGTGCAATTCCTGTTTCGTCAGCCGGTGATCTTGGCTTCGGTCGACGCGCCGAGGTTCTTGATGACGCCGCCGACGACCTGGTAGACGTTGATCGCGGCGGTCTCGGGCTCACCGTTCGCCTTGAACTTGATCTGCTTCGAGACGCCCTTGAAGTCCTCGGTCTTCAAGAAGTTGTTGATCGTCTCGCCGGTGGTGTTGCCGGCCTTGACCGCGTTGATGATGGCGGTCGCCGCGTCGTAACCCTCGGTGGCGTAGATCGCCGGGTCGACGTTGTACTTCGCCTTGTACTTGGTGGCGAAGTCGCTCGGGGTGCTCGCGTCCGGGATGTTGCACGGGCAGCCGATGACCGCGCCTTCGGCGGCCGCGGCACCCGCGCCCGAGACCAGCTGCGGGTCGAGCGAACCGTCACCGGTGGCGAAGATGGCCTTCACGCCGCCGTCACGCAGCTGCTTGAGCAGCGGGCCGCCCTGCGCGTAGTAGCCACCGAAGGTGATGATGTCCGGGTTGGCCGCCTTGACCTTCTGCACGGTCGAGGAGTAGTCCGGCGCGTCCTTCGGGAACTTGTCGGTCTCGACCGCGACGCCCTTGTCCTTGAAGGTCTTCTGGAACGCGTCCGCGAGGCCGACGCTGTACTCCTGGTCGTCCGAGATGACGAACGCCTTCTTCGGCGACTTCGCCGTGATCAGGAAGTTCGCGATGGCGGGGCCCTGGTCGTCGTCGTTCGCCACGACGCGGTGCCAGTAGGCCCAGTTGTTCTTCGCGAGGCCCGGGTTGGTCGCCGACGGCGAGACGCTCGGGATCTTGTTCTGCTCGAGCTGGCCGCCGATGGCCTTCGACTCGCCGGAGAACGCCGGCCCGATCAGCGCGGTGATCTTGTCCGAGCCGATCGCCGTCGTGATCAGCGAGGTCGCCTGGTCGGGCTTGCCCTGGCTGTCGTAGTTCTTCAGCTCGAGCTTGACCTTGGGGTTCGTGGCGTTGTACTCGTCGATGGCGAGCTTGGCGCCGTTGTTGGGCGGGATCACGATCCCGGAGTTCTCCCCGGTCAGGTCACCCATGAACCCGATCTTCAGCGTGCTGCCGTCACCACTGCCGCTGGACGAGCTGCCACCAGCGCAGCCCGCCAGCGCGAGCGACGTCGCCGCCGCGAGGGCGAGAACCCGTCCAAAACGCACTCCTGACACCGACTACCTCCCATGACCAACCAGCCGCCGGGTAGGCGTTGCCCCCGACACAGGGGCTAGGTTAGGGCAGGAAGATATCCCTCTCGCCCGTCTTGTGCACAGGCGGCCTCACTACTCTGTGTCCACATCGTGACGATCGCAACCGACACGAATTGCACGAAAAGGCGAACGACGTTTCCTCACAGCGCGCTGCTGGTCACGCAGCGATGCTAAGTATCGGCGCCCGTTATGCGAATGGGTGACAGCGATGTTTCACCAGTATGTCATCGCCCATTTTGGCGAGGGAACCGTGATCGGTTTCCCGATGAGCCGCTGTTCACCCTGACGGGGTCGCGGGAGGTACGGGCACCGCCGTAGGGATGCACCTTACGTCCGGTTCGGGCGGCCGAACGGACCACCCCTTGTTCAGGTCTGCCCGAAAGGCCGCCCGCCCGGGCCCGGGCGTCACAACCAACGGTTGTCGTGGGCGCCGGAACAGCTGTTGGACCCGCTCCCGTCCCCGGCGGTTGGCTGGAGGCAACCCAGAGACAAGGAGACGGGATGAGCGAGATGGTCGAGGGCACCGCGGCCGGGGTGCCGTTCGTGGCGATGCCGCCGGCGGACCCTGGTAAGCCGGCGGCCCTGGTGGCGGGCTGGCACCTGATGGACGTTCCGGCCAGTGAACAGGCCATGGCGGAGGCCGTCCCGATGGCCGGCCTGCAGGCCTGGCGCGTGTACTTCGGGCTCCCGCTCTCCGGGGCGCGGCTGCCCGAGGGCGGCCACCAGGAGGTCTTCCGGCGGGCGAGCGAGGACGCCGTCCTGAACGTCTTCGAGCCGGTGACCGAGCAGGCGGCGGGCGAGTTCCCGGCCGCGCTGGCCGAACTGCGCGACCGGCTGCCCGGCGCGACCGGGCCGCTCGGGGTGTTCGGCGGCTCGGCCGGGGCGATCGTGGCCCTGGAGGTGCTGGCTCGCGGTGACGCCGGGATCGCGGCCGCGGCGGTGGTCAGCCCGGTCGTCCAGCTCGCCCCGATGATCGCCGCCAACGAACGGCGCTTCGGCGTGCCGTACGCGTGGACCGAGCGGTCCCGCGCGGTCGCGGCGCGCTACGACTACGTGAACCGTGCCGCCGAGCTGACGGCGCCGCTGCTGCTGGTCGCCGGCGCGGACGACGACATCGCCGTGCGCGAGCCCGCGGAGGCGCTGCACGCGAAGCTGGGAGCCGAGCTGGTCACGGTCGACGGGATGGCGCACGAGTTCCCGCCGGGCACGCCGGCCGCGGCCCGCGTCGACACCGCGTTCACCGGGTGGTTCGCGCGGCGGTTGCGAGGCTGACGTCGTCCGACGGCAGCCAGGCGTGCTCCGGGTCGTAGGCGCACCAGTCCTCTTCGCGGCTGGTGCGCCCGGCCACGGCCAGCAGCCGCCGCAACGCCGGGTGCGCCTTGCCCCGCCGCCAGACCAGCGACCACGGGAACAGCGGAGCCGGCTCGAACGGCAGCACCTTCAATTTCAGGTCGGGCGCCAGCTCCATGTCGGCGCCGGCCAGGGTGACGCGCCGCTTGCCGTAGCGCGTCTGCTCGAGCGTGTGCCGCAGGTCGTAGCTGACGCCGGAGTCGTCGATCGGCACGCCGAACTCCTCGCACAGCTCCCTCAGGTAGGACAGCCATTCGGCCGGGCCGCCGAGGCCGGGCAGCCAGATCCCGTCCGCGTGCAGCTCGCCGAGGCGCAGCACGTCCTGCACGGCCAGCGGGTGCTCCGGTGCGAGCAGAGCGACCAGCGGCTCGAGCCGGACCGGCCGGTGCTCCAGCTCGTCCGGCAGCGGCCGGCCGCAGCCGGACACCCGGCCGAAGGCGGCGTCGAGTTCCCCGGACAGCAGCGGGTCGATCGCGTTCGCGAACCCGCGGCCGGCCACCCGCTCGATGCGCAGCCCCGGCTCGTGCGCGGCCAGCCGGCGGAGCAGGAACATGGGGGAGAGCCGGTGGTCGACGAGGTCGAGGCGCAGCGGCCGGTCCTCGGCGCCCATCGCGGCCACCGCGGCGTCGGCCACCCGCACCAGCTCGCGGGCGTGCGGGAGGAACCGCTCGCCGTCGGCGGTGAGCTCGACCGAGCGGGGCGTGCGCAGGAACAACGGCGTCGTGAGGGCGTCTTCGAGCTTCCGGATCCGCTTCGACAACGCCTGCTGGGTGAGGAACAAGGACTGGGCGGCTCGCCCGAAGTGCCGCTGCTCCGCGGTCACCACGAACGCCCGCACCTGGGCGACGTCGAGGTCCACGGAGCTCAGGCGCCCGGCGGCCGGTCCCGGACCACGCAGGTGAGCCGCGCGGTGCAGGTGCGGCGGCCTTCGTCGTCGGTCAGCACGATCTCCGCGGTGATCGTGCCGCGGCCGACGTGCAGCGGGGTCGCCACCCCGGTCACCTTGCCCGAGCGTACGGCCCGGTGGTGCGTGCAGGACAGCTCCAGCCCCATCGCCGCCCGGCCGGGGCCGGCGTTGAGCGCGGCGACCGTCGAGCCCAGCGCCTCGGCGAGCACGGCGTTCGCGCCGCCGTGCAGCAGCCCGTACGGCTGGAGGTTGCCCTCGACCGGCATCGTGCCGATCACGCGCTCGGCGGTCGCTTCGATCAGCTGCATCCCGATCTTGTCGTTCAGTTGCTGGTCCGCGGCCGCCGGGTCGATGCCGGACAACCGGTCCACGTCAATGGGGACGGCACCGTCGGTCACGCAAAGCTCCTCTTCCTATGCGACACGTAAGAGTGTCGGACCCTCAGCCTAGACTCGGCCTCGTGAGCCCGAGTGAGAAGACGACCGTTGCCAACGCCACAGGAACCACCGCCACCGCCGAGCGGCCGAAGCTGCTGCTGATCGACGGTCATTCCATGGCCTACCGCGCGTTCTTCGCCCTGCCCGCGGAGAACTTCAAGACGAAGACCGGTCAGGTCACGAACGCGGTCTTCGGCTTCACCTCGATGCTCATCAACCTCCTGCGCGACGAAGCGCCGACCCACCTCGCGGTGGCGTTCGACCTCTCGCGCAAGACGTTCCGCTCGGAGACGTTCGCCGACTACAAGGCGAACCGCAGCGCGACGCCGGACGAGTTCCGCGGCCAGGTGGACCTGGTCAAGGAGGTTCTCGACGTGCTCGGCATCCCGTCGCTGGTCAAGGAGAACTTCGAGGCCGACGACATCATCGCCACGCTCACGACACAGGCGACGGCGGACGGCTTCGACGTGCTCATCTGTACCGGCGACCGCGACGCGCTGCAGCTGGTCACCGAGCAGGTCACCGTGCTGTACCCGAAGCGCGGCGTCTCGGAGATGACCCGGTTCACCCCGGACGCCGTCGAAGAGAAGTACGGGCTCACCCCACGGCAGTACCCGGACTTCGCGGCGCTGCGTGGCGACCCGTCGGACAACCTGCCCAGCATCCCGGGTGTCGGTGAGAAGACCGCGGCCAAGTGGATCAAGCAGTTCGGCTCGCTCGACGACCTCATCGACCGCGTGGACGAGGTCAAGGGCAAGGTCGGGGACGCGCTGCGGGCGCACCTGTCCTCGGTGACCCTCAACCGCCAGCTCACCCAGCTGGTCCGCGACCTCGACCTGGAGATCGCCCCGACCGGGCTGGAACTGCGCCCGTGGGACCGCGAAGCCGTGCACGCGCTGTTCGACGAGCTCGAGTTCCGCGTCCTGCGCGACAGGCTGTTCGCGACGCTGCAGAGCGCCGAGCCGGAGGCCGACGAAGGCTTCGAGGTCTCCGGTGACGCGCTCGCGCCCGGGGCGCTGGGCGCATGGCTGACCGCGCACGCGGGTGCGGGCGGGCCGGTGGCCCTGTCCTTCCGCGCGGTGGGCACCTCGGTCCGGTCCGACCTGCGCGCGGTCGCCTTCGCGACGGCCGACGGCGAAGGCGCGTACGTCGACGTCACCGCGATGGACCAGGCCGACGACGCGGCCCTCGCCGCGTGGCTCGCCGACCCGGCGATCCGCAAGACCGGCCACGACCTCAAGGTCCCGCTCCACGCGATCCGTGCCCGCGGCTGGGTACTCGCCGGACTCACCATGGACACCGCGCTGGCCGCCTACCTGGTGCGGCCGGGGCAGCGCACGTTCGAGCTGGACGACCTCGCGCTGCGCTATCTGCACCGCGAGCTGCGCTCGGAAACCGACGGCGGCGACGGGCAGTTGTCACTGCTCGACGGCGGCGCGGAAGGCTTGGAGCAGAAGGAGATCCAGGACGACCTGGTCAAGGCCCGCGCGATCTTCGAGCTGGCCGGCGCGCTCGAGAAGGAGCTCGAGCAGATCGGCGGCGCGAAGCTGCTCGCCGAACTGGAGCTGCCGCTGCTGGAAGTGATCACCGAGCTGGAGATCGCCGGGGTCGCCGTCGACCTCGAGCAGCTGACTTCGCTGGAGGCGCACTACCTTTCGCGGGTCACGCAGGCCGCCGAAGAGGCGTACGCGGTGATCGGCAAGCAAATCAACCTCGGCTCGCCGAAGCAGCTGCAGGTCGTGCTGTTCGACGAGCTCGGTATGCCGAAGACCAAGCGCACCAAGACCGGCTACACCACCGACGCCGAGGCGCTGCAGGGCCTGTTCGAGAAGACCGAGCACCCGTTCCTGCAGCACATGCTGGAGCACCGGGACGCGACGAAGCTGCGCACCACGGTCGAGGGCCTGATCAAGTCCGTCGCCGACGACGGCCGCATCCACACCACGCTGCTGCAGACGATCGCGGCCACCGGGCGGCTGTCCTCGACCGAGCCGAACCTGCAGAACATCCCGGTCCGCACCGAGGAAGGCCGCCGCATCCGCGACGCCTTCGTCGTCGGCGAGGGCTTCACCGAGCTGATGACCGCGGACTACAGCCAGATCGAAATGCGGATCATGGCGCACCTCTCGCAGGACGAAGGCCTCATCGAGGCGTTCAACTCCGGCGAGGACCTGCACACGTTCGTCGCGTCGCGGGCGTTCTCCCTGCCGCCGGAGGAGATCACGCCGGAGCTGCGCTACCGCGTCAAGGCGATGTCGTACGGCCTCGCGTACGGGCTGTCGGCGTACGGGCTTTCGCAGCAGCTGCGGATCTCCACCGAAGAAGCCAAGGAGCAGATGGAGGCCTACTTCGCCCGCTTCGGCGGCATCAGCGACTACCTCCACTCGGTCGTCGGCGTCGCGGCGAAGAACGGCTACACCGAAACGGTCTTCGGGCGCCGCCGCTACCTGCCGGACCTCAACAGCGACAACCGCCAGCGCCGCGAGATGGCCGAGCGGATGGCGCTCAACGCCCCCATTCAGGGCAGCGCGGCCGACATCATCAAGGTCGCGATGCTCAACGTCCACCGCGCGCTGGTCGAGGCGAAGCTCAAGAGCCGGATCCTGCTGCAGGTCCACGACGAACTCGTGCTCGAGGTCGCGGACGGGGAGAAGGAGCAGCTCGAGAAGCTGGTGCGCGAGGGCATGGGTTCGGCGTACGCGTTGGCGGTGCCGCTCGAGGTGTCGGTCGGCTACGGCCGGTCGTGGAACGAAGCGGCGCACTGAGACATCCGGGGCCTCCGCCCCGGGCCGGGGGCTTCGCCACCCGGACCCCCTCAATCGGGTTACGCCGCGTCACGGCCTGGATCACCGGGTCGTGACGCGGAAGTACTCGGGCGGACGTCGTCGGGCGTCATCTGCCGCGACGATGCTGGGCGCCATGGCCAGTGACTTCCAGCGGCGCAAGATCTCCGGCGTCTTCGGCGCCATGGACGCCGACGGCGACGGTTTCCTGACGGAGGCGGACTTCCGCGCGCTCACCGCGAGGTGGCTCGACCTCCGCGGCACCGTCGCGAGCACTCCGGAGGGAGAGAAGCTCACCGCCGTCATGATGGGCTGGTGGAGCACGCTCGACGCCGCCGCGGGCGGTGGCGGCAAGGTCAGCCTCGACCAGGTGCTCCAGGTCGTCGACGCACTGCCGGCGATGCCGGACGCGGTCACCGGCACGGCCGAGGCGATGTTCGAGGCCGTCGACGAAAACGGCGACGGCGTCATCTCCGCCGCCGAGTACGAGCGCCTCATTGCGGCCTGGAACGGCGTCGGCACGCCGTCGGGCGACGTCTTCGCCCTCCTCGACTCCGACGGCGACGGCCGCCTGTCCCGCGAGGAGTTCACCCGGCACTGGTTCGAGTTCTGGGCCGGCGACGACCCGGCCGCACCCGGCAGCCGCGTGTTCGGCCGTTTCTGAACGCGCGTTGTGCCGAACGGATGACTCCGTTCGGGTGAGCCATTACCCCTGGGTAGGGAGGTCGGCGGCGGCGCGCGGCGATCACGGCGTAGGGTCCGCCGAATGGGGTTCGAGCGTGAGCGACGACGCTGGCGGGTTCGGTTGCACGACGAACTCGGCCGGGTGTGCGGAGCGGGCACGGTACTGGACGAGTACCACGTGCTCACGAGCGCGCACGTCGTCGAGACCGCGGGCGGTCCGCGGGCCGCGTTGAGCGTCGACTTCGTCGGCCTGGCCGAAGCCATGCCCGGCGCCGCGAGCGTCGTCGAAGGCTGCTGGGTGCCGTCCGACGGCGGCGGCCACGGCGATCTCGCCCTGCTGCGCCTGGAACGCCCCGAATCCCGCGTGTTCCGCGCCCCGCTGCACCGCATGCCGCTCGGCGAACACCAGCTCGTCCGCGCGTTCGGGTTCCCGCCGGGCTCGGTCGGCCGCTGGACGCTCGCCCGGCTCGGCGGCCCGGAGCAGACCGGCGGCGAGTGGGTCCGCCTCTTCCGCACGGCCGAAGCCGAACCGCTCGGCCCCGGCTTCGGCGGCACCGCGGTGATCGACGAGGCGACCGGCCACGTCGTCGGCATGGTCGTCGGCAAGGACACCGGCACCTGGATGGTGCCGGTCGAGACCATGCTCGGGCACCTGCCCCAGCTGAGCATCTGGACGTCCGGCAGCCCGGCCGTCGACGCCAGCTTCTCGCGTCCGGTCGGTGAGGCCGTCGACGTCTCGTTCGTGCAGCGCGTCGCCGACTGGTTCGCCAAGGCCGAGCCGGGCACGGTCTGGGTCGTCGACACCGGTCAGGCCGGCTCGCCCGTCGCCGCGGCCTTGCGGTTCGGGATCGTGCTCGCCGACCGGGAGCGTTCCCTCGGCGTGCCCGGCCTGCCGCCGGCACTCGGCGAGACACCGCCGCCGGGCAGCGTGGACCTCGCGGTCGACGCGACCGGCCGCACGGCCGACGCCGTCCGCCACCGCATCGCCGACCGGCTCACCACCGGCGTCGCGGGCCGCACGCTGGTCGTCGACGCTATCGACGACTCGGCGGAGCCCGACCGGCTCGTCGGCGAGGTGCTGGCCCCGCTCGCCGGCCGCGCCGCCGAGCTGGGTCTCCGCCTGCTGCTGGGGTTCCGGCACGAGTCCTCGCCGGGGGTGGCGGCGGTCCGGGCGAGCACGGGCCAGGCCCGCCCGGCTCCGGACGACCTCGCCGGCCGCCTGGAGGTCCTCACCCAGGCGGTGGCGGAGCTGGCGGAGATCGAGGCCTACCAGCTGCGCGTGGCGACGCGGTTCACCGGCGTGGCGATGCTCCCGGCGCGGGCGCAGCGGCTGAAGGGCACGCTGAAGCAGCTCCGGTCGGCCGAGGTGGACGGTGACGCGGAGTGGGTCGAGCGCCACATCGACGGCCACGAGCACGCGGTGGCCCCGGCGGTCGAGGACGGCCGCCGTCAGCGGGCGGTGCTCGACGGGCTGGTCGCCCGCCGCGAGGAGCTGCGCGCCCGGCTGGCGGGCGACCTCGAGCTGGCCCGTGAGCACGGGCTGGTGGGCGACCCGGACATCGAGCAGGCGTACATCCCGGCGAAGAGGCTGCTGATCGACGGCCCGTGCGAGCTGACGGCCGCGGCAACGGCGGTCGACACCTACGCGGCGGCGGTCCGGGCCCGTATCGAAGACCGCGGCTGACCCCGTCCGGCCTTCGGGCGCCCGGAATTGTCGGTGGCGTCCGGTAGCGTGGAAAACGGGGGCGCCCCCGCGGGCCGGGGGATCAGACGGTGAGCACGACCTTGCCCCGCAGGTGACCGCGCTCGAGCAGCCGGTGGGCGTCGGCGATGCGCTCGAACGGGAACGTCTCCGCCACGTGCACCCGCAACTCGCCCGCCTCGACCAGCGCAACAAGACCCCGCAGCGCCACCGGGTCCGGTTCGACCGCGATCCCGCTGAACCGCCGCCCGGCCGCCTCGAACTTCGTGATCAGCCCCGCGTCCTCCTCCGCGACCGCCGTCACGAGGTGGCCGCCGGGCCGCAGCACCTCCAGCGAGCGCAACGCGGTCTCGCCCCCCAACGTGTCGAGCACCAGGTCGACGTCGCGGACCACGTCCGCGAAGTCGTGGTCGACGACCTCGTCCGCGCCCAAGCTCGCCGCGAATTCCCGCTTGTCCCCGCGCGCGGTGGTGATCACGTGCGCCCCCAGCGACTTCGCGAGCTGGATCGCCACATGACCGACCCCGCCACCGCCGCCGTGGATCAGCACTCGGTCGCCCTCGGTCACGCCGCCGAGGTCCACCAGACCCTGCCACGCCGTCAGCCCGACGACCGGCAACGCTGCCGCCTCGACGTGCGACAGCGACGCCGGCTTGCGCACCAGATGCAACGCCGGCGCGGCCACGAACTCTGCGTACCCGCCGGCCGCCCTGGGGAACAGCGGCATCCCGAACACCTCGTCACCCGGCCGGAAGCGCCACGTCTGCGCCGCCTCGACCACGCCGCTGATGTCCCAGCCCAGTACGAACGGCGGCCGGCCCAGCAGCGGGAATTCGCCGGCGCGCAGGCGCGGCTCCAGGGGGTTCAACCCGATCGCCTCGACCCGGACGAGGACTTCGGTGGGCAGGGGCCGCGGGGCGGGGGTGTCGACGATGGTCAGGACCTCGGGACCGCCGTACGTGTGCTGAGTGATCGTTCGCATGCCTCCACGATGATCGCCGCCGAGCGGGCGTACCACCGGTGTCCCGCCGGAATTCTCCGAAAACCCGCCTAGACTGGAACCGTGACTTGCGAGCCCTTGGCCCACGGCGAGGACATCGCCCCGCACCTCCACGACTTCGGCCAGCTCAGGTACGCCGCTGCCGGCGCGCTGGTCACCACGACCACGGCCGGCACCTGGGTGGCCCCGGCGAACCGCATCACCTGGGTACCGCCGTTCCACGTGCACAGCAGCCGCGCGCACGGCACCACCGTCGTCCGGCTGCTCGGCGTTCCTGCCGCCCAGGCCGGGCGCCTGCCGGCCACGCCCGCGGTGTTCGTGGCCAGCGCGCTGCTGCGCGAGGCGTACCTGGCGATGCAGACCGAGCCGGCCGACAGCCCGCGCGCCCGGCTGCTGCTCGAGGTCGTCCTCACCGAGCTCGCCCGCGCAGAGCAGGAAGCCCTGCGCCTCCCGGAGCCGGGCGACGCCCGCCTCAAGGCCGTCACCGACCTGCTGCACGCCGATCCGGCGAGCCCGGCGACCCTGGCCGAGCTGGGGCACCGGACCGGATCGAGCGAACGCACCCTCAGCCGCCTGTTCGGCCGCGAACTCTCGATGAGCTTTCACCAGTGGCGCACGCTGCTGCGCGTCCAGCGGGCACTGCTCGAACTCTGCGCCGGCACCTCGGTCACCGACACGGCGACGCGCTTGGGCTGGGCGAACCCGAGCAGCTTCATCGATGCCTTCACCGAGCTCCTCGGCCAGACACCCGGCCGGTACCGCGCGAACGCAGCCGGCTAGCGGCGGCCGAGGCCGCGGATCAGGACCATTACCGCGTCCCGCACCTCGGCCCGGGTCCGCTGCGGCCCGAACACCTGCCAGTCCAGCGCCACCACCAGCATCGTGCCGAACAACCCGGCCGCCGCCGTCGGGATCTCCACGCCCTCCGGCAACCGGCCCGCCGCGTCCAGCCGCGACAACTGCTGCTTCACGATCGAGATGATCTCCTCGCGCAGCAGCGACAGCGTCCCGTGCCACTGGCCAGGCGTCCGCCACAGCTCGCTGACCAGGATCTGCGAGAACCCCGGATACTGCGCGATGAACTCCAGCGTCGTGTCGACCTGCGCCTCGATGACGTCCAGGGGATCGCCGTCGGACACCGCCGAGCGCAACCGGCCGGCCAGCATGTCCACGCCGTAGCGCAGCAGCGCGTCGACCAGGCCGTCCTTCGAGCCGAAGTTGTAGTACACCGTGCCCTTCGCGACGCCTGCCGCCGCCGCGATGTCGTCGACCGTCAGGCCCACCAGGCCCCGGCTCTTCGAGAGCTCCAGGGTGGCCTCGAAGAGCTTCTGCTTCGTCGCGCCGCTCACAGGCTCAGCTCGGGTTTGAGCGCGGACACCGTCCAAACGCGACGCTTGCGGGCCGCCAACGTGGACACCAGGATCCCGCCTGCCAGGTACGCCAGCAGCACGCCGATGTCGCCGAGCAGCCGCCCGGTCGAGGCGCCGCTGTAGAACAGGTGGCGGAAGCCGTCGATCGCGTACCCCATCGGCAGGACCACGTGCAGCGGGTACAGCGCGTCCGGGATCGTCTGCCACGGGAACGTGCCGCCCGCGCTCACCAGCTGCAGCACCAGCAGCACCAGGCCGAGGAACTTGCCGACCGCGCCGAAGAACGCGTTGAGCGCGTGCACCACCGAGGTGAACGTCAGTGACACGAGCACGGCGAACCCGATCGCCGCCAGCGGGTGCGCGATGTGGATGCCGACCAGCCACGTCACCGCGCCGAACAGGACGATCACCTGCGCGGCGCCCAGCAGCGCCGAGGACAGCCAGCCGCCGACCGCGACCCGGAACGGCGCCGCGCCCGCGGTCAGCGCGCGCGTCGAGAGCGGGCGCAGGATCAGGAACAGCACGAACGCGCCGATCCAGGTGGCCAGGGAGATGAAGAAGGGTGCGAGGCCGGCGCCGTACGTCCCCGCCGACGCCTCGCCGTTGGCGTTCACCGCCACCGGGTCCGCGATCGTGTTGGCCGTCGCCGCGCGGGTCGGGTCGTCGGGGTTCGGGATCTGCTTGAGCCCGGCCGCGAGCCCGTCGCGCAGCTTCACCGCGCCGTCGGCGAGCTGGTTCGTGCCGTTGACCGCCGTCTTCTCGCCGTCGCTGAGCTGGGAGGCCCCGTCGCGCAGCTGGTACGCGCCGTCGGACGCCTGGGCGATGCCGCTCGCCAGCTGCGGGGACGCCGCGGCGAGCTTGGCCGCGCCGTCGGACACCTGGCGGGCGCCGTCGGCCAGCTTCGCGAGGTCGCCGTTGGCCTGCTGGATCTTGCTGTTCGCCTGGTCGACGGGGGAGCGCAGCTGGTCGGCCTTGGCGACGATCGCCTGGACCTCGGTCTCCGGCACGCCGGCGCCGCGCAGGTCCGTCACCAGCTGGGTGCGGTAGCCGTCGAGCTTGCCCTGGATGTCGGACGACGCGGTCGCGGCGACCGAAGCGGCGTCGGCGACCTTCTGGTCACCGGCGGCCACCTGCGAGGCGCCGTTGGCGAGCTGCTGCGTCTGCGACGGCAGGGACGCGGTGGCGCTCTTGAGCGTGCCGAGGCCGGTCGCCAGCGTCGACGAGCCGTCCGCGAGCTTCGCCGCGCCGTCGGCCAGCTGCTGCTGCCCGGACTTGAGCTGCGTGGCGCCGTCGGCGAGCTGGGAAGCGCCGGTCGAGGCCTCCTGGATCTTGGCGTAGATCGTGGAGAAGCCGACCAGGAACCGGTCCGCGGCCTCGCTGCCGACCTTCTCCGCGATCGTCTTGCGCACCTGCTCGGCCACCTGCTTGGCGATCGTGCCGGACAGGTAGTTGTTGGCGTCGTTGGTGGTCAGCGTGATCGTGGCCTGCTGCGGCTGGAAGTTGCCGACCGACAGCAGCGCGGCGGAGAAGCCGCTCGGGATGCCGATCGCGAACGAGTACTTGTCGTCGCGGACGCCGTCGCGGGCCTCCTGCTCGGACACCTCGTGCCACTGGAAGGTGCCGGACTTGATCAGCTCGTCGGTCACCTCGCGGCCCACGTTGCGCTCGTGGCCGCCGGCGTCCTTCGCGCCGGTGTCGCTGGTGAAGACCGCGGCGGGCAGCTTGTCGAGCCGGCCGTACGGGTCGTAGTTCGCGTAGAGGTAGAAGGACGCGTAGAGCAGCGGCACCAGCACGAGCGCGACCAGTGCGAGCTTCGGCAGGCTGCCGGTGGAGAGGCGGCGCAGCTCGTTGCGCGCGATCCGGAAGGCGTTCATTCGGAGACTCCGTCGGTGCTCTCGGTGAGCTCTTCGGTGGGTTCGGGGACGGCGAGGGGAGCGGCGGGAGAAGGGGGAGCGCAGTGCTGCGGCGCCGGCTGCTCGGCCGCGCCGACCTCCGCCGGGGTGAAGGGGAGCGCGGACCGCGGGGTCGTCGCGGTCAGGACGACGACGGCGAGGCCGCGTTCGGCCTGCTCGCGCGCCAGCCCGGCCCAGCTGTCGACGTCGCTGGTGTGCCGGTCGGGGGTGTCGAGCACGAGCACGCGCACGCCCTTGCGCTCGGCGGCCAGCTCGGTGAGCAGCCGGGTGCGCAGGGCGGGGGCGAGGTTCTCGAAGCGCGTGCCGGCGAACGGCGCGGCGTCGTGGTCGGCGAGCCAGCGGGCCACGTCGTCCTTGCCCGCCGGGCGGTGGGCCAGCGCCAGCTCCTCGCCGGCGACCACGCGCAGGGGCAGCGCGTCGTCGGGCTCGCTGACGTTCGGGGCGTCGACGACCGCGACGAGCTCGGTCAGCGGAGCGTCGACGCCCTCGGCGTGCACCGTGCCGGTGGTCGGCTTCAGCCGCCCGGCCAGCGCGAGGCCGAACGCCGTGACGCCGACGCCGGGTTCGCCGTGCACTATCGCCAGGTCGCCCTCGCCGACCGTCAGTGAGGTGGGCGGTAACAAGGTGCCGTGGTGTCCTTCGAGGGACACCCGATCGGCTCGGACCTGCACGGTTTCTCCCGCTTCGCGAACTTTTGAACTGACCGGTCAGTTCAAAAACTAGTCCTGGCGGGGGTTGGCGGCAAGATCACCGGACGCACGTCACACTTGTGGGTGACTTACCGCAGCGCCGCCGCCGGGCGCACCTCCCAGGTCGTCCACAGTGGACGATAGCCCTGCCGGTGCCAGAACACCGAAGACAGCGGGTTGGTCGGGTTGTAGTACAGGTACGTGCGGGTCGCGCCACCGCGGTGCAGCTCGCGGTGCACGTGGGCCATCAGCGCCCGGCCGACGCCGCCGCCGCGCTCATCCGGCAGGGTGACGACGTTGTTCACATAACCCCAGCGTCCGGGCGGGAGCAGTTCGGCCGCCTCGCTGCCCGGCACCGCGTCCACCCACGCGCAGTGCGCGAGCGCGCGGGTTTCCCCGTCTTCTTCGGCCAGCCAGACGACCGGCTCGTCTTCGGCGAGGGCCTCCCGCAGGGCGGGTCCCAGCAGGCCGGCGGTGTTGGCCCGGCGGGTGGCCGCGACGAGCCCGGTGTAGTCGAACGTCGCCTCGGCCAGCCTCAGCGCGGTGTCGTAGTCGTCCGGGCCGGCGCGCCGAACCAGCACTCCCGGCGAGGCCTCCGGCGGGGGCGCGGTGCGCACGCCGAGTGCCGAGAGCGGGACGAGACCGTGGTCGAGGAAGGCGCGGATCGCTTCGGCGTCGCGGCTGGGCCAGACGACCGTGCACGCCGAGTCGTCGCCCGTCTCTTCCGCCTCCAGCCGGCCCTTCAGCGCGCGCAGGAGGACGTCCACGCCTTCGGTGCCGGTGTCGCCGAAGTACGGGAAGAGCTGCCAGGTGTCGGCGGCCGACCACAGCATCGGGACGTCGCCGGGCGCCAGCCGCTGCCGCTGCAGCACCCCGATGACCTGGGTGCCGTCCGAGGTCGCGGCGTGCAGCCGGTCGCCGTCGGCCGGCGGCGCGGCGGGCGGCAGCAGCGCGTCGAGGGCGGCGAAGCGTGCCCGGTGCGCCGCGAGCAGCGGCTCGGCGATGTCCATGGTTCCCCTCGGGTGTGCGATCAGGACCAGGCGGGGCGACGGAGCCACATGGTCCACAGTGGACGATAGCCCTGCCGGTGCCAGAACACCGGCGAAAGCGGGTTCGCCGGGTGGTAGAACAGGAACGTCCCGCGCACGTCGTGCACCAGCAGCTCCCGGTGCGCCACCGCCATCAGTGCCCGGCCGATCCCGCCGCCGCGGGCCGCGGGCGCGACCGACAGCGTGTCGACGTACCCCCAGCGGCCCGGGAGCAGCCGGCCGTGGACGGAGTTGCCCGGCGCGGCCGAGGCCAGCGCGCAGGAGGCCAGGCCGGCCGGGACGCCGCCGTCCTCCTCCGCGAGCCAGACCAGCCCGCTGAACCGCAGCGAGCGGACGACTTCGGCGCGCAGCAGCGCCCGCGCCCCCGGCCGCGGCACCGCGGTGCCGACGAGTGAGGTGTACCGCCATTCGGCCAGCCGCAGCCCGGTCAGCGCGTCGACGTCGCCGTCCCCGGCGCGGCGGACGGCGACCGGCGCCGCCCCGGACCCGCCGGGCGGATCGGGTGGCCGCACCGCCAGGCACGTCATCGGCGCGAACCCGTGCGCCAGGAGCACCGCGGACGCTTCGGCGTCGCGGCTCGGCCAGGTCAGCGAGCAGCCCGAGTCCGGGCCGGCCGGCATCCCGCGCAGCCGGTCGCGCCACGCGCCCAGCAGCGCCGCGAGACCCGCCGCGCCGCTGTCGCCCGGCACCGCGGTCAGGTCCCGCATGTCCGACGGGCCCCAGAGCGACGGCCAGGACCCCGGCGCGTGCACGACGTGCGTCAGCAGGCCGCCGGCCTTGCGCCCACCGACCGTCACCATCAGCGGCTCGTTCGACGGCGCCGGCGGGGCCGCGATCGGCGGGAGCAGCGGGTCGAGCGCGGCGAACCGCGCGTTCTGCTGTGCTTCGAGGGTGCTCACGTGCGGTGCGTGCGGAAGATCGCGGTACCCGGGAAGAGCTTGCCGCGCAGCGGGCTCCACTGGCCCCACACCCGCGTGTGCCCCGCCGGCCACTCGGGCTCGACCAGGTCGGTCAGGGTGAACCCGGCCCCGGCGAGCGCGCGCACGTAGTCGCCGAGGGTGTGGTGGTACTCGACGTAGGTGGCGGTGCCCTCGTCGTCGACCTCGACGTAGGGCGTGCGGTCGAAGTACGGCTGGGTGACGGTGAGCCCCTGCGGGCCCGGGTCGTCGGGGAAGATCCACCGCATCGGGTGGGTCACCGAGAACACCCACGGCGCGCCCGGCCGCAGCACCCGGTGCACCTCGGCGAAGACCGCGTCCACCGACGCCACGAACGGGATCGCGCCGAAGGCCGAGCAGGCCGCATCGAAGCTGCCCGGCGCCAGCGGCAGGTGCTCGGCGTTGGCCTGCACGAGCGGAACGGCCAGGCCGGTGCGCGCGTTGCCGTCGCGGGCGTGGCGCAGCATGCCGGCGGAGAGGTCGGTCGCCACGGCGTGGGCGCCTTCCGCGGCCAGCCAGCGCGCGCAGGCGGCCTGCCCGCAGCCGACCTCCAGCACGCGCTTGCCCCGGACGTCGCCGAGCAGCCGCGCCTCGGCCTCCCGGACACCCTCCGGGCACCAGACGAAGTCGGCGTCGCCGAGGAACCCGCCGTGTTCGGCCTGGTAGTCGTCGGCGTCGGCGTCCCACCAGGCGAGGTTGGCCGCTGCAGCTTCGGGCCCGCCGACCGCGCGGTAGGCGACCGCCGTGGTGCCCAGGTGGTGCTCCGCCGAGTCGTGGCGCCCGGGCGCGGCGGGCTCGTTCGGTGGCATGATGGTGTCTCCGGTCCCGGCCGCCGGCGCCTGCGTCACCCGCGTCCTCCAGCGTGCGATTTGCCTTCGCGAGGACCTTAGCGATCGCGGGGGACCCTGATTGTGCCGCCTAGCGACTGCCGCGTAGGATAAGTGTTAGCGCAGTGGGTTCGCGCTGCCTTCCGCTCAACTTCTGGTTGGGACTCGGGGTCGCGTACCGTTTGCGGGTCATGCCGCGGTCGTTCACTGGTGGACGTTGCTCGTGGGGTCGTCGCATGCCGTAGCAGCTCATCGCGCCGACAACTGCCAACCCTCGATCCCATCCACCGGAGCAACCCGCCTAATGACCACCGACACCGCCATCGCCCCGACCGCCCCGAACGCGGCCCCGCAGGTCGCCATCAACGACATCGGGTCGGAGGAAGACTTCCTCGCGGCTATCGACAAGACGATCAAATACTTCAACGATGGCGACATCGTCGAAGGCACGATCGTCAAGGTCGACCGCGACGAGGTCCTGCTCGACATCGGCTACAAGACCGAGGGTGTCATCCCCTCGCGTGAGCTCTCCATCAAGCACGATGTCGACCCGGCTGAGGTTGTCACCGTCGGCGATGAGGTCGAAGCCCTTGTCCTCCAGAAGGAGGACAAGGAGGGCCGTCTGATCCTGTCCAAGAAGCGCGCGCAGTACGAGCGCGCCTGGGGCACGATCGAGGAGCTCAAGGAGAAGGACGAGCCCGTCAAGGGCACCGTCATCGAGGTCGTCAAGGGCGGCCTCATCCTGGACATCGGCCTGCGCGGCTTCCTCCCCGCGTCCCTGGTCGAGATGCGCCGCGTCCGCGACCTGCAGCCGTACGTCGGCCGCGAGCTCGAGGCGAAGATCATCGAGCTGGACAAGAACCGCAACAACGTGGTCCTGTCCCGCCGCGCCTACCTCGAGCAGACCCAGTCCGAGGTGCGCAGCGAGTTCCTCAACGCGCTCGCCAAGGGCCAGGTCCGCAAGGGCGTCGTGTCGTCCATCGTCAACTTCGGTGCCTTCGTGGACCTGGGTGGCGTCGACGGCCTGGTGCACGTCTCCGAGCTGTCCTGGAAGCACATCGACCACCCGTCCGAGGTCGTCGAGGTCGGCCAGGAGGTCACGGTCGAGGTTCTGGACGTCGACATGGACCGCGAGCGCGTCTCGCTGTCGCTGAAGGCGACCCAGGAAGACCCGTGGCGCCAGTTCGCCCGCACCCACGCGATCGGCCAGATCGTGCCGGGCAAGGTCACCAAGCTGGTTCCGTTCGGTGCGTTCGTGCGCGTCGAAGAGGGCATCGAGGGTCTGGTCCACATCTCGGAGCTGGCCGAGCGCCACGTCGAGATCCCGGAGCAGGTCGTCCAGGTCAACGGCGACGTCATGGTCAAGGTCATCGACATCGACCTCGAGCGCCGTCGCATCTCGCTGTCGCTGAAGCAGGCGAACGAGGGTGTCACGCCGGACACCGAGTTCGACCCGACCCAGTACGGCATGGCCGCCGAGTACGACCCCGAGGGCAACTACATCTACCCCGAAGGCTTCGACCCGGACACCCAGGAGTGGCAGGAAGGCTTCGACAAGCAGCGTGAGGAGTGGGAGCGCCAGTACGCCGAGGCGCACACTCGTTACGAGGCCCACATGAAGCAGGTCGTGAAGGCTGTCGAGGCGGACGCGGAAGCGGCTGCCGACGCGGCGACCGGCATCGAGGGTGGCGCGGAAAGCTACACCTCGGGCTCGGCCCCGGCCGACTCGAAGAGCAGCGGTGGCACCCTCGCCTCCGACGAGCAGCTCGCGGCGCTCCGCGAGAAGCTCTCCGGCGGTGCGTGAGCACTAGCTCTCTGAGCTGAACGCGAAGAACCCCCGGTCCCGAGTGGGCCGGGGGTTCTTCGTTGTCCGGGGTCAGTGGTTGCGCAGGCCGAGGCCGGACATCATGGCGGTGACGCCGTCGCGGTACATCTCTTCGTTCGCCTCTTCGGTGGGCGGGATGAACCAGTCCGGCAACGGCCGCCGCGACGCCATCATCAGTTCCGCGCCCACCAGGCCGTGCATGGCCGTCCACAGCCGGTACGCCACCGACCGGGCGTCCGTCCCCGGCGGGCAGACCCGCTGCACCCGGGCGATGAACAGGGTGAACGTCGTCCGCAGCACCGCCGACCGCAGCGCCGGGTCCGGGTCGAACCGGGGCACCGGACGCTCGAACATCAGCGCGTAGCGGGTCGGGCTCTCGCGGGCGAAGCGCCGGTACTCCAACGCGAGGTGCAGCAGGTCCGCGACGCCGTCCTGGCTCGACGGCGGCAGCCCCTCCAGCAGGTCCCGCAGCGAGTCGAAGGTGCGCTCGTACAGGGCGTCGAGCAGGCCCTCGCGGCCGCCGAAGCGGGCGTAGACCGAGAGCGTCGACGCGCCGGCCGCTTCGGCCACGCCGCGGACGGTCAGGCCGGGGACCCCGCGGTCCACGAGCACCGACAGCGCGGCGTCGAGGTAGCGCTCACGGCCGCCCTGATCGGCCGGGCGCATCGGCAGATGCCTGGTAGCCACGGGCGCACCCCCTTTGCGGCAGCCGGGCGCAGGGCGGCGTCCGGGTGACCCACTCGCAGCAGAAGATACGATATCCGCCGCGTCTTGGGAATGCGCCGGATGTCCGGATCAGCGGCGTCCCGCCCCGTGGGCGCCCACCCGAGAGGACTTCAGGCGGATGGACCACCCCGAGCCCGGCACCGTCGTCGTCACCGCGAGTGGCGACGGCACCTACACCCAGCAGGTCGCCACGGCGAGCCACACGCTGCTCGTCGACGAACCGGTCGCGGTCGGAGGTGCCGACGCCGGCCCGAACCCGTACGAGCTGCTGCTCGCGTCGCTGGGCTCGTGCACGGCGATCACGCTGCGGATGTACGCCGACCGCAAGGGCATCCCGCTGACCCGGGCGACCGTCCGGCTGCGGCACGACCGCATCCACGCCGAGGACTGCGCGCGGTGCGAAACCGAGCGCGGCCTGCTCAGCCGGATCACCCGCGAGATCGAGCTCGAAGGCGACCTCGACGACGAGCAGCGCGCCAAGCTCATGCTGATCGCCGACAAGTGCCCGGTGCACCGCACGCTGTCGTCGGAAATCGCGATCGAGACGCGCGAAACCGGTCGCTGACTTCCGGCTTTCCGGGTGGTGAGGCCCCCGGCCCGAGGCGAAGCCTCGGTTGTCACTGACTGCTTTTCGGGGGTCCGGGTGGCGAAGCCCCCGGCCCGAGGCGAAGCCTCGGTTGTCACAGCTCAGGCGGCGCGCATGGTCACCGTGGCCCGGCCGACCGACGGCACCCAGATGCGCTCGAGGGCGGCCGCGCGGGCCCTGCGGCGGAGGCCGGCGAAGCTGTGCTTGGCCGGGACCAGCAGCATGCTCAGCCAGGCCCGCCGGTAGTCCGCCAGTGCCTCGCCCACCGAGCGATGGACCACACAGTGCACCAGCCCCGGCGTGCCGAGCCGGTGCCTCCCGGCGTGCTTGCTGTCCGCCATCGTTCCTCCGCGTGGACGACGCTGTCGCGCGCACCGTACGCACTGCGGCGGTTCGCGGTGGCCAAGCAACACGGCGTGTCCGGATATCGGTTGAGTCACGCGTCACGCTCGGCTGAGTGTCACGACATTTTCCCACCTGTCACACAAATGGCGCAGATCCGACCGGACGAGTCCGCCGAGGGTGGGTCCGCCCCGTGACTAGGGTGATCGGCATGGTGCGTGTGGGGTTGACGGGTGGGATCGGGGCCGGGAAGTCGACCGTGGCGAACCGGCTCGCCGAACACGGGGCGGTGCTGGTCGACTCCGACCGGATCGCCCGCGAGGTGGTCGAGCCGGGCACCGAAGGGCTCGCCCGGCTGGTGGCGGAGTTCGGTGCCGGCATCCTGGCCGCGGACGGCTCGCTCGACCGGCCGGTGCTCGCCGCGAAGGCGTTCGCCGACGACGAGTCGCGGCACCGGCTGAACGCGATCGTGCACCCCCTGATCGGCGCCCGCACCGGGGAACTGATGGCGGCCGCGAAGCCGGACGCGATCATCGTCCACGACATCCCGCTGCTGGTCGAGAACGGTCTCGCGACGGCCTATCACCTGGTCGTGGTCGTCGACGCGCCGGTCGAGGTGCGGGTGCGGCGGCTGGTGTCGGCGCGCGGGATGGCCGAAGAGGACGCGCGGGCGCGGATCCGGGCGCAGGCGAGCACCGAGCAGCGCCGCGCCGTCGCGGACGTCTGGCTGGACAACGGCGGCGCCGAAGACACCGTGCTCGCCGAGGTCGACGCGCTGTGGGCGGACCGGCTGGTGCCGTTCGAGGCCAACGTCCGGCTGCGCCGGCCGCGGCCCCCGATGTCGCCGAAGATAGCGGAATACGACCTCACCTGGCCGGCCCAGGCCGAGCGGGTCCTGGCCCGGGTCCGCGCCGCGGCGGGGCAGCTGGCCCGCCGCGCCGACCACATCGGGTCGACGGCCGTGCCCGGCCTGCCCGCCAAGGACGTCCTCGACCTGCAGCTCACGGTGTCCACTTTGGACGACGCGGACACGCTGGGCGGGCTGCTGGCCGACGCCGGCTTCCCCCGGCTCGACGGCGACTGGTGCGACGACGCCCAGGACGGCGCCGGGACGTGGCCCAAGCGCCTGCACATCGGCGCCGACCCGAAGCGGCCGGTGAACCTGCACGTCCGCTCGCTGGAGACGCCGGCGTGGCGGCTCGCGCTGCTCTTCCGCGACTTCCTGCGCGCGAACCCGGACGAGCGCGACGACTACCGCGACGTCAAGCTCCGGCTGGCCGAGGCGCACGCCGCCGACGGCACGGTCGAGGCCTACGCCGACGAGAAGCAGGAGTGGGTCAACGGCGTGTTCGCCCGCGCGGAGAAGTGGGCGGCCGCCACCCGCTGGACGCCCTAAGCGCGCATTTCCTTGAGCTGCGGCCAGATCTCGGCCCAGCTCCCGGTCCGGCCGGTGAGCAGCCAGACGGGCATGGTGTCGCTCGCGTTGCGGATCCCGAGCCGGTTCCCGACCTGGCCGGCGATCCTCGCGGCGCCGAAGTGCTTCGCGATCTTCGACGGGTCGTAGCCGACGAAGAGCACGTTGCGGGTGTCTTCGGCCGGACGGCCGAAGTACCAGAAGCCCCGGCTGGCGCTGGAAGCTGCGGGCAGGCCGTGGTCGGGCCCGTACCGGTCGAGCGCGCCCGCACCCTACGTGCGGGTCCGGCGCCGCCGGGGTCAGGGGTGACGCCGCCAGGTCAGCGCGATGTCGAGGGTGGCCAGCCAGGCGGCGAGGTCGTAGCCGTGCGCGGCCAGCCCCTCGACGGCGGCGTAGGTGGTCTTCAGCGCGTACTCGGCGTCTTCGGCGGTGAGCAGGCCCGCTTCGAGGGCCTCCAGGAGCTCGTCGGTGTCGATCACCCGGAGGGAAAGCTTGTCCTTGAGGACGATGTCGACGTAGAGGTCGGTGGCGACCCAGCGCGGGCCGTCCCGGTGGACGCGGACGACGTCGAGGTAGAAGTCCTGGTCGCGCTCGTGGCCGGGGGAGAACCAGAAGTCGGTGAAGCGCAGGCCCAGCCCGGGCACCAGCCACGACTCGAGGTAGTGGAACTGGGCGCGGCCCGGGGTCGGGCGGGCGAGGTACAGGCCGAACGGTTCTTCGCGGAACTCCTCGACCTCCCGCAGGATGCCCTTCGGGTCGATGTTCGCGCGCGCGGCGGGGTCGAAGACCTCGACCTTCGGGGGGTGCAGTGCGGCCATGCGGTCATCCTGCCGGGCCGGTCACGAAACGCGTACTCGGGCCGCGGGCATCACGCGTTCGGGCTAAAGTGCGCCGAGAAGTGGGGGAATCGAGGGGGAACCGGGGATGTTCGGGATCATCAGGCCGTGCCGCCATCGCCTGGCCGAAGGCCTGCACGCGGACTGGCTGGCCCACCTGTGCGGCCTCTGTCTGACGCTGCGTGACGAACACGGCCAGTTCGCCCGGGTGGTCACCAACTACGACGGGCTGATCATCTCGGTGCTGGTCGAGGCCCAGACGCCGCGCGCGGACGGCCGGCGCGAAGCAGGGCCGTGCCCGCTGCGGGGGATGCGGACGGCCTCGGTGGCCCGCGGCGAGGGCGCCCAGCTGGCGGCGGCGGTGTCCCTGGTGCTGGCGGCGGCCAAGGTCGGCGACCACGTCGAGGACGGCGACGGCGCGTTCGGCAGGCGCCCGGTAGCGGCGGCCGCCCGCCGGGTCGCGGCCCGCTGGACCGCCCAGGGCAGCCGCACGGGTGGCCGGGTCGGCTTCGACACGACGGTGCTGACGGAGGCGGTCGAGGGACAGAGCTCGCTGGAGTCGGCGATCCGGCCGGGCGACTCGCCGCTGCTGGCGACGGAACCGGCCGAGAGAGCCACGGCGGCGGCGTTCGCGCGGACCGCGGAGCTGGCGGGCAAGCCGGGCAACGCGGCGCCGCTGGCGGAGGCGGGCCGGTTGTTCGGACGGGTGGCGCACCTGCTGGACGCGGTCGAGGACTATGCGGCCGACGAGGCAGCGGGCGGGTGGAACCCGTTGCGGGCCACCGGAACGAGCCCGGAGGAAGCCCGGCGGCTGTGCGACGACGCGGCGTTGGGGGTGGAGCTGGCGTTGCGCGAGGCGGAGTTCGCCGAGCCGGCGCTGGTGCACGCGTTGCTGGTGCACGAGCTGCGCCAAGCGGTGCGGCGGGCCTTCGGCCACGGTTACTCCCACGGCCACGAGCACAGCTCGCGGCCGGGCGGCCGGGCCGGTCAGCAGCCGCCGCCCGGGTGGATCGGGCCGGGGCCCACTCCGCAGCAGCATCCCCACCAGCAGCCCCCGGGCTGGATCGGGCCGGCGCCTCAGCAGCACCCGCATCAGGTCCCGTCCGGCTGGGGCTCGCCGCCACCGGGTCCGGTCCCGCCGCCGGGTGCGCCCGGCGGGCGTGGCCCCGGCGGGCGTGGCCCCGGCGGTCCGGGCGGCCGTGGACCCGGTGGCCCAGGCGGACCCGGTGGGCCGGGTGGTCCCGGCGGCCCAGATGATCCCGGTGGGCCAGGCGGCCCCAAGGACCCCAAGGACCCCGGCAAGCGCCGCAAGCCCGAGTTCTACGACGGCAAGGGCGGCGGCCTCTGGTACCCGAAATTCGCCGTCCCGCCGAAGAAGCGCAACGCCTTCCTCGGCTGCGCCCTCATCCCCTACATGTGCTGCACCTGCCAGTTCTGCTGCCGCGATCCCTATCCTGGGCCCTTCAGCGGCAAACCGATCGAGGCCTGGGGCTGCGATTGCGACTGCTGTGACTGCTGTTCCTGCTGTGACTGCGGCTGCTGAGGAGCACACCATGACCGACCCGATGGCCCACCTCCACGACCGCGGCCGCGAGAACTTCGCCGGGCTCGTCGAAGGCGGAAAGGATCGCCTCGACGCGCTCTTCGCCACCGTCCCGGCGCTCGGCGAGCTGGCCGTCGGCACGGTCTACGGCCACCTGCACGAACGCCCGGCCCTCGATGCCCGCACCCGCGAAGCCACCACGCTCGCCGCGATCGTCGCCGCCGGGATGGTCGGGCCGCCGCTGAGCGTCCACCTCCGCACCGGCCTGGCCGCCGGGCTGTCGCCGGCCGAGGTCTGCGAAGTGGTCGTCCAGACCGCGGCCTTCGCGGGCTTTCCGCGCGCGGTTTCCGCCGCCGACCAGCTGAACCGTCTCTTCGAAGGCCACGGCCTGCCGATCCCGCCGCCGCCTTCCCCGCGCGAAGTCGTCCTCGGGCACCTCGCGGCGGCGGAAGGCGAGGTCGCCGAGGTGCTGACGGAGTTCCCGCGCACCGAGGTCCAGGCGACCGGTCCCGACCGGGTGCTGGTCTCGTGCTTCGGGGACGACCCCGTCCCCGGCGCCGTCCTGCACTGCGCCGTCGACGGCGGCGGGGACGGCGGCGTCACGTCGATCACGGTGTTCCGGGCCCGCTGACCAGGCCCGACGGAAATTGTCGGTGCCCCGGCCTACTCTAGTCCACGTGGCTTTCGCAACCGAACACCCCGTACTCGCCCAGTCCGACTTCCGGCCCGTCTCGGAGATCCCGCGGACCGGCGGCCGGTTCGAGGTGGTCAGTGACTACCAGCCCGCCGGTGACCAGCCGGCGGCCATCGACGAGCTCGAACGCCGGGTCAAGGCGGGCGAGAAGGACATCGTGCTCCTCGGCGCCACCGGCACCGGCAAGTCGGCGACGACGGCGTGGCTGATCGAGCGCGTCCAGCGGCCGACGCTGGTGATGGCGCCCAACAAGACCCTGGCCGCGCAGCTGGCGAACGAGCTGCGCGAGCTCTTCCCGAACAACGCGGTCGAGTACTTCGTCAGCTACTACGACTACTACCAGCCCGAGGCGTACATCGCGCAGACGGACACCTACATCGAGAAGGACTCGTCGATCAACGACGACGTCGAGCGGCTGCGGCACTCGGCGACGATGAACCTGCTGTCACGCCGGGACGTCATCGTGGTCGCCAGTGTCTCCTGCATCTACGGCCTGGGCACGCCGCAGTCGTACCTGGACCGGTCCTCGAAGCTCGCCGTCGGCATGCAGCTCGATCGGGACGTGTTCCTTCGCGCGCTGGTCGACGTCCAGTACACGCGCAACGACATCGCTTTCGCGCGCGGCACGTTCCGCGCGCGGGGTGACACGGTCGAGATCATCCCGGCGTACGAGGAGCTCGCGATCCGCGTCGAGTTCTTCGGCGACGAGGTCGAGAAGCTGTACTACCTGCACCCGCTGACCGGGGACATCGTCAAGGAGGTCGACGAGGTCCGGATCTTCCCGGCGACGCACTACGTCGCCGGCCCGGAGCGGATGGAAAAGGCGATCCAGGGCATCGAGAAGGAGCTCGAAGACAGGCTGGCCGAGCTCGAGCGCCAGGGCAAGCTGCTGGAGGCGCAGCGGCTGCGGATGCGCACGGCCTACGACATCGAGATGATGCGCCAGGTCGGGTTCTGCTCCGGCATCGAGAACTACTCGCGCCACATCGACGGCCGCGGGGCGGGCACGGCGCCGGCCACGCTGATCGACTACTTCCCGGACGACTTCCTGCTGGTGATCGACGAGTCGCACCAGACCGTGCCGCAGATCGGCGGCATGTACGAAGGCGACATGTCCCGGAAGCGGAACCTGGTCGAGTACGGCTTCCGCTTGCCGAGCGCGGTCGACAACCGGCCGCTGACCTGGGAGGAGTTCTCCGACCGGATCGGCCAGACGGTGTACCTGTCGGCGACACCGGGGCCGTACGAGATGGGCCAGGCCGGCGGCGAGTTCGTCGAGCAGGTCATCCGGCCGACCGGCCTGGTCGACCCGAAGGTGGTCGTGAAGCCGACCGAGGGCCAGATCGACGACCTGGTGCACGAGATCCGCGAGCGGGCCGACAAGGACGAGCGCGTCCTGGTCACCACGCTGACGAAGAAGATGTCCGAGGACCTCACGGACTACCTCCTGGAGCTGGGCATCCGAGTGCGGTACCTGCACTCGGAGGTCGACACGCTGCGCCGGGTCGAGCTGCTGCGGCAGCTGCGGGCGGGCGACTTCGACGTGCTGGTCGGCATCAACCTGCTGCGCGAAGGTCTCGACCTGCCGGAGGTGTCGCTGGTGGCGATCCTCGACGCGGACAAGGAAGGCTTCCTCCGCAGCGGGACATCGCTGATCCAGACGATCGGCCGCGCGGCGCGAAACGTGTCGGGCGAGGTCCACATGTACGCGGACAAGATCACCGACTCGATGCGGCACGCGATCGACGAGACGGATCGCCGCCGCGAGAAGCAGGTGGCTTACAACGAGGAGCGCGGCGTCGACCCGCAACCGCTGCGGAAGAAGATCGCGGACATCCTCGACCGGGTGTACAGCGAGGCCGAGGACACGGAGCAGGTCTCGGTGGGTGGCTCGGGCCGCAATTCCTCGCGCGGCAAGAAGCCCGAGCAGGGCGACCGGGTGCGCAGCTCGGGGATGCTGGTCGACAAGAACGTCTCGGCGATGCCGCGGGCCCAGCTGGCGGACCTGATCCAGCAGATGACCGACCAGATGATGCAGGCGGCGCGGGATCTCCAGTTCGAGCTGGCGGCTCGGCTGCGAGATGAGATCTCGGACCTGAAGAAGGAGCTCAGGGGCATGGACGCGGCCGGGATCAAATAGCGGTCCGGCCGGGGGGAGAGAAAATGGACGTGTTACACCATCGTCGGTACCATTACACCATGGCGATGAACATCAAGGATCCGGAAACCGAGCGCCTGGCGGCCGAGGTGGCCGAACTGACCGGCGACACCAAGACGGGTGCTGTGCGCACTGCACTGCGCGAGCTGAGGGCAAAGCTGGTCGCCGACCGGGAAACGCCCGAGGAACGGTTGGAACGGCTGCATCGCTTCCTGGAGGAAGAGGTCTGGTCCCAGCTGCCGGCGGACCAGCTGGGAGTACCGATCACCAAAGAAGAGCAGGAAGAGATCCTCGGCTTCGGACCGGAGGGCGTGTGATCATCGATTCGTCAGCCATCATCGCGATGATCAACCACGAGCCGGAAACCATGGCACTGGAGCGGGCGCTGGTCACGGATCTGGAGCCCAAGATCGGCGCACCGACCAAGGCGGAGGCGGGGATCGTCCTGCAGTCCAAGTTCGGGATGCGGGGCCGGAGCCTGTTCGAACGGTTCCTGCAGGAGTGGGGAGTGGTCACTCTTCCGTTCGACGATCGCCATGCCGAAGTCGCCATCGAGGCGTTCCAGCGGTTCGGGAAGGGCAGGCACTCGGCGAAGCTCAACCTGGGCGATTGCCACAGCTACGCCACGGCCAAGCTCGCGCGGGAACCGTTGCTGTGCATCGGGAACGACTTCCCGCAGACCGACCTCGAACTGGTGAAGCTCGAGTCGTGAATCTCGAAGCCGTCGTCGCCTACTGCCTCGCCAAGCCGGGCGCCGAGGAGACCTACCCCTTCGGCGACCACGTCCTCGTCGCCAAGGTCGGTGGCAAAGGCTTCGCCTTCATCGGCCAGGAGCCGCCGGGCAGTGTTGCCGTCAAGTGCGGCGCCACCCGAGACGAGGCCGCCGAACTTCGCGTCCGTTACCCGGGCGCCGTCAGCGTCATGGACTACCTCGGCCGCTATGGTTGGAACCGGGTCGAGCTCGCGGCCGGGGTGCCGGACGCCGAGCTCGAAGAACTCGTCGATGCTTCCTACGACCGGGTGGTCCGGCGGTTGCCCAAGGCGAAGCGGCCCTGAAGTCACTCCGGGGCGGGGGCGTTCTCGTCCGGCTGCAGCATGCCGAAGACGTTGCCCTCGGTGTCCTTGCAGTACGCCAGCCAGCCCACGCCCGGGACCGGGTTCTTCGGCAGGGCCAGCGTTCCGCCCGCCCGGTTGACGTCGTTCAGCGCCTCGTCCAGGTCCGCCACGTCGATCGTGTTGACGAAGCCGTGGATCGGGGCCGATGCCTCGGGTGCCGGACCTTGGCGGGGGAGGAGGCCGCCGTCGATTCCGTCTCCTTCACCCGTGGTGATCACCCAATACGGGACCTCACCCCAGCGCTCGAACTTCCAGCCGAACACCGCCGTGTAGAACTCCACCGCGCGTTCGGGGTCACCTGCGTGGATCTCGAAGTGGACGGGACGAGGCATGCGCGCTCCTCAGGCCGGGCCGTCAGGGTGTGGTGAGAGTACGCCCGGCCTGAGAAAAGTCACAGCCGCGACCGGGGCGTCAGGTCCGCGTCGAAGTCCGGGAAGCCCGCCGGAGCCGAGCGCGCCGCCCGCGACGACACCGGCGGCAGGCCGGCCCAGCGGCGGATCGTCGCCGTCGCCGCCGCGGCGTCGGCCGGGGCCAGCTGGGCGATCTTCGACCCGTGGTTGCCACCCTGGACGTAGTACCGGTAGGAATCGCGGCTTCCGCGGCCGAGTTCGAACGGCTCGGCGCCCCACGGGTCGTTGGACCCGTACACGAACAGCAGGCGGGTGCCGCGGGACTTCACCCAGAAGTCGATGTCGGGCATCGCCGGGTAGTCGAAGCGCGGCAGGCGGATCGACGCCGGCACGAACGTCTTCGGCTGGTCGGCGCCGGGATAGCGCAGCAGGTCGCGGAGGTAGCCGTCGTACGCCTCGGGCGAGCCCAGCTGGACCGCCGCCTGGTAGTAGTACGGGATGTACGGCGCCAGGTCCTGGTCGGAGTAGGTGTTGAGGCTTTCCACCTTCTCGTACCAGGCGTAGACGTCCGCCGCGGGCGCGCCCGGCGTGGGCACTGTCACGCAGTCGGCCTGCTTCTGGTACTGCCAGAACGCGAAGTACGAGTCGATCACCGAGATCTCGAGGGACTTGTCGGCCGACCCGACGATCGAGAACGTCAGCCCGCGCTGCGCCGCGTCCGCCGCGGCGATCGCGCCCAGTTCGGCACGCCGCTTCAGCGCGTCGCGCTGGATCGCCTTCAGGGCGGCGCGGCACGCCGGGTCGTTGCCCACGCGGGACAGGAACCGGTTGTAGACGTCGACCGGGTCGATGACGTCGTTGGGCGCGACGTACGGGATCGTCGCGTCGACGTCGTCGGGGAAGAAGCGCCGGAAGTACGTCGCGGTCATGCCGCCCTTGCTGCCGCCGGTGGCCAGCCACTTGCCCGGGTAGATCGCCTTGAACGCCTGCACCGCGCGGTGCTCGTCCGCCGCCGCCTGCCAGATCGTCAGCTGCTTCGCCCAGTTCTCCGGCTCGGGCCGCGACGGGGTGAAGTAGCGGTACTCCATCGACAGCTGGTTGCCGTCGACGATCTGGGTCGGCTCCGAGCGGTTCGGCGAGCCGCTGACGTTGTAGCCGCTCGTGAAGGCGACCGTCGGGGCGGCGAAGTCGCGGTGCAGCAACGTGAACCGCTGCTGGAACGTGCCCGCGCCGGGGTGCCGGTGGTCGGCGGGCTGGGTGTAGGTGAGCTTGAAGAACCGGAACCCGGCCGGTGCCGCGTCCTCGGAAACGATCGTCAGCCCCGGGATCCGCTGCAGCTGCGCGGTGATGTCGGGCGCCGCAGCGGCCGCCGGCGCCAGGCCGGCCGACGCCAGCAGGACCGCACCAACGGTGAAAAGTCTGCGCATCGAGCACCCTCCCGGCTCACGAACCCCGCACCGAACCCTCGGTGGGACCCTCACAGAACCGGCGGTGGTCGGCAATCGGCTGTCCGGGCGCAGATTTGGTCAGGATCCGACTTTCGGCGGGTGGCGCCGCGTCTCCAGGCGTGCGCAACCGCGGGCATCGTGCGAGTTGTCCGTGTGATCGACCCCACGTTACGGTCCGAATCCGTAGGTGCCGTCATCGAGCGAGGGGTCCGCCATGAAGGTTTCCGACTGCCCGACGACTCAGGTCGAGGTCCGCATCGCCGCGGCACCGGCCGAGGTCTGGTCGTGGCTGCTGGACGTCGACCTGCCGGCCCGGTTCTCCACCGAGTTCCAGGGCGGTCGCTGGGTCGAGGGCGCCGAGCCCGGCCTCGGCGCTCGGTTCCGCGGCCGCAACTCCCACCCGATCGCCGGTGAGTGGGAGACGGTCTCGACCGTCACCGGCTACGAGCCCGAGCGGCTGTTCGCGTGGGCCGTGATGGACGTGACCAACCCGGCCGCGTCGTGGCACTTCGAGCTCGTCCCGGACGGCGACGGCACGATCCTGCGCCAGTGGGCCCGGATCGGCCCCGGCCCGTCCAACCTCACGACGATCATCGGCTCGATGCCCGAGCACGAAGACGAAATCGTCGCGATGCGGCTCGGCGAGCTGCAGGCCAACATGCAGAAGACCGTCGAGGGCATCAAGGCGCTCGCCGAGAGCGGCGTGCCCGCCGTGACGCCGGCCTGCCGGTCTGCCGCAGCTCGTCGTGAGTGGTAATTCGGGTTAGAACCCGAATTACCACTCACGACCACCAGCCACGGCAAACGGTGACCTTGTTTCCCCAGGTCACGCACACAAGTGTCCCTGTAGTACTAGGCGGCGACCAGCTCCGGCGTGGTCCGCGTCTTCGGGACCAGCGCCGCCAGCAGTGCACCGGCCAGCGCGACGAACGCGGCGACCGCGAACGTCGCGCGGAAGCCGGACAGCGACGGCACCGGCATCCCGCCGACGCTGATCGTCAGCTGGGCCAGCATCGCCGCCATCACCGCGCTGGAGATCGCCGTGCCGACCGAGCGCATCAGGGAGTTCAGGCCGTTCGCCGACGCGGTTTCGGTGACCGGCACCGAACCCATGATCAGCGCGGGCATCGCCGCGTACGCGATGCCGACACCGGCCCCGACGATCACCGACGCCGTGATGAGTTCGAGGGCGTTGTCCATGAGCACGATCGCGAACGCGTACCCGGCGGCGATCACCAGCGCGCCGCTCATCAGCGTCGGGCGCGGGCCGAACCGGGCGATGAGCCGCGCGGAAACCGGCGAGAGCAGCATCATCACCAGGCCGTTCGGGGCCAGGGTGAGGCCGGACTCGACCATCGTCTGGCCGAGCCCGTAGCCGGTCGACGCCGGCGCCTGCAGCAGCTGCGGGAACGACAACGCCATGGCGTACAGGGCGAAGCCGACCATGATCGACGCGAGGTTGGTGAAGAGCACCGGGCGGCGCGCGGACACCCGCAGGTCGACCAGCGGATCGCGGCGGCGCAGCTGGTAGAACCCCCAGCCGAGCAGGACGACGACGGCGGCCGCGGCCAGCCCGAGCGTGCGTGCGCTGGTCCAGCCCCAGGTGCCGCCCTTGACCACCGGCAGCAGCAGGCAGAGCAGCCCGGCGGCCAGCCCGAACGCGCCGAAGTAGTCGAACGGCGCCGGCGTGCGCAGCGGCGACTCGGGCACGACGGTGAAGATCAGCAGCGCGCAGGCCAGCCCCAGCCCGGCGGCGGCCCAGAAGAGCACGTGCCAGTCGGCGTTCTCGGCGATGACGGCCGCGACCGGGAGCCCGATCGCGCCGCCCACCCCGAGCGTCGCGCTCATCAGCGAGATCGCGCCGCCGACGCGTTCGGGCGGGAGTTCGTCGCGCATGATGCTGATGCCGAGCGGGATCACGCCCATCGCGCAGCCCTGCAACCCCCGGCCGAGGATCTGGAACGCGAGCGCGCTGGTCGTCGCGGACACGACCGAGCCCACGATGAGCAGCCCGAGGCTGACGAGGATCATCCGCCGTTTGCCGTAGAGGTCGCCGAGCCGCCCGCTGACCGGCGTGATGACGGACGCGGCCAGCAGCGTCACGGTGACCACCCAGGACGCGTCGGCCGCCGGGACGTTCAACAGCCGGGGGAAGACCGGGATCAGCGGCACGACCAGCGTCTGCATGAACGACGCGACGAGCCCGCACGAGGCGAGCACCACGACGATCGCGCGGCCGGAACGGGACACCACCACACCCCCGGTGTGTACTTAGTACGCGTCATGCAACTTCATGCACTGTACCTACGGGGTGACGGGTTTCCGTACGAGTGGCAGGTTCGTCACAGCCAGGTGCGGACCCCTCCGTGGCCGGAGCAGGTACCCGAGCGGTGCTGGCTGTAGCTGTACGTGCCGTCCTTGCACAGGGCCGTCGCGCCGGAGGGGTTGTCACTGGGCCGGTGGACGCAGTTGCCATCGGAATTCCGGTAGTAGTCCGCGCCGCAGCCGGTGGGCGCCGGCGCGGCCTGGGTGGTGGTCTTCGGCGCGGCCTTGGGCTTCGGCGCGGTCGTTTTCGGGGGCGCGGGGGTCGCGGCGACCACCGGCGGCGCTTCGGAGGTCACCTGGACAGGAGTCGAAGTCGCGGTCGGCGTCGAATCCGCCGGGGTCGAGTAGGTGGGCGGCGAATACGTCGAAGAAGTGGGCGCGAGAACGCCGAGGTTGCCCGAATCCTTGGGCGGCACCGAGCCGACCCCACAACCCGCGACCAGCACACCCGCGACCAGCACCGCACCGAGCTTGATCCGCACGACGCCTCCCTTAGCACCACGAAGTAATGCCGCAGGAGTCGATCGGACGCGCCCGCTTGTTACGCCGGTTCTCCTAAACTCTCCGCATGTCCTGGTTGCGCCGGTTCGCCGTGGAGCTGGCGGTCGTCGTCGCGGTGCTCGTCGGCTCGCTCTTCGCCGTGCTCAACGACGGTGCCAAGCCCGGGCACCACGCCGCCGTCGGCTGGGTGCTCACCGTCCTCGCCTGCGCCGCCCTCTTCTTCCGGCGCCGCTACCCCCTGACCGTCGCCGCGCTCACCCTCGTCTGCTGCGCGCTCTACTACCCCCTCACCGACCCGGACGGCCTCGTCCTGCTCGCCTTCGCCTATGCGCTCTACAACGCCGCCGCGGCCGGGCGGATCCGTGGGGCCGCGCTGCTCGTCGTCGCCGCGATGGCCGGGGTCACCGCCGGGGAGATCAGCTCGCGGACCGGGCGGCACGTCGACAACTTCGCCTTCTTCCTGATGACCGGCTGGTTCGTCGCCCTGGTCGCCGGCGGTGCCGTCGCGCACTACCGCACCGAGGCCGAGCGCACCAAGGAGGCCGAGGCCCGGGCGCGCGCCACCGACGAACGCCTGCGCATCGCCCGCGAGCTGCACGACGCCCTCGGCCACCACCTCGCGCTGATCAACGTCCAGGCCGGCGCGGCGCTGCACCGGCGTGACCCCGGGCAGGCCGAGGAAGCGCTCGGGGCCATCAAGGACGCCAGCAAGACCGCACTCCAGGAGTTGCGCGCGACGCTCGGCATGCTCCGCCAGACCGGGCTGCCGTCGTTGTCGAGGCTCGCGGAGCTGGCCGAATCGGTCGGCGCCTCCGGGCTGACCGTGCGCACCGAGATCGACGGCGTCGCCCGGGACCTGCCGCCGGACGTCGAGCACGCCGCGTTCCGGGTGGTGCAGGAGGCGCTGACGAACGTCGCCAAACACGCCGGCGCGAAGACCGTCGTCGTCCGGCTCGGCTACGGCGCCGACGACCTGACCGTGGCGGTCGAAGACGACGGACGCGGCGGTGCGGCCCCGCCGGGCAACGGCATCCGCGGGATGGCCGAACGCGCGCGGGCCCTCGGCGGCGAGCTCACCGCGGCGCCGCGTGAAGACGGCGGTTACCGCGTGCGTGCCCGGCTGCCGGTGCGATGATGGGCCGATGATCCGGGTCCTGCTCGTCGACGACCAGCGGCTCGTCCGCGCCGGCTTCCGGTCCATTTTGGACGGCGAGGCCGACATCTCCGTCGTGGCCGAGGCCGCGGACGGGCGCGAGGCGCTGCAGGCCGCGCACGACCACCACCCCGACGTCGTGCTGATGGACATCCGGATGCCGGTGCTCGACGGCCTTGCCGCGACGAGGCACCTCCTCGACGACCCGAACGTGCAGACCAAGGTCGTCATCCTCACGACGTTCGACCTCGACGAGGACGTCTACGGCGCGCTGCGGGCGGGCGCGAGCGGGTTCCTGGTCAAGGACACCGAGCCCGAGGAGCTGATCCACGCGGTGCGCGTGGTCGCCCGCGGCGACGCGCTGCTGGCGCCGTCGATCACCCGGCGGCTGATCGCGGAGTTCGCCGCGCGCGGCACCCGCCCGGCGCCGTCCCCGGCGCTCGACCGGCTCACCGACCGCGAGCGCGAAGTGCTGTCCCTGGTCGCGGCCGGGCTGTCGAACGACGAGATCGCCCGCGAGCTCACGCTCAGCCCGGCGACGGCGAAAACGCACGTCAGCCGCATCATGACCAAGACCGGCACGCACGACCGGGCGCAGCTCGTCGTCCTCGCCTACGAATCCGGCGCGGTGACGCCGAGGTGGCTGGCTCCCTGACCCGTACTCCCCCGGGTGTACGGGACGAGCCTTAGGGGACACCGCCGGGAGCACGCGAAGTGTCCTCCGCTGCGCGACGCGCGGTAGGGCCCTTCTCGCGAATCCTTGTCCACCATGGACACCATCACTCGTACCACCGGCGGCGGCCTGGCGCGGCCGGCCGGCTGGGCGCAGCGCCACCGGTGGCTCGCCGTCGCGCTCTGGGCACTGGTCCTCATCGGCGTCACGTTCACCTCGCAGCTGGCCGGCAGCGCCTTCCACGACGACAACTCGTTGCCCGGCACCGAATCCCAGCAGGTCGTGGACCTGCTGCACGACACCGCCCAATCCGGCGCCGGCGCGCAGATCGTGCTGAAGGCCGACGGGGGGCTCGCCGCGAACCGCGCGCCGATCGACACCATGCTCGGCGAAGTCCGGTCCCTGCCGCACGTGCGGTCGGTGACCGAGCCGACGCTCTCGCCCGACGGGCGGATCGGCTACGCCACCGTCACCTTCGACGCGGCCTCGACCGATCTCCCCTACGACGACATCGTGAAGTTCGCCGACACCGCGAAGCGGGCCGGGCCCGTCGAGATCGCGCTCGCCGGGGACCCGATCGAGCGGATCTCCGAGAGCGGTGGTCCCGCGGAGGGGGTCGGCCTGCTCGCCGCGCTGGTCATCCTCGTCTTCCTGTTCCGTTCGCTGCTCGCGGCCGGGCTGCCGGTCATCACCGCGGTGTTCGCCGTCGGCAGCACGCTGGGCGTGATCACGGTCGTCTCGCACTTCGTCGACATCGCGAGCTACACCGCGCCGCTGATGATGCTGGTCGGGTTCGGCGTCGGCGTCGACTACGCCTTGCTGATCTTTTCCCGCTATCGCACCGAAATCCTCGCCGGCCACGACCGTGACGCGGCCGCCCGCCGCGCCCTCGACACCGCCGGGCGCTCGGTGCTGTTCGCCGGGACGACCGTGATCATCGCGCTGCTCGGCCTCCTCGCGCTCGGGCTCGGCGGGTTGCGCGGGGTGGCGCTGGCCGTCGCGCTCACCGTCCTGATGACGATGGTCGCGTCCGTCACGCTCCTGCCCGCGCTGCTGTCGCTGTTCGGCAAGCGGCTCGAACGCGGCATCCGCCGGCACGCTCTTCGGCGGGAACACGGCAAGGCGTGGCGCCGGCTCGCCGACGGCGTCCAACGCCGTCCGCTGGCGCCGCTGGCCATCGGCCTGATCGTCCTCATCGGACTGTCCATTCCAGCCGCCGGCATGCGCCTCGGGTTCGCCGACGCGAGCACCGACCCGACCGGCTCCACCACGCGCCAGGCCTACGACCTGCTGGCCGAGGGCTTCGGCCCGGGCTTCACCGGCCCGCTCGCGATCGTCACCGAGGACGGCGACACCGACGCGCTGCAGCGGAAACTCAGCTCCACCCCGGGCATCGCCCAGGTCCTGCCGCCGATGGGCAAGACCGTCCTGGCGTTCCCCACGACGTCACCGCAGGACGAAGCGACGGCCGAGCTGGTGACGCGGCTGCGAACCGACGTCCTGCCGACGCTGCCGGGCCACTACCTCGTCGGCGGCTCGGTCGCGGCCGCGACGGACTTCGCGGACGCCGTCGCGGACCGGCTGCCGCTGTTCGTGCTGGTCGTCGTCGGGCTGTCGGCGTTGCTGCTCATGGTCGTGTTCCGGTCGATCCTGATCCCGCTCAAGGCGGCGCTGCTGAACCTGCTGAGCATCGGCGCCTCCCTCGGCGTCATGACGCTGGTGTTCGGCGACGGCTGGTTCGGCGCGCAGCCGGGCCCGATCGAGGCGTTCGTGCCGGTGATGATCTTCGCGATCGTCTTCGGGCTGTCGATGGACTACGAGGTGTTCCTGGTGTCGCGGATGCACGAGGAGTGGCGCCGCACCGGCGACGCACAGCTGGCGGTGCGCGAAGGACTCGCCTCGACGGGCGCGGTGATCACCGCGGCGGGCGCGATCATGGTGCTGGTGTTCGGCGCGTTCCTGCTGGACCCGTCCCGGATGCTGGCCCAGTTCGGCCTCGGCCTGGCGGTCGCGGTGCTGCTGGACGCGCTGGTGATCCGCTGCCTGGTCGTCCCGGCGATCATGCGCTTGCTCGGGGCCCGCGCCTGGTGGCTGCCGCGGTGGCTGGACCGCCGTCTCCCGCACCTCGCGCTGGAACCCGCGTCGTAAAGCCGTGAAGGCCACCTTCAGGAACTTGAAGTTCCTCAAGGTGGCCTTCACGAACTTGCGGCCTACTCGTAGATCTCGCCCTTGGCGGCCTTCTCCACCAGCGAAGCCGGCGGCTCGAAGTGGTCGCCGTAGCGGGCGGCCAGCTCCCGGGAACGGTCGACGAAGCCCTGCAGGCCACCCTCGTACTGGTTGATGTACTGGATGACGCCACCGGTCCACGCCGGGAAGCCGATGCCGAAGATCGAGCCGATGTTGGCGTCGGCCACCGACGTCAGCACGCCCTCGTCGAAGCACTTCACCGTCTCGAGCGCCTCGGCGAAGAGCATCCGCTCCTTGAGGTCCTCGAACGGCACCTCGGCCGTGCCGGACTTGAACGCGTCACGCAGGCCCGGCCACAGCCCGGCGCGCTTCCCCTCCGAGTCGTACTCGTAGAAGCCGGCGCCCGTCGAGCGGCCCTTGCGGTCGAACTCCTCGACCATACGGTCGATCACGGTCTCCGACGCGTGCGCCTTCCACGTGCCGCCCGCGGCCTCGATCGCCTCGCGGGTCTCCTTGCGGATCTTGCGCGGCAGGGTCAGCGTCAGCTCGTCCATCAGCTGCAGCGGCGGCGCCGGGTAGCCCGCCTGCGCACCCGCCTGCTCGATCGACGCCGGCTCGACACCCTCGCCCAGCGCGGCGACGGCCTCGTTGATGAAGGTGCCGATGACGCGCGAGGTGAAGAAACCGCGGCTGTCGTTGACGACGATCGGGGTCTTCTTGATCTGCAGCGTGTAGTCGAAGACCTTCGCCAGCGTCGCCGGGGACGTCTTCTCGCCGCAGATGATCTCGACCAGCGGCATCTTGTCGACCGGCGAGAAGAAGTGGATCCCGATGAAGTCCTCGGTCCGCTGCACGCCCTCGGCGAGCGTGGTGATCGGCAGCGTCGAGGTGTTCGAACCCAGCACCGCGTCGGCGTTGACGACGCTTTCGATCTCGCCGAACACCTTGTGCTTCAGCTCGACGCTCTCGAAAACGGCCTCGATGACGAAGTCGACGCCCGCGAAGTCGGCCGGGTCACCGGTCGGCTTGATCTTCGCCAGCAGCGCGTCCGACTTCTCCTGCGTGGTCTTGCCGCGCGAGAGGGCCTTCTCCTCGAGCTTGGCCGCGTAGCCCTTGCCCTTCTCGGCCGCCTCGAGCGAGACGTCCTTGAGGACGACGTCGATGCCGGCCTTCGCCGAGACGTACGCGATCGCGGCGCCCATCATCCCGGCACCGAGCACGCCGACCTTCTTGGCGGTGTACTTCTCGAAGCCGTCCGGCCGCGAGCCGCCGGAGTTGATGGTCTGCAGGTCGAAGAAGAACGCCTTCGTCATGTTCTTCGAGACCTGGCCGGTGGCGAGGTGGATGAAGTAGCGCGTCTCGATCTGCAGTGCGGTGTCGACGTCGACCTGCGCGCCCTCGATCGCGGCGGCCAGGATCGCCCGCGGCGCCGGCATGTTCGCGCCCTTGATCTGCTTGCGCAGGTTCGCCGGGAACGCCGGGAGGTTGGCCGCGAAGCTCGGGTTCGACGGGGTGCCGCCGGGGATCTTGTAGCCCTTGACGTCCCACGGCTGCACGCCGCCTTCAGGGTTGGCCTTGATCCACGCCTTCGCGGCGGGGACGAGCTCCTCGACCGAGCCGACGAGCTCGTGCACCAGGCCGAGCTCGAGCGCCTTGGCCGGGCGGTGCCGCTGGCCCTGGAGCAGGACGTTCAGCAGCGCGCTCTGGATGCCGAGCAGGCGCACGGTGCGCACGACGCCACCGCCGCCGGGCAGCAGACCCAGCGTCACCTCGGGCAGGCCGATCTGGCTGCCCTTGACGTCGGCGGCGATGCGGTGGTGCGTCGCCAGCGCGATTTCCAGGCCACCGCCGAGCGCGGCGCCGTTGATCGCCGCGACGACCGGCTTGCCGAGCTGCTCGATGCGGCGCATCTGCCCCTTCATCGCGCCGCTGCCCTCGGTCAGCTCGGCCGCGTGCTCGGGCTTGGCCTGGATGAGGTCGTTCAGGTCGCCGCCGGCGAAGAACGTCTTCTTGGCGGACGTGATGACGACGCCGGTGATGGAGTCCTTCTCGGCCTCCAGCCGGTCGACCGTGACGCCGAGCGACTCGCGGAAGCCCGCGTTCATCGTGTTCGCCGACTGGTTCGGGTCATCCAGGGTCAGGGTGACGATGCCGTCGGCGTCCTGCTCCCAGCGGATGGTCTTGCTCTCGGGCACGCTTTCGTTAGACACAGGAGTCCTCACACCCGCTCGATGATGGTCGCGACGCCCATGCCGCCGCCGATGCACAGGGTCACCAGGGCGCGACGCGCCTGGCGGCGTTCCAGCTCGTCGACCACGGTGCCGACCAGCATCGCGCCGGTGGCGCCGAGCGGGTGACCCATGGCGATCGCGCCGCCGTTGACGTTGACCTTGTCCTCGTCGAGGTGCAGGTCCTTGATCCACTTGAGCACGACGGACGCGAACGCCTCGTTGAGCTCCCACAGGTCGATGTCCTCGGGCTTGAGGCCCGCGGTCTTCAGCACCTTTTCGGTGGCCGGCGTGGGACCGGTGAGCATGATCGTCGGCTCGGAGCCGATCGACGCGGTCGCCACGATCCGGGCGCGCGGGGTCAGCCCGAAGGTCTTGCCGATCTGCTCGGAGCCGACGAGCACCAGCGCGGCGCCGTCGACGATGCCGGAGGAGTTGCCGCCGGTGTGGACGTGGTTGATGCGCTCGACCGAGTGGTACTTCTGCAGCGCGACGGCGTCGAAGCCGCCCAGCTCGCCGATGCCGGCGAAGGCGGGCTTGAGCTTGCCGAGGCCCTCGACGGTGGAGCCGGGGCGGCGGTGCTCGTCGTGGTCCAGGACGGTGACGCCGTTGATGTCCTTGACCGGCACGACGGACTTGGCGAAGTAGCCGCCGGACCAGGCAGCCTCGGCGCGGTCCTGCGAGCGGACGGCCCAGCGGTCGACGTCCTCACGGGAGAAGCCCTCGATGGTGGCGATCAGGTCGGCACCGGTGCCCTGCGGCACGATGTAGTTGTCGTAGGCGGTGGCCGGGTCCATGAACAGCGCGCCGCCGTCCGAGCCCATCGGCACCCGCGACATCGACTCGACGCCACCGGCGATGACCAGGTTGTCCCAGCCGGAACGCACCTTCTGCGCGGCGGTGTTGGTGGCCTCCAGGCCGGAGGCGCAGAAGCGGTTGAGCTGAACGCCGGCAACGGTGTCCGGCAGGCCCGCGTTCAGCGCGGCGGTGCGCGCGATGACGGCACCCTGCTCGCCGACCGGCGAGACGACGCCGAGGACGATGTCGTCGATCACGGCGGGGTCGAGGTTCGGGTGGCGGACCTTCAGTTCGTTGATCAGGCCGACCACCAGGTCGACCGGCTTGGTGCCGTGCAGGGCACCGCCCTTGTTCTTGCCGCGAGGCGTGCGGATCGCCTCGTAGATGTAGGCCTCGCTACTCACTGAACTACTCCTCGCGAGCGTGTCGGAACGTCGTTGTACCTGGCCGTGTCACAGCCGACTGTACCGGTCAGTAGGGCTAATGACCATTAACATATCGCCGGATAACCCCATGGTGTCAATGGGTTGCAGGTGTGCCATGAGCCGCTATCGTTCACTCACCATGACCGACTCTGTCCGCAGTGCACGCCCCCGCGACCGCAAGGCCCAGCTGGCCGCGGTGGCGGCGGAGCTGTTCCGCGCCCGCGGCTTCCCGGGGGTGTCGATCAAGGACATAGCGGACGCGGCGGGCGTCACGGGGCCGGCGTTGTATCGGCACTTCGCGGACAAGCAGGCGATCCTGGCGTACGTGGTCCTGAGCGGCTTCGAGGACATGGAGGCGACGACTTCCGAGGCCCTGTCGGACTCGGTTTCCCCGTCTGACCAGCTGGAATCCCTCCTCGGCCGGCTCGCCACCCAGGCGGTCGAGCGACGCGAAATCGCGGCGTTGTGGCGCTGGGAAGGCCGCCACCTCCCGAAGGAGGACCAGCGCGAGATCGCCCGCCGGTCGGCCCTGGCACTGGCGGCCTGGTCGAAAGCGCTGCAGGCCCGGCGCCCGGAGTTACCCGCGGAAGACGCCGAACTCCTCTGCTGGGCGGCACTGTCGGTGTTCGGCAGCGTGTCGGTCCACCACACGTCGGTGGCCCGCCGCCGCTTCGCCCAGTTGCTGGTCGAGCTGGCCCTCAATGTGCTGAACGCCACACTGCCCACGCCGTCTTCTCCCCCTCCTACGGCGACGTTGAGCCTGGGCAAGCCGTCCCGCCGCGAGCAGGTCCTGGCGGAGGCAACGGCCCTGTTCGCCCAGCGCGGCTTCCACGACGTGAGCATGGAGGACATCGGAGCGGCGGCGGGCATCGCTGGACCCAGCGTCTACCGCCACTTCCCGAGCAAGGCGGCTTTGATGGTGGCCATTGGCCACCGGGCCGCCGACCGCTTGGCCCTGGCCGCCGAGCTCGCCCTGCAGACGTCGGACGAGCGCTCGGCACTGCGTCGCCTGGCGGCGTCGTACGTGCACACGATCTTGCACACGCCGGAGCTGCTGGTTTCGTTCTCGGCGGACCGGGTGACGATGCCGGACCGGGACAAGGTGGACCTGCTACGAGTCCAGCGGGACTACGTGGCCCAGTGGGTGACGTTGCTGTCGGCGGTGCGCCCCGAGTTGCCGGTACGGGAAGCGAAAATCATGGTCCACGCGGCGTTGACGATCGCCAACGACCTCGCTCGGACGCGCCGGGTGGCGGCCCGGCCGAACTTCGAAGCCGAGCTGTCGACGTTGCTGCAGACAGTCCTCGGCGTAGACTGATCGGCGCACAGCCTCCATCCCTGTCGCAACCGCTCGAAATGCGGGACAATGAACCGGGCCGACGGGGTCCGTTCTCCCTGCGAGAGGGGAAATCGTGACGCAGCAACCGCGCTCCGGCAGGGAAGCGGGAATCGAATCCGGTCTCCTGGATCTCAGTGGCGTACCGTTGTCCAGGCTCCGCACCCTGGAAAGCAGGCTGCTCCGTGAGTCGATCCGGCACGCGGTACAAGGGGTCGGACACATCCAAGTCACCGCCAGCGAGAGTCAAAAAGGCGGCGGCGCCGAGCGAGTCGATTGACGGCAACCGCGCTGGGAGATCGATGTGGATCCGGATTTGAAGCTTCACCACCTGCCCTGGGCCGCGTTCGACAGCATCGCCCACGCTTCGGGCGGTCCGGAACCGATCCGAAAACTGCGAGCCGCCGAACGGAGCCGTCGATTACTCCTTCTGCGCGGGCTCGTCGACGAAACAACGAAACGAGGCGACTCGTTCGGCCCTCTGCCCTCGACGGAATCGGCGTGGGAATTGCTGGCTCGAGTGGAACACTACGCCCCGGAGGCCGTCGAAACCCTGCTCACACACCCGTACACCGGCAGCTGGGCCGGATACACGACCCGCCTATTGCACCAGCAGGTGAGTGGAAGGTGCCCGCTGTGGGTCCACATCGGACATATCCACTGCATCGCCGCAGCGGCGGCGATCCGAGCCGAGCTCGTCTTCGAGACAGCCGTGCCAGTCTGGCAGGGGAGCGTCTCCCTCCCGACGCTGGGTGCCGCTCACTTGTCCACTGACGAACCGTTCACCACCGCGACCGTCCGCGGTGATGGTGAGAAGATCGTCGTCGAGAACGACCACTCGAAGGTCCGATTGCCCGCCGACCGGTCGGTTGATGTACCGGGCTGGTCGGGTCTCCGCCAAGCCGCCGTGTGGGCGGGCGAGCGCCGGTTTCTGGTTCGGCTCGACGATGTCGACCACTACCGCGGCCTCTACCACCCTATTCCGCCGCGACGCTTGGAAGCGACCGAAGTCGAATCATGGCGGTCCGCGCTCGACGGCGCATGGCAACTGCTCGTCGCCCACATCCCGGATGTCGCCGAGGCGATGGCTGAAGGCCTCGACTCGATCGTCCCGGCCCCTGCAGTCCCCTTCCGGCTGCCCAGTGCGTCGACCGGCGAGGCATTCGGCAGCGCGATCATCGCACACCCGGGCGAGCCGGCGGAGCTGGCGGCCGCGCTGGTGCACGAATTCCAGCACATCCGACTGGGTGGTATCCAGCATCTGACTCGGCTCAGCGAAGACGATCGGCGGCAGCGCATCTACGTCCCGTGGCGCGATGACCCTCGGCCGATCGCCGGCGTCATCCACGGAATCTTCGCGTTCTTCGGCGTGACGTTGTTCTGGCGCGCCAAGGCGAAGGCCACTCCGGAGGATCGGCTGGCCACATTCGAACTCGCGTTGTGGCGCAGCCAGACCTGGCGCACGCTGCAGGAAGTGCGACATGACCCGGCGCTGACCCCCGCCGGACGGCGACTGCTGAACGGCGTGGCGGAGCGGCTGGGTTCATGGCAGAGCGAGCCGGTCGATCGCAACGCGGCGGCGTGGGCCGCACTCGTCGCCGCGGACCACTACGCCGGATGGCGGATGCGACACCTGCGCGCCGATCGGCAGGCGGTTTCCGAGCTGGTGACCGCCTGGCGTGCCGGAGTCACCCGGCCCAGTCCGTGGCGAGCACCCGGGCCAGGCATGCCGACCCCGGTCCCGGATGGAAGCTGGCCGGACGCGCGAGTCGACCTGATCCGCGTTGCGCTCGGCATCAACGGAGAGGCTCGCCTCGACGCCGACTGGCCATCTGTTCCCGGGGCCACCCGGGCCGACTATGACCTCGTCGCCGGGCGCATTGACGCGGCGGCCACCGGGTACCGGCGGGAGCTGAGTGCCGACCCCGACAACCCGTCCGCCCTGGTCGGGCTGGGTTTGGCGCTCACCCAGCAGGAGGCCAGCGCAACCGGCCGGGCCCTGCTGCACCACCCGGAGCTGGTCCGGGCCGTGCACCGCAGTTTGCACTGCGAACCCGGAGACGCCTCTTCCCCGGAAGCGCTCGCCGGTTGGATCGGTCGGTTCACTCATTGACAAGAATCACAGGGGCGACGGGTCGATGTCGCAGTCCGCGCGAACACCCCGGGCCGCGGCAATGGTCGCCGGATGATTGCTGTCGAGGGCGTGGCGGTAGCGGGTCAGCACATCGGCGTGAAGTGCCTCGGCTTCCTGCTCGTGTCCCAGCTCGCGGAGGTCCAACGCACGGTTGAGTTGGACGGCCAAAGTCGTCGGGTGGTTTTCGCCGAGCACTCGGCGCGACCGTTCGAGCGATTCCGTGTCCATCGTCAGCGCTTCGTCGGGCCGACCGAGCGCGAACTTGTCGCTGGCAACGTTGATGGCACAGACGATCGTGTGAGGGTGATCCACCCCGAGTTGACTGCTCAGCTTCTCCAGCGAGCGTTCGTCGAGTTCCAGCGCGCTGGCCGGATCGCCGCTGAGCCGAAGCGTGACACCGAGGTCGAGCGCTGCGCCCAAAGTATGAGGGTGTTCCTCACCCAAGCTGGCACGATACAGGTCGAAGACCTGTTCGCCGAGTTTGCGCGCCGCCGGCAGATCTTTCGCGTGCCGCAGATCGATGGAGTGACCCAGCGCGCAAGCCATGGCGTTCGGGTGACTTTCGCCGTATCGGATCCGGAACCGGTCGAGTGCTTCCTTCGACAACCGGAGCGCAAAGTCGTGGTCACCGTCTTTGCGACAGCCGACCGACTGGAAGTGCCGGCGCCGCAATGTACCGACTGCGTCCTCGCCGAACAGCTCGCGTGCCCGTTCAGCGATCCGGTCACCCTCGACTCGTGCCCAGGGATAGTCGCCCAGCTCACGACGGCTGATGACGAGCAGGACCTGGGTGCCGATCGTGGCCGGGCTGTCATAGCCGAGCACCTCGACCCGCCGGAGGTATGTTTGCTCGGCGTATTCGGCCGCAGTCTCGTACTCTCCGGCCAGCAGGGCGGAAACGACGTAGTCGTGGGCTGTGCCGAGGGTGATCGGGTCGTCGTCGCCGAACAGTGCTTTGGCCTTCGTGTACGTCTCCCAGTTGAGATCCCTCGCAGCGGCGAAGTCGCCCTTGGCCTTGAGGTCGACCGCCACGGACATCTCGACGTTGAGCGTCTGCTCGGCGTCGGCGCCGTACACCTCCTGACACAGCCGTAGGGCGCGCTCGTTGACCTCCGCCGCCTCGCGGTAGCGACCCAGTACCCAGTAGTAGAAACCGAGCTTGTCGAGAGCCTCCAGCGACTGGGGGTCCTTCTCGCCGTGCTTACGCGTCCAGTTCTCGACCGTCCGCTCGGCGAGTTCGAGCGCGGCTTGGTGGTCACCCCATTGGTAAAGGAATGACAGCAGGTTCAGCACGAGCTGCCGAACCCAGGAGTCGTCGCAATCGATCACTTCAGAGCTGTAGACGTGCGGCAGGATCTCCTGATAGCGGGGCCACTGCTTGGGTGAGGTCGGGTCGTTCGGATCCAGGTTCGCCAGCAGAACGTGAGCACCATGCCGCAGGCTGGCACGGTCCTGGCTGTTCATCCGTTCCCTGAGCACGAGCTGCACCAGCCGATGCAGCACCAGGGTGTCATTGCGATGGTCGATCTTGGCGAGACCGAACCGGTTCACGTCACGCACCGCCCGGCCGAGTTTCATCGGGTCGCGCAGCGCGGTGTCCAAGTCCGGCGCGACTGAAATACTGCGCACTCCAGTAAAAAAACTGCGAGAAATTGGTTCCGGAGCGAAAAAGGCGCACACTTGAAGTAACTGATGAGCCGACAGATTACGTTTCTTTAATTCGTCGAAAGAGACGTTCCACGCGGCAGCAACAGAAACTTCATAATCCGCCGGAGCGGAAGTGTCGAGAATTTCTGCGACCTTTTCTTCGAATAGCCGGATATACTCGCGCACTGGCATGCCGGTTTCTGCGTGCCACGCGGCGGCCTGTGCGATTGCCAAAGGCAGGTCGCCTAGCTTGTCGGAAAGCAGGTCGGCTTCTTCGTCGGTGATCTCCGGTCCGCGCAGCCGCAGTAGCTCCCGGCTTTCTTCACGCTCGAAGACAGCGAGCTCCAGTGGCCGAGCTATGCCGGCCCAGTCCGGATTACGCGAAGTTACCAGGATTTCGCCCGGCCCGTTGACGGGAAAGAACGGACGGACAACCTCCGGGCTTTCGGCGGAGTCGAAGACCAGCAGCCAGCGCGCGTACGGCTTGCCGATGCGAAGCGCCTCCCGCACCGCCGGGATGGCGGTGATCGCTTCGTCGCAGCCGGGCAGCTTGAGGTGCTGGGCGAGCTCGGTGAGCGAGGTGCGAATCTGCGTCGCTTCGGTCGCCTGTATCCACCAGACGATGTCGTAGTCAGCGAGGTGCCGGTAGATGTACTCGACCGCCATCTGCGTCTTGCCGATACCGCCCATTCCGTGCAACGCGGCCGGTAGCACCGCCGTGGTCCCCGCCCCCAGCCGTTCACCCAACTGGTCTAGAAGTTCACGCCTTCCAGTGAAGTTCGGATTTTTCGGCGGCACCGAGCCCCACACTGGGGGTGCCTGGTCGCCGGAGTGGCGCTCGTGTCGTTTGCCCGCGCCGATATTCGACAAGACCCCCTTGCGGATAGCGGGGGCAACGTCGACCATCGAGTGAACGTCCGGCACCGAAGACACCGGCTGAACAGGGGCGATGGACTCGCTCGAGGTACCGGTACGATCGGACGCCTGGGACATGGTTTCACTCACCAGCCGAATCCTAGCGGGCAATGGCCGTTCTGTAGCAGGTATGCGCTTTTCGACGGATGGCGAACCCGCAGTAGCCTCGGTACCCTCTACGCCCTGAACCGGGTCAGCCCTCTGCAGACGGTCGGCGCGCGACAGGTAAGGACCTGACAGGGCACGCATGACAACTCGTTCGAGATCCACCTCGCGCTCCACGGCAGAGGTGATATCGGGGTCCGGGGTGGCATCGGGATCCAGGACAGCATCGCGGAGCCGCGCCAAAGCACTGCCTTCACGGGCGTGGTTCCGCGCAGCAGTTATTATCGCTGAAGCCGTTTCCGATCGGCGGGCTCCGCGCAACAATATTTGCCGAATTCCGGGACTGAAATCCCATGTCGCCGTGTCCCATTCGGCCACATCGTCGATTCGCTCCAGCAACCCGCTTCCGAAAACTTCTGTCAAATGTGACGAATCTGCACTGGCGACAAGTTCGGCTTGCAGTGTGCGAGCGGTGTCGACGGTGACCGGAATTGCCGCGAGCAGGGTCGCCAGACGGTAGGCTGGAGGTGACGCTTCAGCTTGGAATACTCGGATCCGCTCCTCCGCTGACCCGAATTCTCGCTTAGCGACCACCGTGTCGCGGTCGGCAGCACGAGGCCGGTCTCCGACCAGAAGCCCCTTGGCGACGCGCTCTCCGCCGGTCCCCGTGGCAACCAAGTCCGACCACCAGGCGAGCCACCGCGGCGAGAATTCCAGCACGGGAATGACGGTGGACTCGGCGATCAGTTCGAGCGCCCCCTCGATGTCCAACCACGCGTCCTGGAGCCGCACGCCGAGCTTGGCGTTGGCGACGACGGAACCGGCGGCCGACAGAAACACACGGTGCACATCCAGCCCACCGCGCGACCAGAGCCGTTGCGGCAGCAGGTGGACGACCGCCACCGGCATGGTCTTGGCCCATACGGAAAGGAGCGGTGAGACGAGGTCTCGACGCCAGGCGTCACCGACACCGTCGGTGACGACCAGCACCACGCGCTCGCCCGATGGATCGAGCAACTCCGCCGGACCGCGCGCCGGCGCATCCGGTGTACCTCCCCGCAGCACGGGAGCGATCACCGTTCCGTCTTCCGCGTATCCGCTTTTGGCAGTGTCGAGCAACCGCACCTGCACCGACCGAAACCCGCCCTGCCGTTTGAGAAGGGCAACGAATGCACTCACCTGTGGACGCCACAGGGACATGGACGGGGCCGCATCCAGAACGATGGAGAGGTCCAGCCAGCGCACCTTCGACGGCGTCATCACCGGCAGCCAGCTTCCGGTTTCGGCCGCGCGCTCGGCTGTCCGGTCCTCGTCCAGTTCGACGTCCAGCGGACGACGCGACCGCACCTTGCGCTTGAACGGCTGCAGCGCGCGGGCGAAGGCAGCCGCATCCGGCAGCGGCGTCCGTTTTCCGGACACACCTGTCCGGATCCGGAGTGCGCCGACCCCGACGGGGGGCCTGACCAAAGGATCCGCGTCGGTCGACGACGGAAGCTCCGTCGGCCGCCCGCGCGGGCCGGGTTCCGGCGGCTCATCCGCCTCCTGGGCCGCTGCCTCCGGCCCTGCTTGAGCCGGGCTTCCCTGTGTTTGCGGGCAGTCCAACTCACGATGGAGCGGTTCCCCGTGCCGGTCATCTGCCGGCTCGTAGGGTTCTTGGCGGCCCTTCGAACTGTCCGGCAGACCAGGTGGACCTGCGCCTCCGGGCCCGGCGCCCTGAATGGCAGAGGTCAACCAGAGGGCGTCGGCGACCTCACGCCACGTCAGATCGTGGGCGTCCGGAACGCCTCCGGGGGCGCCCGCCATATCACGGCACCACGCTATTCAGTTGCCGCCACAGCGCGTCCATCAGGCGCTGCCAGGACTCGTCGTTCTTCTTGTAGACGCCGGACGTCGCGAGGTACACAGCTTCGAGCAGCCTGTCCGAGGGCAGGCCGCCGAGCGCTGCGCTGCGCTCGACGAAGTCCGCCACCAGGTCCGGCCGCGATGACACACCGGCATCCAGCGCGTGCGAGGCGACCATCGCCGCGAGTTGCCCGATGTCCGGATCTCGAGTCTCGAACCGCAGGCAACGACGGAGGAACGCGGGCGGGAACTCCCGCTCACCGTTGCTGGTGATCACCACAATGGGAAAAGCCGCGCATCTTACCACGCCGTCGAATATCTCGGCCTTCTGCGCGCGATCGGCTGTGAACACCTCGACGACGTTCGTCCGACGAGCAGCCCGGGCGAGTTCCGGGATGACGAACTCGCCGTCCTCGAAGAGGCTCAGCAGATCGTCGGGCAGTTCGGAATCGGACTTGTCCAGCTCGTCGATCAACAGAACCCGCGGGCGTCGGCGCGGCAGGAAAGCCGTACCCAGTTGCCCCAAGCGGATGAATTCGCCGATCGGCGGCTCGCCTGTTGTGCCATTCTGTTTACCAGGTGCCGACAGACGGCCCCCCGCAGCCTGGGCGCGCGCGATCGAATCGTATTCGTACAGCCCTTGCTTCAAGGTCGTGTGCGAAGTGATCGGCCACCGCAAGACCCGGCCCAGTGCGAGTTCACGCGCGATCTTGTAGGCGATGCTGGATTTGCCCGTTCCAGGCCTGCCGGTCACCAGAAGCGGGCGCCGAAGATACAACGCCGCGTTGACCATCTCCACCTCGTGCGTGTCGACCAGCGCGTCCGAGAGATGGTATTCGGTGCCGATCCGCCGGTCCGCTTCCCCGTCGTCCGGCGGGACCACATCGGCCTCGGGCGGCGCCGCGAACTGCCGCCACGGGGGCGCGGCAGGCAGCAGTGTGACCGGATCGATGTCGTGCGGTGGCCGGCCAGTACCCCGGTAAATCCACCAATCGGGTGGCCCGTCAGGGTGTTCGGTCACGCTCATGCGCCGCTCCCCTGCTCAACGAGCGGTCCGAAGCCCCACCAAAGCAAGGGAGGATTCGATCCGGGTCGTCCCACAACACCACCAGATCACGCAAGAGTTCACTGTCGAATGGCGATCCCGGCCCAGGATCGAGGCCCTTGCGAGACTTCAGAGTCCGCGAAGAAGGCAGGTCCCCCAATCCTTTGCTGTTGGCCAACCACGCTACCACTTCGCGGAGAGCATCCGTAGATGCAGTCGGGTGCCACAGCACAACGGGAAGTCCCGCCCGGAGCGCCGCGAAAAGCTGATCTTGATCGGAGTCCGGTTCACCGGGTGGCGCATCGGTCAAGACCATCATCACCCATTGCTCGTCGCTGAGGACCGTATCCAGGCCATAGCGTTCTTCCACGTCTTTGACGTGGCAGAAATAGACGCGCTCGACAGAAGGGTCGGCGACCAGACGTGACCAGCGCAGCCGCCACCGACGGTGATATTGGGGCGTGGTCAAGCGTTCCATGGAACGCAGCACGATCGGGTAAGAGAGGAAGAGCGGCCGGGTGTCGCCGTTGGCCCGGTCGGTGGCCCACGCGTGAACCGGCAGGTTCAGGAGTGCTCGGGGTAGCACGAACTCGAGCGCTGCTTCGGCTGCGAGCCCGGCCCACGCCTCTTCCGCAGCCGCGACGAGAGAGCCCACCGCGTCTTCCAGGTCCGCCGCCGCCACAAGCACGGATTCACCGCGACCGGGCGGCCACTGCCGCGGATCGTCCTGACGCCAGGGTGATACTTCGAAAAGACCACGGTCGATACCGTCCGGTTCCACCACGATCGTCAGGTGAAGCTTGCCTCCATTGGGTACGTCGGTGCCCTCTTGCGAACGCAACTTGCGCAGCGCCGCGTCTTGCCTCAAACGCCGTGCCTGCGCGGCCGTCCACGCCCGCAAGTCCGCGCGGAGCGGGTCCTTCAGCTCGGCGGAGATCAGCTCGACAAATGTCACGGCGGGCGGCAATTCGCTGGGCCCCGAATTCTGGTCGGAGAGTCGACAAAAGGCAGACCAGGCGTCCTCGAACCGGGACAGCGGCACGACGTTGCCTGTGGCTTGACGCGCGGCGAACGGCATGTTCCGCGGCCTCAGACCGGTCAGCCAAGGCCGGAGGGACTCCTGCTCCTGCTCGGAAACCACGTCGAACACCCGGTCGGCAGAACCGAGACGCCGTACCCGATCCCACGACGGATCTCCGGGCCGAAGGAATTCGAGTACGTCGGCCAGGGCGTCCATCGCGTCCGATCGGTCGCAGGTGTTCACGATGGCGACCAGCTGGTCCCGTCCGCTCAGCTGGTCTGGGACCGTGAACACATCGCCGAGCACTTCTCTCAGCTCGCCGATGAGCAATGAGCGGATCGGCAACTCGTCGGCGAACCCGGCCGCGACAAGTGCGTCGACCAGCGCTTTGCGCACCGCGATGCCGAGTCCGGCCCGCCCTCGCCTGGCCACCACCTGACGAACCACCTCCCGCCCCCGCCGAGCGCCTCCGAAGATCGTGAGTTTACCGATTCGCCCCGCGCACAAAAGGGCAAAAGTCGGACACAGCCGGTTCAGCTTTCCGGGTGGTCCGGCCAGTCCGTGATCATCAGCGCCAGGTGTTCAACCTGCGGCGATTCGGGTTCCAGCGTGCGCACCACCGTGAGCAAGTCCGGCAAGCCACCGTTGAAACGCTGGCACGTCCTTGCCAGCGCAATCACGTGCAACCGGTCCTCCGCATGGTAAGGGACGACGTCCGCTATTTCCCGACGAGGGAAAAGCTCCAACAACAAACGCCTACTTTGCGGATCACGCACGCACGGAACGGCGAGCAGGGCTTCGACCAATCCGGGGAACAGATCGCCCTGGGTCCGGGGAACGCGAGGCGGTTCCGGCGCTACTGTCTCCTGCCGGACACCGAGCAGGCGAAGCCGGGCCCACGCGGCCTTCTCCCCAGGTTTGACCTCGACCGGCATCCGGCGGTACGAACCGGGGTCCGCGGCCGGATCGTGTTTCACCACGTCGTGGAAGAACGTGTCCGACGCGATGAGAGCGAGATCCGCCCCGGTGAGCTTCTGCGCGGCCTTCGCCGCCAGCGCGTCGAGCAACCGGAACGTGAACGAGATGGCAGGGCTGACCGAGCCGTGACTGCCCTGGTGCACTTCGCCCGCGTTGAGGGCCAGCCGCAGCTTGATCCGGGCGCCTTCGGCGTGGACCTCGTTGTAGCGGCGCAGCTCGGCGAGCATCCGCTCGGGCAGCTGTGCCACCAGGTCGGCCTTGGCGATCTCCGGTGGCAGCAGGATCATCGCGCCGTCGCCGGTGTTCTCGACGTAACAGGCGGCCCAAGGGACCCCCGTCTCCGCGAACGTCGTGCGCAGCACGGTCCAGAGCCCTTCGTGCACCACCCGCAGGTGAGCGACGGTGCGGCTCGGATGGTTGTAGCCGGCGATGTCGACGGCCATGATCGTCTTGTGGTGCGCAGCCGAAACAGAGTGCACGACACCTCCCCACATCCCGGGCTCATTGTCCCAGACCCATGCACGCTCGGCCATGTTCGCGCAGGGCATTACCGGGAAACCGGACCTTCTTGACCTTGTTTCGTCCATAATTCGGCGTGCCCACGAGACGTCTCCACCTGGTGAGCGCGGATGAGGACCACCGCGTCTCCACCATCGAGCTCTTCTTCGACCTGGTCTTCGTCTACGCCATCACCCAGACCACCCAGCTGATGGCCGACCACCTGAGCCCCACCGGCGTGGGGCAGGGGGTGGCCATGCTCGCCGTCCTGTGGTGGTGCTGGTGCAGCTACGCCTGGCTCGGGAACACCATCCACGTCGACCACGGGATCGCGCGGCTGGCCATGTTCGGCGCCATGACCGTGATGTTCCTGGTGTCGCTGACCATCCCGGAAGCCTTCGTCGATCATCCCGGCGGCCTGTACGCGCCCGCGCTGTTCGTCGCCTGTTACGCGCTCGTGCGGCTGCTGCACCTCGTTGCCTACCTGGGTGCCGCGAAGCGTGACCCAGGGTTGCGAAAAGTGCTGCTCAAGATGTTCGTCGGGCTGTTGCCGAGTGTCGGGCTGCTCGCCGTTGCCGCGTTCCTCAGCGGGCCGTGGCAGCTCGGGCTGTGGGTCGTCGCGCTGCTCGTCGACTACCTCAACGTCTACCTCGCCGGGCCGGAAGGGTGGCGGCTCAACGCGCCCGCGCACTTCGCCGAGCGGTTCGGGCTGATCGTGATCATCGCGCTCGGTGAGTCGATCGTCGCCATCGGGATCGGGATCGGGTCGCTGCCGATGTCGTGGCTGGTCGCGGGTGGCGCCGTGTGCGGGCTGGGGCTGGCCGCCGGGATGTGGTGGACCTACTTCGACGTCGTCGCGCGTGTCTCCGAGCACCGGCTCACCCAGGCGACCGGGACCGAGCGCACGAAGCTCGCCACCGACTCTTACACCTTCCTGCACCTGCCGCTGATCGCCGGGATCGTGCTGGTCGCCCTCGGGCTGAAGAAGGCGTTCCTCTACATCGCCGACACCGAGCACCACACCCCCGGCGAAGCACTGCACGGCGTGCCGATCTGGACGCTGACCGGTGGCCTCGCGCTCTACCTGATCGCGCTGAGTGCCCTGCGCAAGCGCAACCTCGGCAGCTGGAACGTCCAGCGGCTCGTCGTCGGCGTGCTGCTGGTCGCGGCGACGCCGGCGCTGGAGCACGTGCCCGCCGCGGCGCTGCTGCTGATCGTGGCCGCTCTCGTGCTCGGACTCATCACCTTCGAACGGCTTCGGTTCGCCGAATGGCGCAAGCAGGTACACACCGCTCACCCATAACCGACCCGGACTGGCGCTATCCCGGCCCCCGGGTTAACCTACTCGCGAGTAGGTAACGGGATGGAGGGCCACATGGCTGCGCCAAGGAAACGGGACGCGATGGGCTGGGGCCTGTCCGCGCTGACCCGGCTGGCCGGGAGCAAGGTCGTCGATCGGGCCGGGCTGCGCAAGCCCCTCGAAGGCCTGGTCACCGCGGGGACGCGCAACGGCTTCCGCGTCGCCGGCGCGGCGACCCGGTCGTTCAAGTCGGTGCAGAAGCTGGGCAAGCCCGCGCGGCTCACGCCGGCCGCCGACACCGGGCAGTTCGACCTCACGCCGACCGAGGACCAGCAACTCATCGTCGAAACGGTGACCGAGTTCGCCGCCGAGCAGCTGCGGCCGGCCGCCGCGGACGCCGACGCCAAGCTCGAGGCGCCCGAAGGCCTGCTGAGCCGGGCCGCCGAGCTGGGCATCAGCCTGGTCGGCATCCCCGAGGAACTCGGCGGCATCGGCACGGAACGCTCGGTGGTGACCAACGCGCTCGTCGCGGAAGCGCTTGCCCACGGCGACCTCGGCCTGGCCGTCGCCGTGCTGGCGCCCTCCGCGGTCAGCACCGCGCTGGTCAGCTGGGGCGACGAGCAGCAGCAGGCCGACTACCTGCCGGCGTTCACCGGCGAGCACGTCCCGGCCGCGGCGCTGGCCCTGCAGGAGCAGAAAGCGCTCTACGACCCCTTCAAACCGGCCACGAAGGCGCGACGCACCCCGAAGGGCTACCAGCTCGACGGCGTGAAGTCGCTGGTCCCGCGCGCGACACAGGCTGAGCTGTTCATCGTGTCGGCCGACCTCGAAGGCCGCGGCCCCGCGCTGTTCCTCGTCGAGTCGTCGAGCGCCGGGGTGTCCATCGAGGCCGAGCCGGCGATGGGCCTGCGCGGCGCCGCGACCGGCAAGCTGCACCTGGAGCAGGTCAACCTGCCCGCCGGTGCGCTGCTCGGCGGCGGCAAGGCGGACGTCTTCGCCGAGGTCGTCCGGCTGTCGCGGCTGGGCTGGGCGGCGCTGGCCGCCGGCACCGCGAAGGCCGTCCTCGACTACGTCGTCCCCTACGTCAACGAGCGGACCGCGTTCGGCGAACCGATTAGCCACCGGCAAGCGGTCGCGTTCTCCGTCGCCGACATCGCGATCGAGCTGGAGGGCCTGCGGCTGGTCACGCTGCGCGCCGCGGCGCGGGCCGAGCAGGGCAAGTCCTACGCCCGCGAGGTCGCGCTGGCGCGGAAACTGGCCGTGGACAAGGGCATGCAGATCGGCAACGCGGGCGTGCAGCTGCTCGGCGGGCACGGCTTCGTCAAGGAGCACCCGGTCGAGCGCTGGTACCGGGACCTGCGGGCCATCGGCGTCATGGAAGGCGCTGTCCTTCTCTAGGCTTCGGAAAGGCAAGTCATGATCAACCTGGAAGTCCCCAAGAAGGCCGGCGCGCTGATCAACCAGGCGTACCAGGCCGCGGCCGAGGTGTTCCGGCCGATTTCGCGCAAGTACGACCGCGCGGAGCACACGTACCCGAGCGAGCTGGACATGTTCGCGGCGCTGCTGGACGGCCTCAATTCCTCCGGCGAGGGCGGCGCGGGCGCGGCCGGGGTACGCCGTTCCGGTTCCGACGATTCCGCCAAGGGAAACCGCAACGGCGCCAACCTGAACGTCGTCCTCGGCACGATCGAGATGTGCTGGGGCGACGTCGGCCTGCTGCTGTCGATGCCGCGCCAGGGCCTTGGCAACGCGGCGATCGGCTCGGTGGCGACGGACGAGCAGCTCGAGCGTTTCTCCGGCATGTGGGCCGCGATGGCGATCACCGAGCCCGCCTTCGGGTCGGACTCGGCGGCGGTCAGCACGACGGCTCGTCTCGACGGCGACCACTACGTGATCAACGGCGAGAAGATCTTCGTGACGTCGGGCGAGCGCGCGGACGCGGTGGTCGTGTGGGCGACGCTGGACAAGTCCAAGGGCCGCGCGGCGATCAAGTCGTTCGTGGTGGAGAAGGGCACGCCGGGCTTCGAGGTGGTGCGCGTCGAGCACAAGCTCGGCATCCGCGCCTCCGACACGGCGGTGCTGCGCTTCGAGAACTGCCGCGTGCCTCGCGAGAACCTGCTGGGCTCACCCGAAATCGACACAGCCAAGGGCTTCGCGGGCGTCATGCAGACGTTCGACAACACCCGGCCCCTGGTGGCGGCGATGGCGATCGGCGTCGCCCGCGCGGCGCTGGAGGAGACGCGCCGGATCCTGACTTCCGCGGGAGTGGTGATCGACTACGACCGCCCGGCCCACACCCAGCACGCGGCGGCGGCCGAGTTCCTCCGCCTCGAAGCGGACTACGAGTCGGCGTACTTGCTGACGCTGGAATCGGCGTGGATGGCGGACAACCGCAAGCCGAACTCGCTGCAGGCGTCCATGGCGAAGGCCAAGGCGGGCCGTTCGGTGGTGGAGATCGCGCTGAAGTGCGTCGAGCTGACCGGGGCTTACGGTGAGGAGTCACTGCTCGAGAAGTGGGCGCGGGACGCGAAGATTCTGGACATCTTCGAGGGCACCCAACAGATCCAGCAGCTCATCGTGGCTCGCCGCATCCTCGGCAAGTCGTCTGCCGAACTCAAGTAGCGAAAGTTCGTGAAGGCCACCTTGAGGAACTTGAACTTCCTCAAGGTGGCCTTCACGAACATCAGGAGCCGGAAGTGGCGATCTGGTCGTCCAGGAACTCGTCCAGGTAGCGCCACGTCGTGCCGCGGGCCTTGCGACCCGTCAGGACGCCCAGGTGCCCACCGGGCGCCGTCTTGAAGCGGACCTCCGGGGCCTTGTCCAGCAGCTCCACCACGCGCTCGACCGACGGCCGGGGTGCGATCGTGTCGTTCTCGCCCGCCACCACCAGGGTCGGCACGCGGACCGACGACAGGGAGATGATCCGGCCGTTCAGGTCCACCTTGCCCTCCGCCAGGTCGTTCGTGCGGAACAGGCGGTGGTAGAGCTGGCCGAACGTGCGGCCCGGGTACGCGTACATGTTGCCCATGAAGTGGTCGACCGCCTCGATCTGAGCCAGATAGTCACGGTCGTCGAGATGAGACAGGATCGCCAGTGGCTTGGTGATTTCCTTGCTGATGCCCGTCGCCCGGAACACGCGGCTGACCAAATAGGACGGTGCGCCGCCGAACACGCGGTAGATGGGCGTCAGCAGGTGGCCGTTCGTCAGGTCGACCAGGGGGCGGAACGGCGCCACGATCGGGATGGCCGTGAAGTCCACCGGCGAGCCGATCGCGGTGATCGACGCGATCGGGAGGTCCGGCTGGTCGGCGTTCACCAGCAGCGAGAAGATCCCGCCGAGCGACCACGAGACCAGGTGCACGGCCTGGCCGCCGGCGTCCGCACTCACGCGCCGGATCGCGCGCGGGAGGACCTCGTCGATCCAGTGCTCGATGCCCAGGCGCCGGTCGGAGAACGCGACCATGCCGTAGTCGACGAGGTAGGTGTTGCGGCCACCGTCGATCAGGTGCTCGATGAGGCTGCAGCCGCGGCGCAGGTCGAAGCAGAGCGCCGGCGCGGCCAGCGGCGGCACCAGCAGGATCGGCGGCCCGGACACCGTCCCGCCGCTGTGCGTCATCCGGTACAGCGAGCGGTTGGGCCCCTGGTCGATCAGCACCCGCGGCATCGGGCGCAGGTCGGCGACGCCGCCGTGCAGCACCTTGCCGACCACGTTCGACGCCGCGGCGGCCAGCCGTGCGGGTGGTGAAAACATTTTCTCGAGCCTCCTGAAAACCGATCCGGAGGCAATCTTGCCGGGCCGGGCGAGCGGACTCAACAGCACCACGCCCGCAAGCACCTGGCAAGCACGTCCAATTCGGACAGTCGCTAGTCCGTCCGAGTTACCCCGGGCCCGCTCTCCGCGGCCCGTGCTTCGTATGCCGCACGAGCCGGGGAATGGGCTGCTGAAGCCAAAAGCCGGTCCGCCTTCAACGCTCGTGCGAGCGTCTCGCCCGCCCGTCGTGGCAGCAGCCGCGTGAGCTTGCCCATAGTGCCCAGCGAGCGGGGCACGAAAACGTCGAAACGAGGTTTGCGCAGGGTGGATACGATGGCGTCGGCCACATCTTCGGGCCGCACGGACTTGAACATCTTCGCCTCGCCGAGGCCGCTCGCGAGCTCCGTCCGCACGATGCCCGGCATCACGCACGAGACGTGCACGCCGCTGCCGTGCAGTTCCAGGTGCACCGCCTCGGACAGGCCGACGACGGCGTGCTTGGTGGCGCAGTAGGTCGCCGCGCCGGGGAAGCCGGCCTTGCCCGCGAACGACGCGACGTTGACGATGTGCCCGGACCGCCGCGGCCGCATCCGCTTCACCGCTTCGCGCGTGCCGTGGATGACGGCGTGCAGGTTGATCTCCAGCTGACGCCGGGTCGTCGCGTCGTTCTCCTCGTCGAGGTTGCCGAGCGGCATGATGCCGGCGTTGTTGATCAGCACGTCGATCCGGCCGTGGCGGCGTTCGACCTCGTCGAGGAACTCGGTGAACCCGCGGATGTCGGTGACGTCCAGCGGCAGTGCGTCGGCGCCCAGCTCGCCGGCGGTCTTCTCGGCCCGGACCTGGTCGAGGTCGCCGATCACCACCTTCGCGCCCAGCCGGGACAGCGCCGACGCGGTCGCCGCGCCGATCCCCTGCCCGCCGCCGGTGATGACGACGACCTTGCCCGCGAGTTCCTCGGCCATGGCGACTCCTTCGTCTGTTGGCACCGCGTCAACAGTGTCGCCCCCGCCGCCGCATCGCGCTACCCCACGCGCTGCTCCAGCACCTGCCCGACCCACTCCTCGACGGTGAAGCGGACCGTCGGCCGGAACCCCAGCCTCTCGTAGTACCGCTGCAGTTCGCCGTCACCGCCGGCCCAGCAGTCGACGCGCACGAGGTCGATGCCGCGCCGCCGGGCCTCGTCGAGCGCGTACTCGATGAGGCGCCCGCCGACGCGCCGCCCGGTGAACCGCCGCGACGTGATGAGCAGCCGGATGTACAGCTCGCGCTCGTCGACCGCCGGCACGTGCTGGTCGTGTTCCTCGGAGACGATCAGCGCGCCGGCGGGCTCGCCGTCGACCACCGCGATGCGCAGGCCCGGGTCCGCGGCCATGCCCTTGACCCGCTCGACGCGCTTCTCGACCCGGCTCCACGGCTCGGTCCCCCACTGCTTCGAGCTGCCGCGGGCGACCAGCCATTCGACAGCTTCGTCGAAGAAGCGCAGCAGCGTGTCGACGTCCCCGGAATCACCCGATCGTATGACGGTGTTGTCCATCCCCCTTGTCTACCGCACGGTGAGCACGCGCGGGCCGTCTTCGGTAATGGCGATGGTGTGCTCGACGTGCGCAGCGCGGCTGCCGTCGAGGGTGAGGATCGACCAGCCGTCCTCGGCGTAACGGTAGGTGTCACCACCCCGGGTCAGCATCGGCTCGATCGCCAGCGCGAGGCCCGGCTTGAGCCGCATTCCGCGACCTGCGCGACCTTCGTTCGGCAGGTGCGGGTCCTCGTGCATCGCGCGGCCGATGCCGTGGCCGCCGTGATCCTCGACCATGCCGTAGCCCGGCGCCCGGCCCGCCGCGCCGATCGCGGACGAGATGTCCCCGAGTTTCGCGCCCGGCTGAGCGGCGGCGATCCCGGCCGCCAAGGCGCGCTCGGTGGCCTCGATGAGCGCGAGGTCGGCGGGATCGGCGTCGCCGACGACGAAGCTGATCGCGGCGTCGCCGTTCCAGCCGTCGAGGATGGCGCCGCAGTCGATGCTGAGCAGGTCACCGTCTCGAAGGCGGTACGCGGTCGGGATCCCGTGCACGACGACGTCGTTGACGCTGGCGCAGAGGACGTTCGGGTAGGGCGTCGGCGCGGACCGCGGCTGGTAGTGCAGGAAGGAGGGCTTGGCACCGGCCTCCCTGATGACGTGGGCGGCGACGTCGTCCAGCTCACGCAGCGAGACGCCGATCGCGGCAGCCTCCTTGACCGCGTGGAGGGTGTTTGCCACGACTCGCCCGGCTTCGCGCATCATCGCCAGCTCGGGCGCGGTTTTGATCTCGACCATGACGATAACTATACCGGTATAGTTATCGCTGTCCAGTGGGCGGCGAGCTCGTTCAGCCGGTGGCTCGGTCCACGTCATCCGGAGTTCAAGAAGCACTGATTGACTTCCGGCGTACACGACCTCTCTTGCGACGAGGACAAATTGACGCAGTCAGTGCCCGCCGATGATCCGCTCGCCGCGTTCGGCGCCGAGCTCGGGGACATCCGGGCGAAAGCCGTGGCGGCCCAGGAAAAGCTCCGATCCGCCGTCGCCAGTGTGCAGTCGCCCGACGGGGCGGTCTCGGTGACCGTCGGCCCGAGCGGTGTCCTGCAGGACCTCCGGTTCGGTCCCCGCGCGTACGAGCGTTCCCCGCAAACCCTGTCCAGCCTGGTGCTGCAGCTGATCGGCCGGGCCCAGCAGAAGGTCTCGGCCCAGGTCGCCGAGGCGTTCAGCGGCATGGTCGGCGAAAACTCGGCCGCCCGCGAACTGCTCGGCGAGTTCCTGCCGGAGCCGGAACCGGACGACGGCACCGCCGTCACACCGCAGCAGACGGCCGAAGAGCGCCCCGCGCACCGCCCGCCGCCGGCCCCGCAGCCGCCACCGCACGACCGGCCGCGTCGTCGCCCCCGGCAGGCGCCGGAAGAGGACGACGGCGAAAGCAACCCCTGGTAGCAGAGGAGAACCGGTGGTTTCCGGAGCAGGTTTCTCGGTCGACCCGGCCGAGTTGCAGAAGTTCAGCCAGTTCCTGTCGGGCAGCACGCAGCCGGCGGTGCAGGACGCCGCGAACCGGATGCAGGCCGCCAACGGGTTCGACAACGCCGCGTTCGGCATCCTGCTGGCGCAGGCGCTCGCCGTGCCTTCGCGGATCACGATGGCGGTGATCACCGGCGAGATCGGCAAGCTCGCCGGGGACATCGGCAAGTCCGCGGAGGACGTGAAGAAGGCCGCCGAAACGTACGCGACCCACGACTCGGCCACCGCACAGGGTTTGCGCACCTTCGAGACGGAGCTGGGCAAGTGACCGTTCCCATCACGGCATCGAACTCCACGACCGGCGCCGGTGTCTTCGACAGCTGGAAGCAGGTCGGCGACTCGATCGGCAAGGTCCAGACCGAGCACGGCGGCGACCTCGCGGCCGTCAGCGTGGAGCTGGGCATCAACGTCATCAGCGCCGCGCTCGACACCGTCGCGTTCGTCATGGACCCGCTGTCGAAGCTGATCGCCGCGGGCCTGGGCTGGCTGATCGAGCACGTCTCGTTCCTGAAGTGGCCGCTGGACCAGGTCGCGGGCAACCCGTCGGAGGTCACGAAGGTCGCCAACGAGCTGCACAAGATCGGCGAGAGCCTGCGCAACACCGGCGAGGAACTCGACAAGACGCTCAAGTCGACGATCACCCAGTGGCAGGGCAAGGGCTACGACAGCTTCAAGAAGTCGATCGACGACCGGAAGGGCTGGATCGACGCGAACGCGAAGGCGTCCGACGTCGCCGGCTACATGGTCGAGACCACCGGGGCGCTGATCGCCGCGGTCCGCGCGCTGCTGCGCGACATCATCACGACGATCCTCGGCGACATCATCTCCACGATGCTGATCGCCCTCGCGATGGCCGCCTTCACCTTCGGCGCGTCGATCGCGGTCGGCGTGAGCAAGATCGTCGTGCAGGTCTCGATCCAGGTGGCGGCGATGGCGGCCAAGCTCGCCAAGGTCGTCGCCTACGCCGGTCGCACGCTGGCCCGGCTCACCAAGCTGTCGAAGCTGGTCAAGCCGAAGCCGGGCGGCACGAACCCGGGCCACGAGCTGACGAACCTGCCCCCGAGCGGGAACACCGTGCCGAACTTCTCGCGGCCGCTGCCGAAGCCGCCACCGGGCACCGCGGTCACCCACAACGGGCCCGGGGGCGGCGGCGCCACGCCGAGCACCCGGCCCCCGGGTGACGGCACCGTCCCGAACTTCTCGCGGCCGCTGCCGAAGCCGGCGGACCCGCCGCCCCCGCCGAAGCCACCGTCCCCGCAGTCGCACCTGAGCGAGCACGACTTCCCGATGATCAAGAAGCACGAGGACTGGCTGAAGACCAAGTTCGGGGACAGCTACCAGAAGATGAAGTTCGCCGACGACTGGATCAAGAAGAACCACCCGGACTACTACCCGATGCTGAAGGCCCTCTCCGACGCGAAGAGCTCCAAGAACTTCGTGGGCTGGGCGGGCAAGGACATCGTGCAGGTCGACCGCGGTCTGACCGACATCCAGATGCAGGCGGAAGCGGCCTGGGCCGAGGAGGACAAGAAGCAGCAGCAGCCCTGATCAGACGACGCCGAGGTGGCGCGAGATCAGCATCTTCTGGACCTCGCTCGTCCCCTCGCCGATCTCCAGGATCTTGGCGTCGCGGTAGAAGCGGCTGACCGGGAACTCGTTCATGAACCCGTACCCGCCGAAGATCTGGGTCGCGTCGCGCGCGTTGTCCATCGCCGCGTTCGACGCCACCAGCTTCGCGATCGACGCCTCCTTCTTGAACGGCTCGCCGCGCAGCATCTTCGACGCCGCCTGGTAGTACGCCAGGCGGGCCGTGTGGGTGCGGACCTCCATGTCCGCGATCTTGAACTGGATCGCCTGGTACTCGCCGATCCGCTTGCCGAACGCCACCCGGTCCTTGACGTAGCGCAAGGACTCGTCCACGCAACCCTGCGCCAACCCCACCGACAACGCGGCGATCGCGACGCGACCTTCGTCCAAAATGGACAGGAACTGCGCGTACCCACGGCCCCGGACGCCGATCAGGTTCTCCGCGGGGACGCGGACGTCCGAAAAGGACAGCTCGTGCGTGTCCGAGCAGTTCCAGCCGACCTTGGAGTACTTCGGCGCCACCGCGAAGCCCGGCGTGCCGGACGGGATGAGGATCGCCGAGATCTCCTTGCGGCCGTTCTCCATCACGTCGGTGACGGCGGTGGCCGTGACGAACCGGGTGATGTCCGTGCCCGAGTTCGTGATGAACGCCTTGCTGCCGTTGACGATCCACTCGTCGCCGTCCAGCGAGGCGCGGGTGCGCGTCGCGCCCGCGTCCGAACCGCCGCCCGGTTCGGTCAGGCCGAAGCCGCCCAGCGCTGTTCCCGCGCACAGGTCGGGGAGCCATTGCTCCTTCTGCGCCTGCGTCCCGAATCGGTAGATCGGCATCGCACCCAGGGAGACGCCCGCCTCCAGCGTGATCGCCACCGAGGAGTCGACCCTCGCCAGTTCCTCCAGCGCCAGGCACAGCGCGAAGTAGTCGCCGCCCATGCCGCCGAACTCCTCGGGGAACGGCAGGCCGAACAGGCCCATTTCGCCCATCTTCGCGACGATCGCGTACGGGAATTCTTCCTTCTCGTACAGCTCGCCGATCACCGGTGCGACCTCAGCGTGCGCGAAGTCCTCGACGGTCTTGCGAAGGGCCTCGTACTCCTCGTCCAGGCGGAAGTCGATCACGGCTGCTCCTCTTGGGACGTAACTACGGCAAGGGTTTCGTCCAGCGCGACCTGTTGGCCGGCCCGGACGGGGAGTTCGCTGACCACGCCGTCGATCGGCGCGGTGACGGTGTGCTCCATCTTCATCGCTTCGACGACCAGCAGCGGCGTCCCGGCCTTGACGACGTCACCCGCGGCGACCTTCACCACGAGCACCGTGCCCGGCATCGGGCTGGTGACCGGGCCCGCACCGGCGGCCTCGCCGCGCGACGCCAGCACGAACTCCTGCTCGCCGAACGGGAAGCTGAACCCGTCGCGTGCCAGCCAGACCGTCCGGTCCGGCGCGCACGCGTGGCGGTAGCGGTGGAAGCCCCCGGCGTGCCGGATCTCCAGGACGTCGCCGTCCCGCCGCGCCGAGACCTGGACCGGCGCGTCGTCGTCGACGAACACCGTTGCCGAAGACGGTGTCCCCTGCACCCGGACCACCGCGCGGGCGGTGCCGGACTTCAACCGGAACGTCACCCCGCCCGAACCGCCCATCCGCCAGCCGTCCGGCACGTCCCACGGGTCCACCACGGGCCCGGACGGCTGCAGTTCCAGGAACCGGTCCAGCGCGGCCGCGACGAAGAACTCCGCGGGCACGTCGTTGGAGACCAAAGCAGACAGCCGGCGGTCGACGAGCTCGGTGTCGAGCCGGCCGGCACGGACGTCGGCGTCGGCCAGCAGCCCGCGCAGGAACGCCGTGTTCGTGCCGATGCCCAGCAACGCCGTGTCGGCCAGCGCCAGGTCGAGCCGGTGCAGCGCGGCCGCACGGTCCGGACCCCAGGCGATGACCTTGGCCAGCATCGGGTCGTAGTTCGAGCCGACCACCGCACCCGGCGTCATCCACGAGTCGACGCGGACGCCGTCGCCGGACGGCTCGTGCACCGCCAGCACCGTCCCGCCGGTCGGGATGAAACCGCGCGACGGGTCCTCGGCGTACACGCGCGCTTCGACGGCGTGGCCGGTCAGCACCACCTCGTCCTGTGTCAGGGAAAGCTCTTCGCCCGCCGCCACCCGGACCTGCCACTCGACCAGGTCGAGGCCGGTGACCAGCTCGGTGACCGGGTGCTCGACCTGCAGCCGGGTGTTCATCTCCATGAAGAAGAACTCGTCCGGGTTCTTCGCCGACAGGATGAACTCGACGGTGCCCGCGCCGACGTAGCCCACCGAGCGTGCGGCCTCGACCGCGGCCGAGCCCATCTTCTCGCGCGTCGCGGGATCCAGCAGCACCGACGGCGCTTCTTCGATGATCTTCTGGTGCCGCCGCTGCAGGCTGCACTCGCGCTCGCCGAGGTGGACGACGTTCCCGTGCGTGTCGGCCAGCACCTGGATCTCGATGTGCCGCGGGGTCGTGACGAACCGCTCCATCAGCAGCGTGTCGTCGCCGAAGGACCCCTTGGCCTCCCGCCGCGCGGACTCGATCGCCGCGGCCAGCTCGGACTCCGAGTGCACCAGCCGCATCCCCTTGCCGCCACCGCCCGCGGACGGCTTGAGCAGCAGCGGGTAGCCGACCCGAGCAGCAGCCTCGGCGAAGCCACCGGCCGGGATGTCCACATCGGACGCTCCGGGCACGACCGGCACCCCGGCCTTCGACACCGTCGCCTTGGCGCGGATCTTGTCGCCCATGGCGTCGATCGCCGCGACCGGCGGGCCGATGAAGACCAGCCCGGCGGCCTCGCAGGCGCGCGCGAACTCGGCGTTCTCGGCCAGGAAGCCGTAACCCGGGTGCACGGCCTGCGCACCGGAAGTCACCGCGGCGTCCACAATGGCCGGAATCGAGAGGTAGCTGCGCGCGGCTTCCGCCGGGCCGATGCGCACCGCCGTGTGCGCCTCCCGGACGTGCCGCGCGTCGGCGTCCGCGTCGCTGTAGACCGCGACCGCGCGGATGCCGAGGGCCCGCAGCGTGCGGATGACCCGGACGGCGATCTCGCCCCGGTTCGCGACCAAAACTGAGTCGAACATGCCCCTCACATCCGGAAGACGCCGTAGTTGACCTCGGACAGCGGCGCGTTGGCCGTGGCCGAGAGGGCAAGGCCGAGCACGGTGCGGGTGTCCGCCGGGTCGATGACGCCGTCGTCCCACAGCCGGGCCGTCGAGTAGTACGGGCTGCCCTGCGCCTCGTACTGCTCGCGGATCGGGTCCTTGAACGCCTCTTCGTCCTCTGTGGACCATTCGCCGCCGCGCGCCTCGATCGAGTCGCGACGGACCGTCGACAGCACCGAGGCCGCCTGCTCGCCGCCCATCACCGAGATCCGCGCGTTCGGCCACATCCACAGGAACCGCGGCGAGTACGCCCGGCCGCACATCGAGTAGTTGCCCGCCCCGAACGAGCCGCCGATCACGACGGTCAGCTTCGGCACCCGCGCGCACGCCACCGCGGTGACCATCTTCGCGCCGTGCTTGGCGATGCCGCCGGCCTCGTACGCGCGCCCGACCATGAAGCCGGTGATGTTCTGCAGGAACAGCAGCGGGATCGAGCGCTTGTCGCACAGCTCGATGAAGTGCGCGCCCTTCATCGCCGACTCGGCGAACAGCACGCCGTTGTTCGCGATGATGCCGACCGGGTGGCCGTGGATCCGGGCGAACCCGGTGACCAGCGTCGCGCCGTACTCCTTCTTGAACTCGGCGAACCGGCTGCCGTCGACGATCCGGGCGATCACCTCGCGGACGTCGTAGGGCACGCGCGGGTCGGTCGGGACGACGCCGTACAGCTCGGCCGGGTCGACCGCGGGTGCTTCGGTCGCCACGACGTCCCAGGGCCGCGGGGTGCGCGGGCCGAGCGTCGACACGATCGAGCGAACGATCCGCAGCGCGTGGGCGTCGTCGTCGGCCAGGTGGTCGGTGACGCCGGACTGCCGTGCGTGGACGTCGCCGCCGCCGAGTTCCTCCGCCGTCACGACCTCACCGGTCGCGGCCTTCACCAGCGGCGGGCCGCCGAGGAAGATCGTGCCCTGGTTCCGGACGATCACGGCCTCGTCGCTCATCGCCGGGACGTACGCGCCGCCGGCGGTGCAGGAGCCGAGCACCGCGGCGATCTGCGGGATCCCGCGCGCGGACATCGTCGCCTGGTTGTAGAAGATCCGGCCGAAGTGCTCACGATCCGGGAAGACGTCGTCCTGCTTGGGCAGGAACGCCCCGCCGGAGTCCACCAGGTAGACGCACGGCAGGTTGTTGTGGAGCGCGACCTCCTGGGCGCGCAGGTGCTTCTTCACCGTCATCGGGTAGTACGTGCCGCCCTTGACGGTGGCGTCGTTGGCGACGACCACGCACTCCCGGCCCGAGACCCGCCCCACCCCGGTGATGATCCCGGCGGACGGCGCTTCGTCGTCGTAGAGTCCGTTCGCGGCCAGCGGGGACAGCTCGAGGAACGGCGAACCCGGGTCCAGCAGCGTGTCGACGCGGTCGCGCGGCAGCAGCTTGCCGCGGTCGACGTGCCTGGTGCGGGCCTTCTCCGGGCCGCCGAGCCGGGCGCTCGCCAAGCGTTTGCGGAGGTCTTCCACCAGCTCCGCGTGGGAGGTGGCGTTGCGGGCGTAGGCCTCGCTGTCCGGGGCGGCCGTAGTCCCCAGTGCCGGCGTGTCCATGAGCTCCCTCGAAGTTAGCGGTCGTTAACCTCCACTCCGATGTTAGCGACCGCTAACGTGGGTGTCCAGTCGCCGGAAAGCCGTGAAGGCCACCTTCAGGAACTTTAAGTTCCTGAAGGTGGCCTTCACGAACATCCCGAGGATCAGCCGATCGCCGCCCGCAGCGGGGCGTAGTAGCCGCCCGACTGCCCGGCCGCGGTCGGGTGGTAGGACTCGATCACCGGCCAGGTCAGGCTGTGCAGGTAGTCATCGGCCGGCGAGCAGATGTTGTGCCCGACGAACGACGGCCGCACGTCGACGAACGTCGCGCCCGCCGAACCCGCCCGCGACTGGATGACCGACGCCAGCGCGTCCGCGCCGGAATTGATCGCCGTGCGCTTGGTGTCGCTCAGCCCGACCCAGCACGAACCGGGCACGGTGTAGAAGCGCGGATAGGACAGGACGACGAGACTGGCGCCCGGCGCCTTGGCCTTGATCGCGTTGTAGGTGTTGGTCAGCAACTGCGGCAGCGTGGTGTTGATGTACGTCTTCGCCGTGTTGACCCGGCTCACGCAGGCGGAATCGCTGCCCAGGGTGCAGGCCTGGATCACGTCCGCGAACCCGGCGTCGTTCCCGCCGACGGTCACCGTGACGAGCGTGGCCGACGAGGGGATCGAGTTCGCCTGGGTGATCACGTCTCCGGTGCGGGCTCCGGAGCAGGCCAGGAACGTGAACGAGGTCCCGCTGTGGGCGTTGGTCCACAGCTGCGGATAGGCCTTGGAGCTGCGGTAACAGCTCCCGGAACTGCCGTAGCTGCCGGCCCCGACCCCGGAGGAGTAGGAGTCGCCGAGTGCGGCGTAGACGGTCCCGGCGGCGTGGGCGAGGCCCGTGACGCCGAGCGTGGCAACGACAACGGCCCCCAGGGCCGCGCTCAACCGTAGGAGGGATCGCCGGAAATTACGGGTGGGAACAGCCATGGGTCACTCCTTTGTGACAGGGCCGACCCAAATAGGACAGCAGGTGGGAGCCTCACAAGGAACCCCTAGTTACCGGTAGGTACCCACTCGGCCCACACCGGAAGTGTGAAACGTCAGCGATCCGTCAGCCGCGCAAGATCAGCAGTTCGCGTGCAGTGCTGACGACGGAGCCGGTTCACACTGCGCCCTTGACACGGCGACCGCGTTCGCTAACCTCGTCTGGGAGCGCTCCCAGGACGACGTATTGCTCAAAGGAGAGCAGATGACGCAGCGGAGAAAGGTGTTCGGCCTGCTGGCCGCGGCCGTGGTGACCGCGAGTGCGCTGGTCACCATCGGCGCGACCGGCCAGGTCGCGGCAGCGGCCGGCGGTACGGGCGCCGGGTACCTGCACACCAGCGGCAACAAGATCCTGGACAGCACGGGCGCGACGATCCGGCTGACCGGCATCAACTGGTTCGGGATGGAGACCGACAACAAGACCTTCCACGGCCTGTGGTCCAGCCGCACCTGGCGCCAACAGCTCGATCAGATGGCACAGCTGGGCTACAACACCTTGCGCGTGCCGTTCTCCGACGACGCGCTGAAACCCGGCGCCACGGCCACCGGGATCAACGACTACACCAACCCCGACCTGATCGGGCTTTCGCCGCTGCAGATCCTCGACAAGGTGATCGGCTACGCGGGGCAGAAGGGGATGCGCGTCATCCTCGACCGGCACCGGCCGACCAGCTCGGGTCAGACCCCGCTCTGGTACACCGCCGGCGTCCCGGAAAGCACCTGGATCAACGACTGGAAGACCCTCGCCCAGCGCTATGCGGGCAACACCACGGTCATCGGCGCGGACCTGCACAACGAGCCGCACGCCGAGGGCACCAACCCGGCCGCGACCGGCGCGTGCTGGGGCTGTGGTGACACCGCCCGCGACTGGCGGCTGGCCGCCGAACGCGCGGGCAACGCGATTCTGGGTGTGCAGCCGAACTGGCTGATCTTCGTCGAGGGCGTGAGCTGCCCGAGCGGCGGACTGTCGAACGTGTGGGACGGCGACCCGTCCAACGACGAGGACTGCGGCTGGTGGGGCGGGAACCTGTCGAAGGCAGGCGAGTTCCCGGTACGCCTGTCCGTGCCCGGCCGGGTGGTGTACTCCCCGCACGAGTACGCCACCTCGGTCTACAACCAGCCGTGGTTCAGCGCTCCCGACTACCCGGCGAACCTGACCGCGATCTGGGACAAGTACTGGGGTTATCTGTACAAGCAGAACATCGCGCCGCTGATGATGGGCGAGTTCGGCACCACGCTGGCGAACCCGGTCGACAAGGTGTGGCTGGAAAAACTGATGGCCTACACCGGGACCGGCGTCAACGGCATCTCGTTCACCTACTGGTCGTGGAACCCCAACTCCGGTGACACCGGCGGCATCCTCAACGACGACTGGACCACGGTCAACCAGGCGAAGCAGAGCATCCTCCAGCCCTACCTCATCCCACCCACCGGCGGCGGCCCCGATCCGACGACCACCACCCCGACGACCACGACGACCGGCGGCGGCACCGGCGGGTGCAGGACGGCGTGGAAGCTGGACAATTCCTGGCAGGGCGGCTTCCAGGGCACGTTGACCGTCACCAACACCGCGGCGAGCGCCGCCAACCCGTGGACGGTCGGGTTCACCCTGCCCGCCGGGGCCACCATCGCCAGCGGCTGGAACGGCACCTTCACCCAGACCGGAACCACGGTCACGGTGAGCGCGCCGTCCTACAGCCCGTCGCTGGGCGCGGGAGCGGCCGTGTCGCTCGGTTTCACCGCCAACGGCCCGTCGGGCGCGCCTTCGGCCGTCAAGCTCGGCGCGGCGGCCTGCACCACGTGACCGGCCCCCTGGCCGAGGTGCCTGCAGCGCACCTCGGCCAGGGCCTGGTTGTGCCCAGCGCCCGATCGGGTATTCCTTCGCCCACCTGGGCGAACCGCGTGAGCAGGCTCACAGCCTGGGCTGGGAAGCGGGACGTTAGCGCTCGCTAACCTGCCGTTCTAAACTGACCGGATGCCGGCCAACCCCACCCCTCTCGTGAACGGTGAGAAGGCGAGCAGGCGCGAACAGATCCTGTCCGCGGCCGCCGAACTGTTCGCCCACCACGGCTTCCACGGCGTCGGCATCGACGACATCGGCGCCGCGGTCGGCATCTCCGGGCCGGGGCTCTACCGGCACTTCCGCAGCAAGGACGCCATCCTCGGCGAGATGCTGAACTCGATCAGCCGCTACCTGCTCGACGGCGGCACGGCGCGGGCGGCCCGGCCGGGTGAACCCGACGACACGCTGACCGGCCTCGTGCGGTTCCACGTCGATTTCGCGCTCGAGCACCCCGCGTTGATCACCGTTCAGGAGCGCAACCTCGCCAACCTCACCGACGCCGACCGCAAGCAGGTGCGCGCGCTCCAGCGCCAGTACGTCGAGGTGTGGGTGCGCGTGATCCGCGAAGCCGTCCCGGACCTGGGGGAACGGCAGGCGCGGTCGGCGGCGCACGCCGTGTTCGGACTGATCAACTCGACTCCGTACAACCGCCATCTCGGTGACGACGAGCTCGCCGAACTGCTCTGCCGGCTCGCATTGGGTGCCCTTCGCGCGGCCTGATGGCCCTCGGCGGATCAAGGTATCCCGCTGACCGCCATCGTGGTGTTTGATGGGGCACGTGGACCCGGATTGGAGCGAGCAGGAGCGCCGGCTCGTCGAGAAGGCTCAGCGTGCGTTGACCGCGCTGAGCCTCGGCGACGACGCCGAAGCGCTGGGCGAGGTCGCCCCGTCGGCCGCCGAGCCGCAGGCCCGCGCGGACGAGACGAAGGCCCTGATGCTGCTGCTCTTCGGCGAGTGCAGCGCGATGGTCTCCACCCTCGGCGACGGCGGCAGCGCCCCGGTGAAGGTCCAGGTGTTCGACGAGGACGGCGAAGAGGTCTCGATCGACCAGGCCGACCCGCCGGTCCGGACCGCGGTCCGGACACTGCTCGCGGAGGTCCACGGCAACACCGAAGCCGCGCAGGAGCAGGTCGAGATCGCCCTCGCCAACGCGGCCCCGGACGAGGTCGACAGCCTCGTCCTGCAGGCGCTCCGCTGGACCATCCGGCTGTCGGCGGAGTGCCTGGACCGCGACCTCCCGGTAGCCCCCTGGATCTCCGAGGCCGTCTCCGACTAAAGCGCCCCAAGGTGGCCTTGGTTGCGTCAGACGCACCGAAGGCCGCCTTGGGTGCGTCTGACGCACCGAAGGCCGCCTTGGGGCGCTTGGGCCTAGCCGAGCAGGTGCTTCACCAGGGCCGCGATCTGGCCGGTTTCGATGAGGAACGAATCGTGCCCGTAGGGCGACGTCACCACCGACGGCTCCGGCGCGTCCGGGAGGCCGGCCGCGATCTCCGCCGACTGGTACAGGGGGTAGAGCCGGTCGCTGTCGACGCCGCCGACCACCGCCCGCGCCGTCACCCGGCCCAGTGCCGCCGCCACACCGCCGCGGCCGCGGCCGACGTCGTGGGTGTTCATCGACTCCGTCAGGACCAGGTAGCTGTTCGCGTCGAAGCGGCGCGCCAGCTTGGCCGCGTGGTGGTCCAAATAGGACTCGACGGCGAACCGGCCGCCGCGCAGGGGGTCTTCGCCGTCCTGGGGAAACCGGCCGAAGCGCTGGGCCAGTTCCGGCTCGCTGCGGTAGGTGACGTGCGCGATCCGGCGGGCGATGCCGAGCCCCGCCACGGGTCCCGAAGGCCCCGCGTAGTAGTCGCCGCCGTGGAAGGACGGGTCGCTTCGGATCGCGTGCAGCTGCGGTGCAGCCCAGGCGATCTGCTCGGCCGACGCGCGCGCGGCCGAGGCCAGCACCAGCACCGAAGCCACCCGGGAGGGCAGCGACACCGCCCACTCCAGCGCCCGCATCCCGCCCATCGAGCCGCCGACGACGGCCGCCCAGCGGTCGATGCCGAGCGCGTCCGCCAGTACCGCCTCCGCGGCCACCTGGTCCCGCACCGTCACCGCCGGGAACCGGCTGCCCCACGGCCGCCCGTCCGGCGCGAGCGACGACGGCCCGGTCGAACCCTGGCAGCCGCCGAGCACGTTCGGGACCACGACGAAGAACTCGTCCGTGTCGACGGCCTTCCCCGGCCCGATCAGCCCGTCCCACCAGCCCGCGCTCGGGTGCCCCGCCTCGGCGGGCCCGGCCGCGTGGCTGTCCCCGGTCAGGGCGTGCTCGACGAGGATCGCGTTGGACGCGTCCGGGTTCAGCGTCCCCCACGTCTCGTACGCGAGCGAAAACGCGGGCAGCACGCCACCGGCCTCCAGCGCGAGCGCACCGGGGCCGGTGACGAACTTCCGGCGGCCCGGCGGGTCACCGGCCCGCCAGGCGCCGGTAACGGTCACAGGTCCGCCTTGGCCGCCCGGAATCCGGCCTCGAGGTCGGCCTTGAGGTCCTCGATGCCCTCCAGCCCGACGGCGAGCCGGACGAGCCCGGGCGTGACGCCGCTGGAGAGCTGCTCCTCGGGCGTCAGCTGGCTGTGCGTGGTCGACGCCGGGTGCACGATCAGGCTGCGGACGTCGCCGATGTTGACCAGCTGGCTGTGCAGCTCGGTGCCGTCGACGAACTTCCGGCCCGCCTCCACACCGCCGCGCAGGTCGAACGACAGGACCGCGCCCGCGCCGCGCGGCAGGTACTTTTGCGCGTTGGCGTGGTGCGGGCTGGACGGGAGGCCGGCGTAGTAGACCGTCTCGACCTCGTCGCGCTGCTCCAGCCACTCGGCCAGCGCCTGGGCGTTCGAGACGTGCCGCTCGAGGCGCAGCGAGAGCGTCTCGATGCCCTGCAGGATCAGGAAGCTGTTCAACGGCGAGATCGCCGCGCCCGTGTCACGCAGGATCTGGACGCGCGCCTTCGCCGCGTACGCGCCCGGGCCGAGCGCCTCCCAGTACTTCAGGCCGTTGTAGCTGGGGTCGGGTTCCGTGAAGCCGGGGAACCGGCCGTTGCCGAAGTCGAACGTGCCGCCGTCGACCAGCACGCCGGCCACCGTCGTCCCGTGGCCGCCGAGGTACTTCGTCGCGGAGTGCACGACGACGTCGGCGCCGTGCTCGATCGGGCGCAGCAGGTACGGCGTCGGCACGGTGTTGTCGACGACGAGCGGGACGCCGGCCTCGTGCGCGACGTCGGCGACGCCGCGGATGTCGAGGACGTTGCTGCCCGGGTTGGCCAGCGTCTCGGCGAAGAACAGCTTGGTGTTCGGCCGGACGGCGGCGCGCCACTGCTCCAGGTCGTCCTGGTCGTCGATGAACGTGACCTCGACGCCGAGCTTCGGCAGCGTGTAGTGGAAGAGGTTGTAGGTGCCGCCGTAGAGCGACGGGCTCGAGACGAAGTGGTCCCCCGCGCCGGCGAGGTTCAGGATCGCCGCCGTGGTCGCGGCCGAGCCGGACGCGAACGCCAGCGCCGCGACGCCGCCTTCGAGCGCGGCGAGCCGCTGCTCAAGCACGTCCTGGGTCGGGTTCATGATCCGCGTGTAGATGTTGCCGGGCTCGGCGAGGCTGAACAGGTCGGCACCGTGCTGGCTGTCGCGGAAGACGTACGACGTCGTCTGGTAGATCGGCGTCGCCCGCGCCCCGGTGGCCGGGTCCGGCGCGGCGCCCGCGTGGATCTGCTTGGTCTCGAAGGACCACGCCGAAGTCTCGGTCATCGGTTTTCTCCTTGCGGCTCAAGGGGTTCCTGGAGGGCTGCCGGGACGAAGCTACTTGCGCCGAACGGCCTACCCAACCCTTCCCATCTCCTGGGAGCGGAGTTGCCTTGCCAATCAGATCTCTTTGTGTCTAAGATATTCATCAAGTGAGATTCACGAACGGGGAGTAAGTCATGACCGAGCGGGTTCAGGTGCTGGTCGTCGGGGGCGGATTGGGCGGACTGTCGGCGTCGCTCTTCCTGGCGCAGGCCGGAGTGGACGTACTGACCGTCGAGCGGCACGCGGGGACGTCGGTCCACTCGCGCGCCGCCGGGCAGAGCTGGCGCACGATGGAGTTGTTCCACTGGGCGGGAATCGACGGCGACGTGCTGGCGGCGAGCCCGCGGGCGTCACAGGGGCTGCGGATCACCGTCGCGACCAGCCTGGCCGGCCGGGTGCTGCACCGGCTCGTCCAGGACGGCAGCGAGTTCGACGTCTCGGCCTCGACGACGCTGCCCGCCGGCATGGCCGGCCAGGACGTCGTGGAGCCGATCCTGCTGGCACACGCGGAAAAGGCGGGCGCGCGGGTGCGGTTCCGGACCGAGCTCACCGAGCTGGTGCCGGACGGCGACGGCGTCACCGCGACGCTGCGCCACCGCGACTCCGGCGCGGAAACGGTGGTGCGCGCGGACTACGTCGTCGCCGCCGACGGCGGACGCAGCGGGATCCGGCAGCGGCTCGGCATCGGGACCACCGGGATGGACGCGCTGAGCCACTGCCTCGGCGTGGTGTTCGACGCCGACCTCGGCGACCGCGTCCACCCCGGCCTGTCCGACCTGTTCTACCTGCAGCACCCGGACTTCACCGCCGGGTTCGTCACCACCGACGTGCCGAACCGGTACGTCTTCGCCCCGGACTACTTCCCGGACCGCGGGGAAAGCCCGGCCGACTTCACCCACGACCGGCTCGTCGCGATGATCCGCGCCGCCACCGACCTGCCGGAACTGGACCCGGAGATCGTCTGGACGGGCTCGTGGGAGGTCGCCGCACGGCTCGCCGACCACTTCCGCGCCGGGCGGGTCTTCCTGATCGGCGACGCGGCGAAGGTGACCCCGCCGACCGGCGGGATGGGTGGCAACACGGCGGTCGGCGACGCCGCGGACATCGCGTGGAAACTGGCCGCGGTGCTGCGCGGTGAAGCGGGCCCGGCCCTGCTCGACACCTACGAAGCCGAGCGGAAGCCGATCGCGCGGATGGTCATCGACACGTCGCTGCACAACATGAAGCAGCGCATGCACCCCGGCCTCGACGTCTCCGGGCTGACGAAGGCCGAGGACCAGCTCGCGATCCTGCTCGGGTTCCGCTACCGCTCGACTGCGGTGCTCTCGGAGGAGCCGGACGACGGCGAGCGCGTCGAGAACGTGCAGGCCCCGACCGGGCGGCCCGGCTTCCGGGCGCCCGGCCTGGCGTCCACTGTGGATCTTCTGGGGCGCTCGTGGGTGCTGCTGTGCGCGGGCGACGGCACGCGGTGGCAGCCGGCCGCGGCGGACATCGCGGCGGAGCTGGGCGTCCGCCTCGACAGTCACGTGATCGACGAGGACGTCTTCGCCACCCGGTACGGCCTGGCGACGGGCGGCGCCTCGCTGGTGCGGCCGGACGGCGTCGTCGCGTGGCGGTCCGCGGAGCCGACCGGCGACCCGGCCGGCGAGCTGTGGCGGGTCCTGACAGCGGTCCTGTCCCGCTAGGGTCGCGCCGACCCGGACCAAAAGTCTTGAATGACTCATTCAGGACCTCCGAAGACCTGAATGAGTCATTCAAGACCTCTGATCATCCCGCCGCGGGCCGCCTGCCGACCCCCGCGAAGTGTTCGTGCAGCTCCCGGACGTGCTGGGCCCAGAACAACTGACGTCCGCCGCGCGTCCGGGGCACGGGCAGGCCCTTGCTGCTCGCGAGCCGGTAGAAGCCGGGCCCGGCGTCGTCGGCGCCGAGGTTCCGGACCAACGCACCGAGCAGCCGCCCGCCCGCCTCGTCGAACGCGGCTTCGGAGATGCGGTCGAGCAGGTAGGCCATGCTCGCGCGGCCGGCGCTGGTGGTGAAATCGAACCCGGGCACCCCGGTCCGCCGGATCAGCGCGGTGGCGAATTCGCCGAAGGAAGTCGTCCGGTCCACGACCGCGCGGGCGATCAGAATCGCCTTGCCCTCATCGATCATCTTTTGCCATTCCGCCACGTCACGTCCGTACAAGCTGACCACCTCGCACTTTCTCGGCGAAACCTTCCGGTCGATCGCGAGAGGATGCCATACGCCCGATCCGCCCCTGCACCGGGGCCAGTTTCCCTTGTCACCACGGAAACCCTCGGCATCTCTGGCGGTTTCTTTCGCTCTCCAGCCCTTTCCGGCAGGAGTTTTCCACCATTGCGATGAATGGGGGAACCGGCTGGGAACCCGCGCCGGGATCAAATAGAGTCGGCGCCTCTCCGGCCCCGCGAACGATCGACGGGTCCGGCATTCCCGAAATCACAGGAGCGCAGTGAGCGATACCCGAGCCCGGTCTTCGTTCGGCTTCCTCGCCCATGCGCTGGGCGCGTGCCGGGCCGACCGGATCACCGGTTCGCTGTACCTCGCCGGCCACCCCGGCGGCGTGGTTCACCTGCGCGAAGGTGCCGTGGCGGCGGTCGACAGCCCGGGTGCGCCCCGGACGGACACGCTGCTGCTGCGGTCGGGCCGGATCAGCGAGCCGGCCTGGTCGGCGGTCCTGCGCGCCGGCGGCGCCCCGCACGGGATCGGCGGCACGGAACTGCGGCTGGTCGCCACGATGGCCGCGCAGGACGGCGCCTTCGTCATCGTCGCGGGCACCATCGACGAGTACGCCGTCGACCCCGACCCGCTGGACGTGCCGCTGCCGATCAGCCCGGGTATCGAACTCGACCGGCTGCTGGCCGAAACCGCGCGGCGGCTCGACGCACTCGCGTCGCTGCCCACGCCGGTGTCCCCGCACCGGGAACGCCTCGCCGCCGCCTCCGGCGCGAACCCGGCGCTGAGCAGCACGCGTCGCGCCATCATCAGCCGCGCCGACGGCCGACGCAGTGCCCGGGACATCGCGTTCCTGTTGGGCCGCAACGTCTTCCCGGTGACGGTCGAGGTGTCCAGAATGGTCGGCGACGGGCTGCTCACCATCGCCGACGGCGTGCCCGGCGGCACCGCGGGATCGCTCGCTCCCCTCCGGCCGCGCCCCCGGGAGACCGGCGCGGCGGTCGTCACGGATCCACGGCCGCCCCTGCCGCGGCGCGATCCCGGCGCGAGCGGCGTCGTGGACGACCTGCGGCGGCCGTCCGGCTGGCAGGTGCTGCCCCGGCTGCTCAACCGCATCCGGGCCGGGCCCCGCGACGACGTCCCGCGTGGACGGTGACAGCCCCGCCTGCTGAAACCCACTCACCCCCGGAAGAAGGAGAACCGCCGTGCTGGGCAAGTCCCTGTCCGACCAGATGAGCCTCATGGTGAAGCGGATGCGGCAGGAGGTGCCCGACTGCCTGGCTTCCGGCGTCGTCGACCTGGCCACCGGCATGCTGCTGGCCGTCGAGACCACCGACGCCCACCCACCCGAAGTGCTGGACCTGCTGGCCGGGGCGACGCTCGACCTGTTCCAGGGCCGCACGGTCGTGATGATCGAGGACGTCTTCAAGGAGCGCCGCGGGGTCGCCAGCAGCGAGCACTACTTCCAGGAAATCCTGGTCAACAGCGCCAACCTGACCCACCTGTTCATCCGCAACAACCAGAACGCCGACGTGGTCGCGGTCGTGGTCTGCCCGAAGTCGGTGAACATCGGCATGCTCTTCGCCGGCGCGCGCCGCGTGGTCAAGAGCCTGGAGCTCTGACCCCCTGAACGCCTGCCGGGGCGGTGCGTCCGCCCGCCGCCGCCCCGGCAGGCCCGGCTGAGCACCGGGTTTCCACCGGAGACAGCCCGGCCGATCAGATCCGCCGGGCTTCGCCCACCTCGGCGACCCTGCCGAGCCGTCCCCCGGTTTCTCGGCGAGAATGCTCGCGTGGTTTCGGTGCGCAGCGTGGTCGACCGGGTGGGGCCGACGCTGCTCCACGCGCTCCAGGTGCCCGAAGACTCGCCCGCGGTCGCCGACGTCGTCATCGCCGAACCCGGCGGGGCGCTCACGCTGTCCGCCGGCGACCTGGTGCTCGGCGTCGCCACGACCGGGCCCGAAGACGCCGCCGAACTGGTGAAGCAGAGCGCCGGGCAGGGCGCGGCCGCTGTGCTGCTGAAGCCGCCGCTGGCCGCGAAACCGGCGGTGAAGCGGGCCGCGAAGGCCAGCGGGATCGCGCTGATCCAGGTGCACGCCGCGACGTCGTGGGCACAGCTCGTCTGGCTGCTGCGGACCGTCCTGGACGCCCTCGCCGACGAGTCGGAGGACCTCGATCCCGGTTCCGGCGACCTGTTCCGGCTGGCCGACGCCGTCGCGAGCGTCGTCGACGCGCCGGTGACCATCGAGGACACCAACTCGCGCGTGCTCGCCTACTCCGCGCGCCAGGACCTGACCGACCCCGCGCGCGTGGCCACCATCATGGGCCGCCGCATCCCCGACGACGTCCTCGCGCGGTTCCGGTCGCGCGGGGTGTTCCGCGAGCTGTCCCGCGGCCGGCAGACGATCTTCGTCCCGGCCCAGCGCGACGGCACGCTGCCGCGGCTGATCGTGCCGATCCGGATGGGCGGCGAGCTGCTCGGGTCGATGTGGGCGGTGGTCGCCGGGCCGGTGTCCGACGAGCGCGCGGCCGCCTTCGCCGACGCCGCCCCGGTCGTCGCGCTGCACCTGCTGCGGCGCCGCGCGTACACCGACGCGCAGCGCCGCGCGTCCGCCGAGCTGCTGCGCGCGGTGCTCGAAGGCCACGCGAACCCGCGCAAGGCGATGGCGGAGCTGGACCTGTCCGACGAGCCGCACCGCGTGGTCGTCATCGAGGTCACCGGCGGCGACGGGCGCGACGCCGAGGGCCTGCGGCTCGCCCTGCTCGAACGGATCTCCCAGGGCATCGGCAGCCGGCCGGTGGCGACCGAGCTCGGCGGGCTGCTCTACGCCGTGGTGCCGGACCGCCCGGGGCCGGGCGGCTGGGCCGAGCTGCGGCAGGCCCTGGCCGCGCAACCGGCGTCCCGGCGCGGCGGAGCCCCGCGTGCGGCGGCGGGCTCCCCCGGCGGGATCGGCGACCTCTCGGCGTCGCGTGCTCAGGCCGACGAAGCCCTCGGCCTGCTGCGCGCCGAAATCCTCGCCGAGCGCGTGATCGCCTTCGACGAGGCCTGGACGGCGCTGACGCTGCACCGCGGCGCGACGGCGGCGTCCGCGGCCCGGGTCGCCGACCTCGGCCCGCTGAGCACCCTGCGCGCGCACGACGAAACGGGCAAGGCCGGCTACGTCGAGACGCTCTACGAGTGGCTGCGACACCCCGGCGACCCGCGGGCGGCGGCGCGGGAGCTGCGGATCCACCCGAACACCCTGCGATACCGGATGCGGAAGCTCCTGGAACTGGTGCCGCTGGACCTCGACGACCCCGACGTCCGGCTGGCGCTGCTGACCCAGCTCGTCGCCGTCCGCTGGAGCTGATGGGCCATTCGGCCCAACGTTTGACTTATGCGTTACTCCGCATGGATCGCGCCGATCGTTCCGATTGTCTTTTCCAGCCGAAAGATGGTGGATTCCGAAGATCGCGTGCCGCATTTTCTCTTCACCACCCCGGGTAGCCGGGTCGTTGCAAGAGGAGTTCCTCCATGAGCAGTTCGGAGCGGTTCGGTAAGGCCATCAAGCTGGGCGCGGTGTCCGCGCTCTCCCTGGTCGCCCTGGTCGTCCCGGCCGCAGGAGCCGGAAGCGCCGTCGCGGCGCCGAGCGGCGACTGCTTCACCCCCACGCACGCGGCGGACCGCAGCAAGGACGGCCACGCCGACTCGGTGTCCCCGGCGGAAGCGGCCCGCATCGAAGCGGACATGCAGAGCAAGCTCGCCGGCAAGCGCATGGCGTTCTCGGCCCAGGCGGCCGCCGCGGTGTCGATCCCGGTGTACTTCCACGTGATCACCAGCGGCTCGACCGGCAACCTGCCGGCGTCGACGATCAGCAAGCAGATCTCGGTCCTGAACAGCGCGTACGCGTCGAGCGGCTTCAGCTTCTCGCTGGTCAGCACCGACTACACGAACAACTCGACCTGGTACACCGGCATCACCGACGGCACCTCGGCCGAGCGCAACATGAAGAACGCGCTGCGCAAGGGCGGCAAGAACGCCCTGAACGTCTACACGGCCAACCTCGGCGACGACCTGCTCGGCTGGGCGACGTTCCCGTCGAACTACAGCTCGCAGCCGAAGCTGGACGGCGTGGTCCTGCTGGACGAGTCCCTCCCGGGCCGCTCGGCGACGAACTTCAACGAGGGCGACACGGCCACCCACGAGGTCGGCCACTGGATGGGGCTGTACCACACGTTCCAGGGCGGCTGCTCCGGCTCGGGCGACTACGTGTCGGACACCCCGGCCGAAGCGACGGCGACCTCGGGCTGCCCGACGAACAAGGACACCTGCACGGCGGCGGGCAAGGACCCGGTGCACAACTTCATGGACTACAGCTACGACAGCTGCATGTACGAGTTCACCGCGGGCCAGGCCACGCGGATGAACAGCGCTTGGTCGGCGTACCGCGCCTGAAGCCTCCGCCTCCCGCGGCGGCCACGGTGTCTTGAATGACTCATTCCTGGCGTCCCACGCCAGGAATGAGTCATTCAAGACACCCCGAGGAGGGGCAGGTACTCGCGGAACCGCGGATCCCACCGCTCTTCGTCAGCCCCCAGATAGCGCTCGCAGACATCCACGCTCAGCGCGATCCGCGGCCGCTCGCGGACAAGCGCCGGCAGGCGGGACCACGAGCCGCTGAGAATCCAGAACGCGCCGTCCTCCCACAGGTACCAAATGGGCCGCACCGTCGGCCCGTCCGTGGCCACCCGGGCTGTGAGCGGGCGGGCAGAGGAAGTCGTCGATCATGCGACCAGCAACGTCTTCCCCACCGTCGTGCGCGACTCGATCGCGGCGTGGGCGTCCGCCGCCTTCTCCAGCGGGAAGCGCTGCCCGATCACCGGCACCAAGGTCCCCGCAGCAGCCGCGGCCAACGCGGATTCCGTGAACGCCCGCATCTCCGAAGGTCCCCCGATCGAGCGCACCAGCGAGATCCCCCGCGCCGCAGCGTCCTCTTCGGACACTTCGGCCCACGACCCGCCCGCCAGCCCGTACATCGCCATCCGGCCGCCCGGGCGCAGCAGCCCGAAGGCCGCCGTGCCGATCTCGCCGCCCACGCCGTCGAAGACGACATCGACGGCGCCGGCCGCGGACGTCCAGTCCGGCCGCAGGTAGTCGACCACCGCGTCGGCCCCGAGCACGTGCGCCACCTTCGCCGGGCCGCCCGCCGCGCCGATCACCGTCGCTCCCGCCGCCTTCGCCAGCTGGACCAGCAGGCCGCCGACGCCACCCGCCGCCGCTTCGACCAGCACTCGATCGCCCGGGCGGATGCTGGTCGCATGCACCAAGCCGGTCGCCGTCCGGCCGTCCGCGAGGAGCGCCACCGCCGCGTCGAGCGACAGCGCGGACGGCACCTCGAACACCGCCGTCGCCGCCACCGCGACGCGCTCGGCGTACCCGCCCGAGCCGCCCGTCGACGTGACCACCCGCTGCCCCGCCAGCCCGGGGTCCACCCCCGCGCCGACCGCGCTGATCACCCCGCCGACGCCGTTGCCCGGGATCACCGGCAGCGACGCCCGGAACGGCCCCGGCGCACCCGCCCGGAACTGCGTCTCGACGAACGTGGTGTTCGCGAACGCCATCTCCACCAGCACCTGTCCCGGCCCGGGAACCGGCTCCGGCGCCTCCCCCGGAACCAGGACCTCCGGACCGCCGAACTCTCTCAACCACACCGCACGCATGCCGTCACGGTGCAACTTCAAGTGAAGTCGAGGTCAAGGGACTTGTCCCCACAGCACTACGAATATCGCTCAGAATTGTCCGGGCAGCACGATGACACCGCCGACCGGGTGGTTCACCGTGAGTGGCAACACCGCACCGATTCCGGACGCAGACCGACCCAGGAGGCCGACCGTGCGTATCGCCGTTCCCCGTGAAATCAAGAAGCACGAATACCGGGTCGCACTGACCCCGGCCGGGGTGCACGAGCTGGTCGGCCGCGGGCACGACGTCTTCGTCGAGACCGGTGCCGGGGCGGGCTCGTCCATCACCGACGAGGAGTACGTCTCCGCCGGCGCGAAGATCCTCGCCACCGCCGACGAGACCTGGGCCGAGGGCGAGCTCGTCCTCAAGGTCAAGGAACCCATCGCCGAGGAGTACGGACATCTCCGGCGCGACCAGGTCCTCTTCACCTACCTGCACATCGCCGCCGACCGGCCGCTGACCGACGCGCTGCTGGCCGCCGGCACCACCGCGATCGCCTACGAGACGGTCCAGACCGCGAGCGGTGCCCTCCCGCTGCTCGCCCCGATGTCCGAGGTCGCGGGCCGGCTGGCCCCCCAGGTCGGCGCGTTCTCCCTGATGAAGCCCAGCGGCGGCCGCGGGGTGCTGCCCGGCGGCATCCCCGGCGTGCACCCGGCGCGCGTCGTCGTCATCGGCGGCGGCGTCGCGGGCCTCAACGCCGCCCGCGTCGCGCTCGGCCTCGGCTCGGACGTCGAGATCCTGGACACCAACGTCGACCGCCTCCGCCAGATCGACAACGACTTCGGCGGCCGCATCCGCACGGTGACGTCGAACCGGCTCTCGGTCGAGGAGTCCGTGCTGCAGGCCGACCTGGTCATCGGCGCGGTGCTCGTCCCCGGCGCGAAGGCGCCGAAGCTGGTCTCGAACGACCTGGTGGCCCGCATGAAGCCGGGCAGCGTGCTCGTCGACATCGCGATCGACCAGGGCGGCTGCTTCGCCGACTCGCGCCCGACCACGCACGACGACCCGACCTACACCGTGCACGAGTCGCTCTTCTACTGCGTCGCGAACATGCCGGGCGCGGTGCCGCGGACGTCGACCTACGGCCTCACGAACGTCACGCTGCCCTACGCGGTCCAGCTGGCCGAGCACGGCTGGAAGGCCGCGCTGCAGGCCGACGCCGCGCTGGCCAAGGGCCTCAACACGCACGACGGCGCACTGACGAACGGCCCGGTCGCGGTGGCCCACGACCTGCCGCACACGCCGCTGGACACCGTCCTCGCCTGACCTACCTCACCCGAGCGGGTTCCTGTCGCACCGCGGCAGGAGCCCGCTCCCCTTTCTTCCGGCAAACGACGAAGCTGCGTGGCGGCGTTCTCGAGGCGGCCGCACGCCTGCAGGACGAACCACACGACACGGCCCCGAGCGCCACGCGGACGCGGCGAAGGCGATGTCGGCGACGCGGAACCGGGTCGAGCGCCAGAAGTCAGGCACCCGCGGTCACGACGTGGTAACCGGCACCACGGACCGTCCGGATGGTCTCGGCCCCGAACGGGACGTCGATCTTGCGCCGCAGCGCGCTGACGTGCACCTCCACCAGGTTGGCCGTCGCGGAAGCGGCGAAATCCCAGAGGTTGTCGAGCAGTTCGGCCTTGGTGACGACCTGCCCGGGCCGCTGCATGAGGTAGGAGAGGAGGGCGAACTCCTTGCCGGTGAGCGTGATGTCGGCCGTACCGCGCCGGCAGCTCCGGCTGGCCTGGTCGAGTTCGAGGTCCCCGAGCTTGAGCACGCCCGGCCGGGTGGCTCCGCCGCGGCGGATAAGAGCGCGCAGGCGGGAGAGAAGGACGCCGTAGGAGAAGGGCTTGGGGAGGAAATCGTCGGCCCCGGTATCAAGGGCTTCGATCTCGTCGTCCTCGCCATCCTTGGCGGTGAGCATCAGGATAGGAGTGCCATTCCCCTGCTCCCGCAGCCGGCGACAGACGCGGTACCCGTTCAGCCCCGGCAGCATGATGTCCAGGACGATGGCGGCATAGGGATGCTCGGTGGCATACCAGAGGGCATCCCGCCCGTTGTGGGCGACATCGACGGCGTACCCCTCAGCGGTCAACCCGGCCCGCAGCGCCTCAGCCAGCCGCCGTTCATCCTCCACGAGCAAGATCCGCATCGCGCAACGATGCCACAGACCTGCAACAACACGGCAAACAGCCGCACGCCCCACAACGCGGCAGACCCGATAGCCGCACGAGAGGCACCGTGGGGGTCCGGGGGCTCGGCCCCCGGGAGATACGACGGAGTCGACATGAGCGGCGAAGCCGCGATGCAGAGACGAAGGGGCGACCCGCTCGACCAGCCTGGGGGTCACTGGGAGCGGGCCGCCGATTCCTAGCTTAGAGGGCTCGGGCCCTTCGCGCTGCACCGGGTCGGCAAGTCGCACGAATTCTTTACCAAGTTGATCGCCGGAAGATCGCGAATCCTCTGGTCAGCGCCGCCGAGTCCGCCATCGGCCGGTTGCGGAAAGTGACGAAGGTCGCTCTCGGGCGTTCCGTGCGCGCGAGCGCCGCCGGTAGGGCAGGATGACGCCGCATCAGCGGGGAACGTTAGGGGACGGTATGCACGACGGCAGTGGCCGGATTGTGGTGCAGAACCTGAGCAAGCGGTTCGGCGCCGTGAACGCCGTGCAGAACCTCAGCTTCACGGTCGAACCTGGTTCGGTGACGGGCTTTCTCGGCCCGAACGGCGCCGGCAAGACGACTACGTTGCGCATGTTGCTCGGGTTGGTGACACCCACATCGGGGACGGCGACGATCAACGGGCGGCCGCACTCGCAGCTGGGCAACCCGGCGCGGGTGGTGGGCTCGGTCCTGGAGAACGAGGGGTTCCACCCGGGCCGGACGGCGCGCAACCACCTCCGGGTGTACGCCGCGGCCATCGGCGTGCCGGACCGGCGCGCGGACGAGGTGCTCGGCCTGGTCGGCCTGGGCAGCGCCGCGGACCGGAAGGCGGGCGGGTTCTCGCTCGGCATGCGGCAGCGGCTGGCGCTGGCGACGGCGCTGCTGGGCGACCCGCAGGTGCTGGTGCTCGACGAGCCGACGAACGGCCTCGACCCCGAAGGCATCCTGTGGCTGCGCAACTTCCTGCGCTCCTACGCGCGGGAGCAGCGGCGGACGGTGCTGGTGTCGAGCCACCTGCTCAACGAGGTCGAGCAGCTGATCGACCAGGTCGTCATCATCAGCCAGGGCCTCACGCGGTACTACGGCCCGCTGGAGCAGCTGCGCAAGGGCCAGCAGTCGCGGGTCCTGGTGCAGCCGGCGGACCCGTCGGCGCTGGTGAAGGCGTTGCAGGACAACGGCATCACCGGTGTTTCGCCGACGCCGGACGGCCGGGTCGCGGTCGCCGGGTCGAGCGTCCAGCAGATCGGTGACATCGCCGCGAAGGCCGGGATCGCCGTCTACGGGATGCAGGAGGAGCACGCCGACCTGGAGCGGATGTTCTTCCAGCTGACGCAGGGTCAGTACACCGGCGCGCCGGGTCAGCCGCCGCAGCAGGCGGGTTACCCGCCGCAGCCGCAGTACCAGCAGGGGCCGCCGCCCGGTTACCCGCCGCAGCAGCAGCACTACCAGCAGGGGCCGCCGTCGGGTCCGCAGCAGCAACAGCAGTACTGGGGAGGACCGCAACAGTGATGGGCAACCTGATCAAGGCGGAGTTCCGCAAGACGCTCACCTTGAACACGTGGTGGGTGCTGCTGATCCCGCTGGCGCTGGTGGCGTTCTGGCTGACCTTCGCGTGGGGCAGCCTCACGAACAACTTCGCGGACTTCCTCGGGTCGAAGGACGCCCGGCAGGTCACCGAAATGGTCGGCCTCGATCCGAACCAGATCCCGGTGGGGCTGCTGGCGCTGGCGCACGGCGTGAACATCGCGCAGCTCGTCCCGGCGTTGTTCGGCGTCTTCGCGCTGGCCGGCGAGTACCGCAACAAGACGATCACGACGACCTTCCTCACCGCGCCGAACCGGGTTTCGGCGCTGACCGCGAAGATGCTCACTTACGTCGCGTGGGGCGCCATCTACGGCTTGGTCAGCTTCGGTGTCTCGGCGCTGGCGGTCATGGCATCGGTCGACTCGGGCCGCTGGCCGACCGCGGGCCAGTGGCTGGCCGCGCTCGGCGGGTCCGTGCTGGCCGGGGCGCTGGTGACGTTGTTCGGCATCGGGTTCGGCGCGGTGCTGCGCAGCGTGCCACTGGCCGTCGTGCTGCTGATGGTGTGGTTCCTGATCCTGGAAAACGTCCTGGTGATCGCGTTCTGGCTGTGGGGCGACGTCACCATCCTGGGCGGCATCCTGCCGAACGGCACCGCGAACGGGATCGTCGGCGGCATCGCGGCGGACGCCTTCGGGTTCAACTCGCTCAATCTGCCGGCCAGCGTGGACTCCGGTTCGCAGCTGGTGCTGCAGCTGACGGCGGGCGCACCCGGCGTGCTCTCGTGGTGGGCTTCGGCGCTGATCTTCTTCGCCTGGACGATGGTCTTCTTCGGCCTCGGCTGGGCGGGCAACCAGAAGCGCGACATCACGTAGTTCCATGGTTCGTGAAGGCCACCTTGAGGAACTTGTAGTTCCTCAAGGTGGCCTTCACGAACTTCGAGGAAATATTTTGTCAGTGGTGGCGCTTACTGTCACAACGTGACCGTCGCTCCGCCCCGCTCCCGTCAAGAGCTCCCACCCACCGAGACAGCCGGCTGGATCCGCCGGCTGTCCGCCGCGGCGTGGGAGCACCGCGTGCTCGTCGTGCTGTCGCTGCTCGCCGCCGCGTTCGGTGTCGGCGTGCAGGCCGCGACCCCCCTGCTGGTGCGCACGGCGGTGGACGACGCGGTGGCCGGGCAGACCGGTGGGCTGCCCGGGATCGCCGTCTTCCTGGTCGTGCTGCAGCTGATCGCGTTCGGCACCGCGTTCGCGCGCCGCTACCTCGGCGGGAAGCTCGCCCTCGACGTGCAGCACGATCTGCGCCAGCGCGTCTTCAACGCCGTTTCACGGCTGGACGGCGGCAAGCAGGACGCGCTGCGCACCGGCCAGGTCGCGTCACGCGCGATCTCCGACCTGCAGCTGGTGACCGGGATCCTGATGCAGGTCCCGCTGTCGTTCGGCTCGGTGGTCTTCGCGCTGCTGTCGTTCGTCGCGATGCTGTGGCTGTCCCCGGTGCTGACGCTGATCGCGCTGGTCGTCACGCCCGCGGTCGGCATCATCGTGGCGCGCAGCCGCAAGCGCCTCTTCCCGGCGACGTGGTCGGCGCAGCAGCGCGCGGCCGACGTCGCGCAGCAGGTCGAAGAGACCGTCACCGGCGTCCGGGTGGTCAAGGGCTTCGGCCAGGAGGCGCGGGAAGTCTCGAAACTGGAAGCGACCGCGCGCAAGTTGTTCGGCGAGCGGCTTCGCGCGGCGAAGCTGTCGGCGGTCCCGACGGCGACCACCGCCGCCCTGCCGGCCGCCGGTCAGGTCGCCGTGCTCGGCATCGGCGGTGTCCTCGCGCTGAACGGGTCCATCACGCTCGGCACGTTCCTGGCCTTCGCCACCTACCTCGCGACGCTGATCGGCCCGGCCCGGATGCTGTCGGGCCTGGTCGTGCAGGCCCAGCTGACCCGCGCCGGCGCCGAGCGGGTGTACGAGCTGATCGACGCGCAGCCCGAGGTCGTCGACGCGCCGGACGCGCGGCCGCTGCCGGCGGGGCCGCTGGGCGTGGAGCTCGACGGCGTCCGGTTCGGCTACACGCGCAGCGAACCGGTGCTGGACGGCCTTTCGGTCACCGCGAACCCGGGCGAGACCCTTGCGCTGGTCGGCACCGCGGGTTCGGGGAAGTCGACGATTTCCCTGCTGCTGCCCCGGTTCTACGACGTGCACGAGGGTGCGGTGCGGGTCGGCGGTCTCGACATCCGAGACGTCCCGCTGCGGCAGCTGCGGCAGGCGATCGGCGTGGTGTTCGAGGAGGCGTTCCTGTTCTCCTCCTCGATCCGCGACAACATCGCCTACGGCCGTCCGGACGCCACCGACGAGGAGGTCGTCGCGGCCGCGCGGGCCGCGGAGGCGGACGGCTTCATCCGCGCCCTGCCCGGCGGCTACGACACGCTGGTCGGCGAGCGCGGGCTGACGCTCTCGGGCGGGCAGCGGCAACGGCTCGGGCTGGCCAGGGCGTTGATCACCGACCCGCGGATCCTGGTCCTCGACGACGCGACGTCGGCCATCGACACCGTCACCGAAGCGGCGATCCACGACACGCTGCGGTCGGTCACCGCGACCCGGACCACCCTGCTGATCGCGCACCGGCGGTCCACCCTCGCCCTGGCCGACCGGATCGCGGTGCTGGACGAAGGCCGCGTCGTCGACGTCGGCACCGAAGCGGAGCTGATGGCGCGTTGCCCGCTGTTCCGCGAACTGGTCGCGGGCCCGGGCGACGACGTCGAGGAGAAGCACCGCTGCGAGGGCCTGGACTTCGGCCAGGACGGGGTCACACCGTCGCTGTGGCCGCGTGACGAGAGCCGCGACGAAGTCGACGCACTGGCCGAAGCCGCGCGGATGCGCAGCGGCGACCCGAACAGCAGCGGGTTCGCCGGCGGGGGCGGCGGCCTCGACGTGCCGCCGACACCGGAGCTGGTCGAGGGCGTGCGCAAACTCCCGCCCGCCGCCGACGAGCCGCTCCTGCCCGGCGTGGACGTCACCGCGCCCGACCCGAAGTTCCGGCTGGCCGGGCTGCTGCGGCCGGTCCGACGGCCACTCGCCCTGGTGATCGCGCTGGTGGCGGCGGACGCGCTGGCGTCGATCGCGCTGCCGGGGCTCTACCAGTTCGGCGTCGACCACGGCGTGCGGACCGGCGTCGAGTGGGTGATCTGGCTGGCCGCCGGGATCGGCGCCGCGGTGATCGCGGCCGACTGGCTGGTGGTCTTCGCGCAGACGCGGCTGACGTCGCGGGTCGGCGAGACGGTGCTGTACGCGCTGCGCGTCCGCAGCTACGCGCACCTGCAGCGGCTCGGGCTCGACTACTACGAGCGGGAGCTGTCCGGGAAGATCATGACCCGGATGACGACGGACGTCGACGCCCTCTCGACGTTCCTGCAGACCGGGCTGGCCACCGCGGTCGTCAGCGCGCTGACGCTGGCCGGGATCACCGCCGCGCTGCTGGTCACCGACGCCGGGCTGGCGTTGTACGCGCTGGCGATGATGCCGGTGCTGGCGGTGGCCACGGTGATTTTCCGGCGGTCGGCGTCGAAGGCGTACAACGAGGCCCGCGAGCGGGTCAGTGTCGTGAATGCGGACATGCAGGAGAACGTCAGCGGGCTGCGGGTCGCGCAGGCGTACACGCGCGAAGACCGCTCCGCGGAGGCGTTCGCTTCACGCAGCGACGACTACCGGCGCTCGCGGCTGCGGGCCCAGCGGTACGTGGCGACGTACTTCCCGCTGGTGGCGCTGCTGTCGGACCTGGCGACCACGACGGTGCTGGTGGTGGGCGCGAACCGTGTCTCGGCGGGCACCCTGTCGGCCGGCGTGTTGCTCGCGTTCCTGCTGTACCTGCAGCAGTTCTTCTCGCCGATCCAGCAGCTGTCGGCGGTGTTCGACGGCTACCAGCAGGCGAGCGTCGGCCTGAACCGGATCGGCGACCTGCTGCGGACGCCGACGTCGGTGCCGGCGGCGGCGAACGCGGTCGCGGTGCCGCCTCGGCTACGCGGCGAAGTCTCGTTCAAGGAGGTCGACTTCGCCTACGCCGGTGCCGAGAGCAAGGCGCTGGAGCAGTTCTCGCTGGACGTCGCGGCCGGGGAGACGATCGCGTTGGTCGGCGCGACCGGCGCGGGCAAGTCGACGGCGGTGAAGCTGGTGGCGCGCTACTACGACGTCACCGGCGGCGAGGTCCGGATCGACGGCACGGACGTCCGCGAGTTCGAGCTGGCCGGGATGCGCCGCCGGATGGGCGTGGTGCCGCAGGAGGCGCACCTGTTCTCGGGCACGGTGGCGGACAACGTCCGCTACGGCCGCCCATCGGCCACCGACGCGGAGGTCGAGGCGGCGGTCCGCGCGGTGGGCGCGCTCGACGGCGTCGCGGCCCTGTCATCGGGCTTCCTGCAGCCGGTGGGCGAGCGCGGCCGCTCGCTGTCGGCGGGCCAGCGCCAGCTGGTGGCCCTGGCCCGGGCAGAGCTGGTCGACCCGGACGTCCTCCTCCTGGACGAGGCCACCGCAGCCCTCGACCCCTCGACGGAGGCAGCGGTCCTGCGCGCAACGGAGACGGTCGCCCGCCGCCGCACGACGTTCGTGGTCGCCCACCGCCTGGCCACCGCGGCCCGCGCCGACCGCATCGTGGTCCTCGACCACGGCCGGATAGTCGAAACCGGAACCCACGCCGAACTCCTGGCCACCAACGGCCACTACGCCCGCCTCTGGTCCCTCGGCTGACCGTGCGGAAAGGGTCGACACGCGTGATTGAGAGGTCGACACGCCGGATCGGCCGAGTTCCGCCGTGTCGACCCTCCAATCACGCGAGTTGACCTCTCAATCACGCGAGTTGACCTCCCCATCACGGGTGTTGACCTCTTGCGCACGAAAGTCCGTGGCCGGGCGGGGCCGGCGCTGGGAGCATGGCGGGCATGTTCGAAGAGAAGCGGGTTCCCGACCGGCAGATCCGGGCCGTGCAGACCGAGACGACCGTCCGGGTCTACCAGGCCTACTCGCCCGAGATCGCCGACGCCGCGCTCGCGAAGCAGACCTTCGTCGCGCCGTTCAAGCGGGACCGGATGACGTGGGTCAAACCGTCGTTCCGGTGGATGGCCTACCGCTGCGGCTACGGGCGCAAGCCGGGCCAGGAGCGCATCCTCGCGATCGACATCACTCGCGACGGCTTCGAATGGGCCCTCACCCACGCCGCGCTCAGCAAGCCGCACCGCGACCAGGACACGGCTGCCTGGAAGCAGCAGCTCAAGACCAGCCCGGTCCGCATCCAGTGGGATCCCGAGCGAGATCTCCACCACACGGCGCTGAACTTCCGCGCCATCCAGATCGGCCTGAGCGGCGAGGCCGTCGACCACTACGTCGACGAGTGGATCACCGCTATCACCGATGTCACACCAGTGATGCGCGACATCTCCGGCCTGCTGGCCACCGACCAGCTGCACCTGGCGGTCAAGCTCGTCCCTCACGAGCCGCCGTACCCGCTCAGCGACGAACTCGCGAAGGCCGTCGACGCGACGGGCTAAGGCAGCGCCCGCCACGCCAGCGACCCCATGCCCGCCGCCTCGACGTCCGGGCGTGACGCCCACCGGACCGTGCCCGGCCGGACGTGGATCCCGGCCCCGACCTGCCAATCCGGCTCCTCGGGCTCGACCCACGCCATCTCACGAAGTCGGCGGGCGACAGCCAGACCGCGTGGCACGAGTCGCACCCCGGTGAACGTCCACGGGCCGGCGCACGAACCCGGGAGAAAGAGCCCGGGAACCCTGTACCGGGTCCAGCACTTAAGGTTCCCTTAGCACATCTTGATCGAATCAGTGACCGATACCCTAGTGCGCCTCGCCTCACACAGGCCGGTTCCATCACATCGCGGTCATCGAGGGGGTTAGCCTGGTAGGCGCATCAGCGGATTCAAGATCGAGATCGAGACGGATAGAGGCGAGCCCCAGCCGTGTCCAGCAGCAGCCCTGCGTCGCAGTTCGGCCCCAATGAGTGGCTGGTCGAAGAGATGTACGACCAGTTCCTCGCCGACCCTTCCTCAGTCGATGCCGCATGGCACGACTTCTTCGCGGACTTCAAGCCGACGCAGAGCGCGCAGGCCAAGGCGGACACCGCCCGGCAGCAGGTCGACGTCAAGCCCGCCGGCAACGGCCAGGCCGCCCAGCCGTCGGCCAAGGCCGTGCAGAACGCGGAGTCGGCGGCCAAGCAGGCCGCGCCCACCAAGCCGGAGCCGAAGGCGGCCCCGAAGCCCGCTGCCAAGGCCGCGCCGAAGCCGGCGGCCGCGAAGGCCGAGCCCAAGGCCGACGCGAAGAAGGACGAGCCGGAGTCGAAGCAGCTGCGCGGCGCGGCGGCGGCCATCGCCAAGAACATGGACGCCTCGCTGAGCGTCCCGACCGCGACCAGCGTGCGCGCGGTCCCGGCGAAGCTGATGGCCGACAACCGCATCGTCATCAACAACCACCTCAAGCGCACCCGCGGCGGCAAGATCTCCTTCACGCACCTCATCGGCTACGCCATGGTGCGGGCGCTGAAGGACTACCCGAACCTCAACCGGCACTACCAGCAGATCGACGGCAAGCCGTTCGCGATCACGCCGGAGCACGTCAACTTCGGGCTCGCCATCGACATGAAGGGCAAGGACGGGTCGCGCAACCTCGTCGTGGCCTCGGTCAAGGGCGTCGAGGACATGTCGTTCCTGCAGTTCTGGCAGGCCTACGAGGACATCGTCAAGAAGGCCCGCAACAACAAGCTGACCGCGGACGACTTCTCCGGCACCACCATCTCGCTGACCAACCCCGGCGGCATCGGCACCAACCACTCGGTGCCGCGCCTGCAGGCCGGCCAGGGCGCCATCATCGGCGTCGGCGCCATGCAGTACCCGGCGGCCTTCGAGGGCACCAGCGAGAAGACCCTGGTCGACCTCGGCATCAGCAAGATCATGACGCTGACCTCGACCTACGACCACCGCATCATCCAGGGCGCGGAGTCCGGCGAGTTCCTCAAGCGCATCCACCAGCTGCTGCTCGGTGAAGACGGCTTCTACGACGACGTCTTCACCAGCCTGCGCCTGCCGTACGAGCCGATCCGCTGGGTCGCCGACATCCCCGAGGGCCCGGTCGACAAGACCGCCCGCGTGATCGAGCTGATCGACGCGTTCCGGATGCGCGGCCACCTGATGGCCGACACCGACCCGCTGAACTACCGCCAGCGCAGCCACGCCGACCTGGACGTCCTGTCCCACGGCCTCACCCTCTGGGACCTCGACCGCGAGTTCCCGGTCGGCGGCTTCGCCGGCCAGGAGCGGATGAAGCTGCGCGACATCCTCGGCGTGCTGCGCAACTCGTACTGCCGCACGGTCGGCATCGAGTACACGCACATCCTCGACCCCGAGGAGCGCCGCTGGATCCAGGAGCGCGTCGAGATCCCGCACGAGAAGCCGGACCCCGCGGTCCAGAAGTACGTGCTCTCGAAGCTGAACGCCGCCGAGGCGTTCGAGACGTTCCTGCAGACCAAGTACGTCGGCCAGAAGCGCTTCTCGCTCGAGGGCGGCGAGACGGCGATCCCGCTGCTCGACACGCTGCTGGACAAGGCCGCCGAGCACGAGCTCGACGAGGTCGTCATCGGCATGCCGCACCGCGGCCGGCTGAACGTCCTGGCCAACATCGTCGGCAAGCCGATCAGCCAGATCTTCCAGGAGTTCGAGGGCAACCTCGACCCGGGCCAGGCGCACGGTTCCGGTGACGTGAAGTACCACCTCGGCGCCGAGGGCAAGTACTTCCGCATGTTCGGCGACGGCGAGACGAAGGTCTCCCTGACGGCGAACCCGTCGCACCTGGAGACCGTCGACCCGGTCCTCGAGGGCATCGTCCGCGCGAAGCAGGACCTCCTGGACAAGGGCGGCGAGGGCTACACCGTGCTGCCCGTCCTGATGCACGGCGACGCGGCCTTCGCGGGCCAGGGCGTCGTCGCCGAGACGCTGAACCTGTCGCTGCTGCGCGGCTACCGCACCGGCGGCACCGTGCACGTGATCGTCAACAACCAGGTCGGCTTCACGACCGCGCCGGAGCACTCGCGCTCGTCGCAGTACGCCACCGACGTCGCGAAGATGATCGGTTCGCCGATCTTCCACGTGAACGGCGACGACCCGGAGGCCGCGCACTGGGTGGCCAAGCTGGCCGTCGAGTACCGCCAGGCGTTCCACAAGGACGTCGTCATCGACCTGATCTGCTACCGCCGCCGCGGCCACAACGAGGGCGACGACCCCTCGATGACGCAGCCGGCGATGTACGACATCATCGACACCAAGCGTTCGGTGCGGAAGACCTACACCGAGTCGCTGATCGGCCGCGGTGACATCTCCGTCGAAGAGGCCGAAGCCGCGCTGCGCGACTTCTCGAGCCAGCTGGAGCACGTCTTCAACGAGGTCCGGGAGCTGGAGAAGCACCCGGCGAAGGCGAGCCCCTCGGTCGAGGAGGAGCAGCAGGTCCCGGCCAAGGTCGCGACCGCGATCACCAAGGAGACGCTGGAGCACATCGGCGACGCGTTCGTGAACGTGCCCGAGGGCTTCACGCCGCACCCGCGGGTCAAGCCGGTCATGGAGCGCCGCCACAAGATGTCCCGTGAGGGCGACATCGACTGGGCGTTCGGCGAGCTGCTCGCGTTCGGGTCGCTGGCGATGGAGAGCCGCCTGGTCCGGCTGTCCGGCCAGGACTCGCGGCGGGGCACGTTCACCCAGCGGCACTCGGTGTTCATCGACCGCAAGACCGGCCAGGAGTACTCGCCGCTGCAGAACCTGGCCGAGGGCCAGGGCCGCGTGATGATCTACGACTCGGCGCTGTCGGAGTACGCGGCCGTCGGCTTCGAGTACGGCTACTCGGTGGCGAACCCCGAGTCCCTGGTCATGTGGGAAGCGCAGTTCGGTGACTTCGTCAACGGCGCGCAGACCGTCATCGACGAGTACATCTCCTCGGGCGAGGCCAAGTGGGGCCAGCGCTCGGACGTCGTGCTGCTGCTGCCGCACGGCCACGAGGGCCAGGGCCCGGACCACACGTCCGGCCGCATCGAGCGCTTCCTCTCGCTCTGCGCGGAGGGCTCGATGACGGTGGCGGTGCCGTCCACCCCGGCGAACTACTTCCACCTGCTGCGCCGGCACGCCCTCGACGGCATCCAGCGCCCATTGGTCGTCTTCACACCGAAGTCGATGCTGCGCAACAAGGCCGCGACGTCACCGACCGAGGACTTCACCGGCGAGAGCCGGTTCATGTCGGTCATCGACGACGTCACGCCGGACCCGGCGAAGATCCGCAAGGTCCTGCTGACCTCCGGGAAGCTGTACTGGGAGCTGGTCGCGGAGCGGACGAAGCGCGAGGCCGACGACGTCGCGATCGTGCGGATCGAGCAGTACTACCCGCTGCCGAAGAAGAAGCTGCTGGCGGCGCTGGAGCGGTACACCAACGCGACGCAGGTCGCGTGGGTCCAGGAGGAGCCGGAGAACCAGGGTGGCTGGCCGTTCTTCGGCCTGAACCTGCCCCGGAAGTTCCCGGAGGTCCTCTCGGGCCTGCAGGTCGTGTCCCGCCGTCCGATGGCGGCGCCGTCGGCGGGTTCGTCGAAGGTGCACGAGGTCGAGCAGAAGGCGCTGATCGCGAAGGCGTTCGAGTGATCGCTTGAGCACGAAGAAGGCCTCCCCACGGTTCGCTGTGGGGAGGCCTTCTTTCATTCGAGGGACTCAGAAGCGGCTTTGGCCAGGCTGTGCGCGTTGCGGCGGCACCGTTCGACGTTCCGGTCCGTCGTGTCGGCGGCCGTGACGATCACGGTCGCGTCGACGTTGCCCTGGTAGAACCGCACGCCGCACTGCATGGCGCCGCTCTGGCCGTAGTCGACGTCCGCCGCCTTCGTCGCCTTCCCGATCTTCTCGGTGATCGGCTTGGCGCCGTCGTCGACGGCGTTCTCGTAACCGGCTTTCGCGTACCCGGGGCCGTTGCCCGAGCCGGGCTGGTTCGACTTGGCGAGGAACATCGACAGTGTGCCGGTCGACGAGCCGGACTTCGTCCACGAGCAGCTGAGCTGCGAAAGCTGGATCTTGTCGTCCGAGGTGCTGGCCGGTTCGGCAGGGGCATCACTCGACAGCGGCGGCAGGTTGTTCATCCGGCTGCCGACCTCGCTGCACCGCGGCAGCGAGGAGTACTTGTCGGGCTCACCGGCAGCAGCTGTCGAGGACGGCGCGGCGCCGGCCCGCTTGTGGTCCGCGGTCAGCAGGAAGAAGGCACCGACGCCCGCCCCGGCGAGCACGAGAACGCCGGCTACCACGAGCACGACGATCAGGACCGTCTTCCCACCGGACTTGGGCGGCGGATAGCCGGGCTGCTGGTACGGCTGGTACTGCGGATACGGGTACTGAGGTCCTTGCTGCACGAATCGGACACTAGGCCATTCGCACGGCGTGAGCAGGCCGTTCACCCGAAATCGTCAGTCCCCTCCGCCGGCGTTGAATCGGGGGCTGCGCACAACGGCCCGAAACCCGATTGCCGTTCACCGCGGGTTCGCGGCAAGGTAGCGATCATGCTGATCCGCCGCGAGACGCCAGCCGATCATGCGGCAATCCACGTCGTCCACAGCGAAGCGTTCCGGCGCGAAGCGGGCGTCACCCCGATCGAAGCGCCCCTCGTCGACGAACTCCGCGCCGAAGGCGACCTGATCAACCCCCTGTCACTCGTGGCCGTCCGCGACGGCGCCGTCGTCGGGCACGTGTGCTGCAGCCGGGCCCGCCTCGGCGAAGACACGGCGACCGCGGTCGGGCTGGGCCCGCTCGGTGTGCTGCCCGCGCACCAGGCCGCCGGCGTCGGCTCGGCGCTGGTGCACGCCGTGCTCGGCGCGGCGGACGCCCTCGGCCACGGCCTGGTCGTCCTGCTCGGCGACCCGGCCTACTACTCGCGGTTCGGGTTCGTGACGGCGTCGGACCTGTCCGTCACCGCTCCGGACCCGCAGTGGGGCCTGCACTTCCAGGCACGGACGCTGGCCGCGTACGAACCCACCCAAGCAGGCGCGTTCGAGTACGCGCCCGCGTTTTCCCGGATCTGAACAGGAGCCGCGCGTGTACACACCGACCTCGTCCGTAGGTGTCCGGATCAACCGCGAGCAGCCGCCGACCAAGCTGCGCGACCTCGCGCGCCAGGCCGAAGACGCGGGTCTCGACGAGCTCTGGCTGGTCGAGGACTGCTTCTGGGCGGCCGGCGTCGCCACGGTCGCGACGGCGCTGGCGGTGACGTCGAAGATCAAGGTGGGCATCGGCGTCATGCCCGCGGTGGCGCGCAACCCGGCGATCGCGGCGATGGAGGTCGCGGCCTTGGCCGAGCTGCACCCGGACCGGCTGATCGCCGGCTTCGGCCACGGCGTCGCGTCGTGGATGCGGCAGATCGGCGCGTACCCGGCGTCTCCGCTGGCAGCGCTGGAGGAGACGCTGCTGGCGGTCCGGCGGCTGCTGGCGGGCGAGCGCGTCTCGATGGACGGCCGGCACGTCCACCTCGACGAGGTCGAGCTGGTGTTCCCGCCGTCCTCGCCGCCCCCGCTGGTGGCGGGCGTTCGCCGGCCGAAGTCCCTGGCCGTGGCGGGCGCGGTGGCGGACGGCACGATCCTGGCCGAGCCGGCCCCGCCGGAGTACGTCCGGACGGCGTTGGAGGGCATCGCCCCGGGCCGCGCGGCCGAGGGGGCGCCGCCCCACCACACGGTGGTGACGTACAACTGGCTGGCCCTCGGCGACCGCGAGCGAGCGCGCCTGACGGTCGCGGAGTCCCTGAATCCCGGATCGCGGGTGCAGCTGGAGGGCTTGCCGTTCGCCGGCGAGCTGCTGGCCCTGATGGACTCGGCGTCCACAGTGGACGAGCTGGCGGCCGGCCTGCGTCCGGAGTGGCTCGACCGCCTGGCGATCTGCGGAGACGTCGACGCCTGCGCGGCGGCGGTCCGCGCTCTGCACGAGGCGGGCAGCGGCTCGGTGGTACTGCTGCCGCTGCCGGAGGAGCCCCCGGAGCGGGGCATCGAGGACGCGGCCCGCGTGGCGGCGGCCGTCCGAGGCTGACGCCCGGAAAAGGAGTTCGCGCGGGACGGCCGGCGTGCCACGATCGAGCCATGCCGGTCGACCCGCACCTCCTCCTGGCCTTCCTCGTGACCACCGCGATCGCGATGGTGACGCCCGGGCCGGACATGCTCTTCGTCCTCGGCTGTGGCATGCGCGGCGGCCCGAAAGCCGGTCTGCTCGCCACCGCCGGGGTCGCCACCAGCGAGGCCATCCACGTCGCCGTCGCCGCGGCCGGGCTGGCCGCGCTCTTCGCCGCCGTTCCGATGGCCTTCACCGTGGTCCGCGTCGCCGGCGCCGCCTACCTCATCTACCTCGGCGTCCAGGCCATCCGGAACCGCAAGCCGCTCGTCGAACGAAGAAGCGACCGCGCCTACCTCAGCGGCCTGCTCACCAACCTGCTCAACCCGAAGATGGTCACCTTCACCATCGCCTTCCTCCCGCAGTTCATCGACCCGGCAAAAGGCCACGTCTGGCTGCAGTTCGCCGTCCTGGGCGCGATCATGATCGGGTTCGAGTTCCTCGTCGACGGCACCGTCGGCGTCCTCGCCGGCCGGATCGGCGGGTGGGTCCGGCGGAAGAAGAACCAGCGGCGGATCGAAGTGACCACCGGCGGGATCTTCATCGGCCTCGGCGTCAAGCTGGCCGTAGACCACTAAGCCCGCGCGAGGAAGTCCTCCGCGATGTCCAGCGGGTTGCGCTTCTCCTCGGTGAACTCGACGTTCAGCCGCGTGAGCTGCTCGGTCGTCAGCGCCGCCGACACGCGGTTCAACGCCCCCACCTCCGCCGGGGACAGCGTCCCGCGCGCCACCAGCGGCACGATGTTCTGCGCCGGGAACATGTTCTTGTCGTCGACCAGCGGCACGAACCCGTTCGCCGCGATCGTCGACGACGTGCTGAACAGGTCCGCGACCTGGACGTCGCCGGACTTCAGGGCCGCCACCGTCACCGGGCCGCCCGTGTCGGTCGTGCGGATCTCCTTGAACTCGCAGCCGTACAGCGACTTGATCTTGTCCTTCCAGCGGCTGCTCCACTGGCCCGGCCCGCCGAACACCAGGTCGCGGCAGCGCCGCCCCAGGTCCGAGAACGTCTTCACGCCCGTGGACGCCAGCTGCTGGCCGACGACGAGCAGGTCCTTGTCTTCCGCCGGCGCCTGGTCCAGCACCTCGAACCCGGGCGGGATCTTCTGGCGAAGCTGCGCGTAGACGTCCGGGGACGTCGTCGCGGTGGTGTCCTTGTCGAAGTACCGCAACAGGTTGCCGCTGTAGTCCGGCACGACCGACAGCGACTTGTCCTGCAGCGCCTTGACGACGACCTCGCGACTGCCCACCGGCGGCCGCACGGTCACGTTCGTCGCACCCGCCTGCCGCAACGCCCCGGCGTAGATCTGGGCCAGCAGCAGGCTTTCGCCGACGTCGGACGCCCCGATGATGATGTCGCCCGAAGCGCCGCCCTCGCCCCCGCCCGCCAGGGGATTCCCGCAGCCGGCGGCCAGGACCAAGAGGGCGACGAGGGAAACCAGCCGCTTCACGCCGCCACCTTCTTCACGGCCGCCGCGAGCCGGACGCCCCGGGGCACCAGAGCCCGGTTCAGCAAAGTGAAGAGCAGATCCAGGACGATGGCCAGCAACGTCGTCAGCAGCGCGCCCGCGATGACCTCGGAATAGTCCAAAATGGCCAGTCCGTCGAGCAGGAACCGGCCCAGGCCACCGAGTCCGACGTACGCGGCCACCGCGGCGGTCGCCACGAGCTGGAGCACGGCGTTGCGGATGCCGCCGAGCACGAGCGGCAGGGAGATCGGCACCTCGACCTGCCACAGCCGCTGCCAGCCGGTCATCCCGACGCCCTCGGCCGCGTCGACCACGCCGTGGTCGGTCGCCTGCAGCCCGGCGTACGTGCCGGCCAGGATCGGCGGCACGGCCAGCACCACGAGCCCGATGATCGTCGAGGTGACGCTCTCGGTGAAGAGCAGGAACAGGAACGTGACGAGCCCCAGCGTCGGCAGCGCGCGGATGGCGTTGCCGGCACTCACCAGTGCGACGCCGCCGCGGCCGGTGTGGCCTACGAACAGGCCCAGCGGCACCGCGATGACCAGGGCGATCACCAGCGACAACCCGGTGTAGCCGAGGTGTTCGAGCAGCCGCTGCGGGATGCCGTCGGGCCCGGACCAGTGCGCCGGGTCGCCGAACCAGTGGACGAGATCGGTGATCACGACGCCCCCACCCGGGTCCACGGCGTCAGCAGGTTTCGCGAACCCACCAGCACCAGGTCGACGATCAGCGCCAGCACCAGGGTCAGCACGATGCCGACCACGATCGGCGAGAAGTACTCGCGCTGGAAGCCGTCGGTGAACAGCACGCCGAGGCCGCCGGTGCCGATCAGCGCGCCGACGCTGACCAGGCTGATGTTGCTGACCGACGCGACCCGCACGCCGGCCGCCAGCACCGGCACCGACAGTGGCAGTTCGACGGCGAAGAAGCGGCGCACCGGCTTGTACCCGACCGCGGTGGCGGCGGCGACCACCGGCGGCGGCACCGCGTCGAGGGCGTCGAGCACCGGCCGGACCAGCAGCGCCGTGGTGTAGATCGTCAGTGCGACGACGACGTTGACGCTGTCCAGGATCTTCGACCCGATCAGGCCGGGGATGACGACGAACAGCGCGAGCGACGGGATCGTGTAGAGCAGGTTCGCCACCACCATCAGCACCTGCCGCGCGGGCGGCCAGCGGTGCCCGAGCCACCCGGCGGCGATCGCCAGCACGATGCCGACGACCAGCGGGAGCAGCGCCAGGTAGACGTGGTCGCCCAGGTCGCCGAGGATCTGGACGCGGTTGTTCGCGCTGCTCAGGTACCGCCCGAGCTCCTCGAAGAAGCTCATGACGCCTGCGGGGACGCCTCGATCACGTCGAGCACCTGCCGCGCGGCCACGGCGCCCAGTACCCGGTGCTCTTCGTCGACGACCACGCCGAGGCTGGCGGGCGACGACAGCGCCGCGTCCAGCGCGCCGCGGATCGGCGTCCCCCGCACCCAGAGCGATCCGCCGGCCACGAGGTCGTCCTCGCCGAGCGGACCGTCCACAGTGGAGTTCGGCGGCAACCAGCCGCGGGGCTGCTTCTCGGTGTTGACCACGAGCCGCCAGCCGTCGCTCGCCGGCACGGCGGAGCCGATCTCGACCAGCTCCAGCTCCTTGATCTCGACGCCTTCGGCGGAGAGGAACGACAGCCCGCGGTAGCCGCGGTCGCGGCCGACGAACGACGCGACGAAGTCGTCCACCGGGTGCCGCAGGACGTCGGCGGGCGTGCCGTACTGGGCGAGCTTGCCGCCGACCCGCATCACCGCCACCTTGTCGCCGAGCCGGACCGCCTCGTCGATGTCGTGCGTGACGAACACGATCGTCTTGCCCAGCTGCGACTGCAGCCGCAGCAGCTCGTTCTGCAGGTCCTCGCGCACGATCGGGTCGACGGCGGAGAACGGCTCGTCCATCAGCAGCACCGGCGAGTCCGCGGCGAGCGCGCGGGCGACGCCGACGCGCTGCTGCTGGCCGCCCGAGAGCTGGGCCGGGTAGCGCTTGCCGAGCTCGACCGGCAGGCCGATGATCTCCAGCAGCTCGGCGGCCCGCTTGCGCGCCTTCGCCTTGTCCCAGCCCGAAAGCAGCGGCACGGTGGCGATGTTGTCCAGCACTGTCCGATGTGGAAAGAGGCCGGCGTGCTGGATGACGTAGCCGATACCGCGGCGCAGGAGGGCCGGGTCGCCCTCGGCGACGTCCTTGCCGTCCAGCAGCACCTGCCCGGCGGTCGGTTCGACCATCCGGTTGATCATCCGCAGCGAGGTCGTCTTGCCGCAGCCGGACGGGCCGACGAACACGGTGATCGTGCCGTCTTCGACCGTGAGGCTCAGCTTGTCGACGGCGACCGTCCCATCCGGATACTGCTTGGTCACGTCGCGGAATTCGATGGTCACTGCCACTCCCCATGTCCCGGTCCGGTTCGACCGTAGCCGAGTCGGCGGTGGTTGGCACGCTGTTCCGCGGGCTGGTTGACTAGGCTCAGAGCCCGTGAAGGCTCTCGACGACGTCCTCGCCGCGCACGGCGTCGGCGTCCGCCCGCTGTACCGCGTCCTCGACCTGCTACGCACCGGCGATCACGACCTCGGCGAGCTGGTGCGGCTGAGCACCGCCCCGCGGCGCAGCGTGGAGGCCGTCCTCGCGGCCCTCGGCGACGACCTGGACCGCAGCGGCGACCGCCTGCGCATCGCCCCCGGCGTCGCGGCGTCGTACCTGCAGTACCGCGCGCCCGGCTACGCCGACCCCCTCGACGAAGCCGTCGCGACGCACGAGCTGCTGCCGAAGGTCGCCGAGTGGGTGGCCGAGGTGCCGTCGCCGCTGGCCGCGCTCGACCACGTGCAGGCCACGCCGGAGACCGTGCTGCGCCGCGCGCTCTGGCTGGACACGCAGTACGACCTGGCCTCGGCGCGGCTGCTGTTCCTCGGCGACCACGACCTGACGTCGCTGGCCGTGCGCGCGGTCTGCCCGTCGGCGTCGCTCACGGTCGTCGACCTGGACGAGCGCGTCCTCGCCTACCTCGACGACCGCGGTGGCCGCGAGATCCGGACCGTGCACGCGGACCTGCGCGTCGGCCTGCCGCCGTCGCTCTCGGGCGGCTTCGATCTGGTGTTCAGCGATCCGCCGTACACGCCCGAAGGCATGGGGCTGTTCGCGGCGCGCGGGGTGCAGGCGCTGCGCGAGCCGAGCGAGGGCCGGCTGCTGCTGGCGTACGGCTACAGCCCGCGTCACCCGGCGCTGGGCGCGCAGGTGCAGCGGTCGCTGGCGACGCTCGGGCTGACGTTCGAGGCGATCCTGCCGGGCTTCAACCGGTACTTCGGGGCGCAGGCGATCGGCAGCGCGGCGGACCTGTACGTCTGCCAGCCGACGGCGAAAGCCAAGAAGATGCGCAGTGGCAAGGCGATCTACACGCACGGGCCGCAGTCGGTGGAGGCGGCCGGGACGAAACCGGCGCTGCTGGCGAAGCTGAAGGAGATCGCGGGCGCGGGCGGCCTCGCGCTGGAGTCGCGGCCGGTGGACTGGTCGATCTCCGGCCCCGAGGGTGACGCGATCGCGATGGACCTCTCGGCCGACCCGGGCCCGTGGCTGCTGCGGACGCTGCTGGGCACGAACGCCCGGCGCCTGGCGCTGCTGCTGCCGAACGCCCACCCGGACCTGGCGGACCAGGCGTCCCAGGAGGCGCTCGCGTCACTCGTCCGGGCGAAGTACGCCCTGCGCTACCTGCGAAGCACGCCGGACAACCGCCACGCGGTGGTGGTCGCGGACGCGGTCGAGCACCAGGACGAGGTCCTCACCCGCGCCCACGCCCGCCTGGCGAACGTCTCCCTCGACGTCCCGCCGGACCTCACGGACCTGCGCCTGGTCGACGTCCCCCGCCATCGTCTGGCAGACCTGCTCGGTTCCTGAGTCTGCCGCGGCTGTCGTGAGTGGTAATTAGGGTTAGAACCCTAATTACCACTCACGACGAGCTGCGGCAGACTGCTCAGGCCGTGACGCCATCGGCTTCGGCGGCCTTCGCGACCGCGGCCGCGACCTCCGGGGCCACGCGCGGGTCGAGCGGCGACGGGACGATCCGGTCCGGGCCGAGGTCGTCCATCGCCACCGACACGATCGCCTCGGCGGCCGCCAGCTTCATGTTCTCCGTGATCGCCCGGGCGCCCGAGTCGAGCGCACCGCGGAAGACGCCGGGGAACGCCAGCACGTTGTTGATCTGGTTCGGGAAGTCGCTCCGCCCGGTGGCCACGATCGACGCGTACCGCGCGGCCGCCTCCGGGTGGACTTCCGGGTCCGGGTTGGACAGCGCGAACACGATGCCGCCGCCCGCCATCCGGCCCAGCAGGGACTCGTCGATCGTCGCGCCCGACAGGCCGAGGAACACGTCCGCGCCTTCCAGCGCCTCCGCCAGGCCGCCGCGCAGGCCCGCCTTGTTCGTCGTCGCGGCCAGCCGCTCCTTGACCGGGTTCAGCCCGGCGCGGCCTTCGTGGATGATGCCGCGCGAGTCGAGCACCGTGACGTCGCCGATGCCGGCCTCCTGCAGGATCTTCGCGCAGGCCACGCCCGCCGCGCCGGCGCCGGAGACGACCACGCGCTGGTCGGCGATCGCCCGGTCGAGGACCAGGTTGGCGCCCCGCAGCGCGGCCAGCGTCACGATCGCCGTGCCGTGCTGGTCGTCGTGCATGACCGGGCAGTCCAGCGCTTCCTTGAGCTTGTCCTCCAGCTCGAAGCACCGCGGCGCGGAGACGTCTTCCAGGTTGACGGCCCCGAACGACGGCCGCAGCCGCACCAGCGTCTCGACGATCTCGTCCACGTCGGTCGTGTCCAGCACCAGCGGGATCGAGTCGAGCCCACCGAAGGTCTTGAAGAGCACCGACTTGCCCTCCATCACCGGCAGCGACGCGCTGGCGCCGATGTCGCCGAGGCCGAGCACCGCGGTCCCGTCGCTGACCACGACGACCAGCCGGTCCGCCCACGTGTAGCGCTTGGCCTTGGCCGCGTCCTCGGCGATCGCGAGGCTCACCTTCGCCACCCCGGGGGTATACGCGATCGAAAGGTCACGCGGGCTGGAGATCGGGCGGGTGGCCGCCACCGAGAGCTTGCCGCCCTCGTGCCCGGTGAAGATCTCTTCGTCGGTGACCGGCGCAACGCCGCCGGTGGGGTCGGTCATGGGGTTTCCTGTCGTCGTTTCCGTCATTCCCCCAGCGGGAATGACGGAACTCGCGGTTCGGACTTGGGTCACTGGAATTTCTCCTGGGCATGCGGGCTGGGACCACGGTCGGCAAGGGGAAACCGTGGGGGATCCCGGCACGGCAGCCCAGCGCGGTAGCGCCGGCCTGTCGGCGAGGCGTCACGTCGGCCATCGGTGCCGTGGGTCTGGCGATGGCCGCGGACGCGGCGGTTCGTTCATTGTGACAGGTCCCCCGCCGCCGATGACCCCTCGGTGCGGTTCATGTCACACCGGCGCCCATTCCCGGCAATTCCCAAGACGTCCGTCCGGTTTTGTTGGCGCCCGATAAGGTGATGACATGCAATTCCGCCGGCTGAGCGTCCCGGACGCCTTCGAGTTCTCCCCCCGGGCGTTCCCCGACGACCGAGGCCTGTTCGTCGCCCCCTTCCAGGAGGACGTCTTCCGCGCGGCGGTCGGCCACCCGTTGCGGCTCGGCCAGGCGAACCACAGCGTGTCCCGGCGCGGCACCATCCGCGGCATCCACTTCGCCGACACCCCGCCCGGTCAGGCCAAGTACGTCTACTGCCCGCGCGGGTCACTGCTCGACGTCGTCATCGACATCCGCGTCGGGTCGCCGACCTTCGGCCAGTGGGACGCCGTCGTGCTCGACGCGCGCGAGTTCCGCGCCGTGTACGTCGCCGAAGGCCTCGGCCACGGCTTCGTCGCGCTCGAAGACGACACCGTGATGACGTACTTCTGCTCGGAGCCGTACAACCCGGGGGGCGAGCACGGCATCACGCCGCTCGACACCGCGCTGGACCTGCCCTGGCCCGCGGAGATCGAGCAGGTCCTGTCCGACAAGGACCGCACCGCGCCCACCCTGGCCGAAGCCGAGGAGCTGGGCCTGCTCCCGATGTACGCCGACTGCGTCGCCTACTACGACAAGCTGCGCTCGGCGAACTGACCACCACCACTCCCAGGCCGTCAGGCCGCTTGCGCATTTAGTAAGCGCGCATATAGTCTGCCCGCATGGCACTTTACGAGTACGAGCACAGCGAGACCTCCGCCGCCCCCGCCGCCGCGATCTGGCCGCTCTGGGCCGACACCGGCCGCTGGCCGGAGTGGGACGCCGGCGTCCGGTCGGTGGTCCTCGACGGCCCCTTCGCGGTCGGAACCGGCGGCACGATGACGATGGACGGCATGCCGCCGATCCCGTTCACCCTGACCGAGGTCACCGAGGGCCGGAGCTTCACCGACGAGACCGTGCTGCCGGACGCGCACCTGCGGTTCGAGCACGCGCTGACCGACGTCGACGGCGGCACGCGGATCACCTACCGCGTCACCATCGACGGCCCGGAGGGCTTCGGCGAGCAGGTCACTTCGGACACCCCGGACGCGATGCGCGCGCTCGCCCACCTTGCTGAGGCAAGCTCGCGAGTATGACCGCCCCGAAGTCCCGCCTGCCCGGCCCCGAGCGCAGCCCCGGCTTCCTGCTGTGGCGCGTGACACTGGCCTGGCAGCGGGCGATGCGGGCCGCGCTGGCCCCGCACGACCTCACGCACGTCCAGTTCGTGCTGCTGACGACGACCTGGTGGCTCACCCGCTCGGGCGAGCCACCGACCCAGCGCCGGCTCGCCGACCAGGCCGGCACCGACACGATGATGACCAGCCAGGTCGTCCGCAAGCTCGCCGATCGCGGCCTGCTCGCGCGCGCCGACGACCCGGCCGACGCCCGCGCGAAGCGCCTCGAAGTCACCCCGGCCGGCCTCGAACTGGTCGCGAAGGCACTGAAGGACGTCGAGGCCGCGGACGCCGAGTTCTTCGCCGCCACCGACGAGGGCTTCGTCGACGCGCTGGCCCGGCTCGGCCCCTGACGAATCCCGGGGCTTCCCTGGGGAGCATCCCGGATGTCCCGGTGTCGCAACGCGAGCAGGCTCACCGCCATGAAACTTCTCGCACTGGGGGCGGCCGCGGTCGCACTGGCTTTGCTGCCGGGAACCGCGTCCGCGGACGAACTCCCGACGTTCGACTTCACCGACTGCCCGGCACCGCCGTCCAACGCCGATCCGGGCACCTGGCGCTGTGAAGCCTTTGTCTCCCAGGGAAAGCTGACGATCGGCGACCAGGCGATCCCACTGGGGGAAATGCGGCTGACGTTCAGCGAAGGCCGGGTGAACGGCCAGTACGCGCAGGTGTTCGGCGCGCTGGAGCACGAGCCGGTGCGCGTGCCCGGCCTGGCCGGCACCACGCTTCAGCTGCGCTACGGCGGCTATTCGGACTTCCAGGGCAACGACGAGCGCCGCGGTGAACTCGACATCTACGCCGTGCTGCGGCACCCGTTGCTGCGCAAGGAATGCAGCATCGGCACGGCGGCCGCGCCGCTGCACACCGTCGTCCACGACGACCCGGCGCTGCCGCCGACGGTGCTTTCCAAGAACCCGCCGACGTTCCACTTCGGCGTCGTCGACCCGGACCTGGCGCTCCCGGCGACGCAGGACTGCGGCCCGCTCGGCAAGCTCGTCGACCGGAAGCTGGGGCTGCCGTCGCGGTCCGAGTTCCACCAGACGACGTACGTGCAGTACAAGCAGCTCTAACGCTTCTTCGGGGTCACCCAGATGGTGATCGTCCCGGTGACCACGGGTTTGCCGTTCGCGTCCGAAATGGTCACCGGGACGTCGAGGTCGAAGCCGTCGTCGCCGAACTCCGGCAGTTCGGGCAGCGCCGCCACCGCACGCAGGCCCGTCTCGGCCTTCGCGACGTACCGGACGTTCATGCCCTTCGGCAGCCAGCGGTGCGTGGTGGGGACGGTCGCCTCGGCGAGCATGCCCATCGCGATCTCGGCGAGGTTGCAGGCGGCGATCGCGTGGAACGTGCGGATGTGGTTGTAAACACCCCACCACTTCGGCGCGGTCACCTCACAGCGGCCGGGACGCAGCTCGCGCACCGACGGCAGCACCGTGCGGAAGTAGGGCACCCGGAGGCACATCGCAGCGCTGAACAGCTGTTTCCCACCCGGCTTCCCGGCCAGCTTGTGCCACATCGCGAACGTCGGCGTCTCGGGCATGGAGGCCTCCTCGAACTAAGCTACCGCTCAGTAGACAACCAGACGGCCAGCCGCCGCGCAAACGGCCGGGTATGTTCGGCCAGGTGGCGAACCGTCTCTTCCTCCTCCGGCACGGGCAGACCGAATGGTCGCTGAACGGGCGGCACACCGGCCGCACGGACATCCCGCTGACGCCGGCGGGCGAAGGCCAAGCACGCGCCGCGGGCGGGACCCTCCGGAGCCTGGTGGGCGGCCCGTCGCTGGTGCTGTCGAGCCCGCGGGCCCGGGCACTGCGCACGGCCGCGCTGGCCGGGCTGCGCGTCGACGACGTCACCGAGGACCTGGCCGAGTGGGACTACGGCGACTACGAAGGCATCACCACACCGAAGATCCGGGAGACCGTGCCGGGCTGGACGGTCTGGACCCACCCGATCCCCGGCGGCGAAAGCGCCTCGGACGTCTCCGCCCGCGCGGATCGCGTGCTGGAACGCGCCCGGCGTGACATCGAAGCCGGCGACGTGATCCTGGTGGGTCACGGGCACTTCAGCCGCGTGCTGGTGGCTCGCTGGCTCGGCCTGCCCGCCACCGCCGGGGTCCACTTCGGACTCGACGCGGCCGGCATCGCGGTGCTCGGCGACGAGCGCGGCGAGCCCCAGATCGAACACCTCAACCTGCTGCCCGCGGAGGACTGACGTGCCCGACGACCGCATCCGCCGGATCCGCCCCGACGACGTCGAGGCGGCGGTCGGCCTGGTGTACGACCTGGCGGAGTACGAGCGCGCGCCGGACGAGTGCCACCTGACGCCGGCGCAGCTGCACGAGGCACTGTTCGGCGAGGCGCCCAAGCTGTTCGGGCACGTGGCCGAAGTGGACGGCGAGATCGTCGGCTTCGCCGTCTGGTTCCTGAACTTCTCGACCTGGCGCGGCGTGCACGGGATCTACCTGGAGGATCTGTACGTCCGGTCGTCCCAGCGCGGTTCCGGCCTGGGCAAGGCCCTGCTGGCGGCCCTGGCGGCGGAGTGCGTCGCGAACGGCTACGCCCGGCTCGAGTGGTCGGTACTGGACTGGAACCCGGCGACGGAGTTCTACAAGGCCCTGGGCGCGGTCCCGATGGACGAGTGGACGGTCAACCGCCTCACCGACGCCCCGCTCCAGGCCCTGGCCGCGCAAGCCTGAGTCAGTCCTCTTCGCGGCCTTCGCGCTCGGCGTGACGGCCGGCGAGACCGCCACGCTCGGCGGCTTCCGTCTCCGTCTCGCCGTCGCGCAGGCCCAGCGCCCAGGCCCGCGACGGCCGCCGGAACAGCAGGACCAGGGCCGCGATGCCCAGCAGCGCGATGGGGACGCCCCACAGCGGCTCGCCGGACGGGCCCAGCAGGTACCAGCCGAGCCCGATCACGATCAGCGCGATCACCACGCCGGGCGAGCGCGCCCACGTCTGGCCGAGCACCAGCCCGGCCGACGCGGCCAGGAACGCCAGCGCCACCACGATGAACGTGCCGGACTCGACGAAGATGTTGTTGCCCGGCTGGGCGGGCGCGCCCAGGCCGTTCACCAGCACGATCACCCCGAACACCAGCAGGGCCAGCGACGGCACCGCGGTGACCACGCCGGCCAGCCGGACCTCACGGGGAGCGGGCGAGATCTTCACTGCGGCGGCCTTCCGTGAGGACTTGGCGAGGTGCTTTGCGGGAGCACAGTTCTGCGCGGCCCAGTGGACGCGACCAGGGCGAGTCACCGTGCGTGAGCTCTTTCGATCGTATGCCACCCGGTCGGCCGTTTTCCCGGGGCCGCCTGCGCGTCGAAAATCAAGATGTCGTCGATGAGCGGGCGGTCGGCCCGGGTGCACTTGTCACGACGAGCGGACACTCGCCCGTGAAGGAGGGCCGCCCGGCACAGGGTCTCGTAGGTGCTGTTCTCCCGGGGTTGCGCCCGTCACCATGCGGCGCCGAGAGGTTCTCGGGCCGCCGGAAGTCACTTACTCTGCGGTAATGCGCGCAATCCTCGTCGTGAACCCCCAGGCCACCTCGACCACCGCGGGTGGCCGGGACGTGCTGGCGCACGCGCTCGCCAGCCAGGTCAAGCTCGACGTGGTCGAGACGGACTACCGCGGCCACGCGATGGCGGTCGCGCGCTCGGCCGCGCGGGACGGCATCGACCTGGTCGTGGCGCACGGCGGCGACGGCACGGTCAACGAGGTCGTCAACGGCCTGCTGGCCGACGCCGACGGCGATCCCGGGGAGATCGGGCGAGTGCCCGCCTTGGGCGTGGTGCCCGGCGGCTCGGCCAACGTGTTCGCGCGCGCGCTCGGCATCTCGGCGGATTCCTTCGAGTCCACCCACCAGCTGCTCAACGCGCTGGAGAACGACCGCTCGCGCCGGGTCGGGCTTGGCCTGGCCGACGGCCACTGGTTCACCTTCAACGCCGGCCTCGGCTGGGACGCCGACGTCGTCGGCCGGGTCGCCAAGCGCCGCGGCAAGCAGACGACCGCCGGCCTGTACATGCGGGCCGCCGTCCGCTCCTACTTCCGGCCGCCGCTGGGCCGGCCGGCCCTCACGATCCGCATCCCCGGAGAGGACCCGGTCGAGGCGTTGACCGCTTTCGTGTCGAACACCGATCCGTGGAGCTACCTGGGCGAGCGGGCCGTCCACCTCAACCCGGGTTGCTCGTTCGAGACGGGATTGGGTTTGTTCGCGTTGAACGGTCTGGGGTTGCCCACAGTGTTCAAGCATGTACGCCAAGCTTTGGCTACGAAGAGCAACCAGCGGGGCCGACGTCTCGTGCGTCACGATGACCTGCCGATGATCCGCATCGACGCAGCTGAACCGGTAAACTTCCAGGTGGACGGCGACCTCGTCGGCCAGCGGACTCGAGTGGAATTCTTCAGCGTCCCGAATGCACTCACAGTAATCGTGTGACGACAGGACTGCTGATCGCCTGCGGATAAGTGCAAGGTGCCGTTCGTCGACGGAGAAGCTCCGCTCAGCGCATCAGCCTTCCCTTCGGGCGGCTGCTTCAGAGAGAAACCGCAGGTCAGAGGGGTCGCTCGGCCGGGTGACCTGACTCACCGATCTTCCGGAAACCCTTGTCGAAAGCGGTGCTTCGTGAAAGCATTCACAAGCACCCAAGAACACGACCGCCATTGACGACTGTGGCGCGGCCCTCCCGCGCCATATGAAGGAGCTCACGAACATGGACTGGCGCCACGACGCGGCCTGCCGAGACGAGGACCCCGAGCTGTTCTTCCCGGTGGGAACCAGCGGTCCGGCTCTGTCGCAGGTTACGCAGGCGAAGGCCGTGTGCCACCGCTGCCCCTCCGCTTCCGACTGCTTGGCCTGGGCTTTGGCCAGCGGCCAGGACGCCGGCGTGTGGGGCGGCATGAGCGAGGACGAGCGACGCGCGCTCAAGCGCCGCCGTACGCACATCGGCACGCGTACCAACGCCTAAGTTTCTCGAGATCCACCCAGGCCGAGCAGGAATTTCACCCGGCGGGCATTTGTCGTGCCCACGCCGTCTGGGGTGATACCTACCCGGCTTGAGCTTAACAACCGAGGCGAAGCCACCTGGCGACGGGTGCGGTGAAACCTCACCGGGACTTCAAGTCCTCCCGCGAAGCGCTGAACGGCCCGGCACCACGCACCTGGTGCCGGGCCTTCATCGTGTCGCCCCTCCAATCACGCGTGATGCCCCTCCAATCACGCGTGATGCCTCCCCAATCACGCGAGTCCCGCGCCCGATCACACCTCACCGAGCCTTCACGCGTGCGCAAACAGGCATCACGCGTGATTGAGCGGGCATCAAGCGTGACTGCCGGGGCATCAGCCGGGTACGGCGGAGCCTTCAGAGACGGCGCGAGAGCGGGATGCGCAGTGCGGCTTCCGTCCCCGACACGCGGGTCGACGACGTTTCCGTCCGCACCTTCCGCAGCGACAGCGAGCCCCGCAGCTCGGACTCCACCAGCGTCCGCACGATCTGCAGGCCCAGCCCGTCCGACCGCTCCAGCGAGAACCCCGCCGGCAGGCCGCGGCCGTTGTCGCGGATCACGACGTCCAGCCAGCGGGCCGAGCGCTCCACGATCAGCTCGACCTTGCCCGACCGGCCGGCCGGGAAGGCGTGCTCGATCGCGTTCTGCACCAGCTCGGCCAGCACCATCACCAGCGGCGTCGCGATCTCCGCGACCACCACCCCGAACGAGCCCTTCCGCGACAGGCTGACCTGCGACTCCGCCGTGGCGACCTCGCCGACCATCGGCAGCACGTTGTCGAGCAGCTTGTCGAGGTCGACGCGCTCGTCCACGGAAATCGACAGCGCCTCGTGCACCAGCGCGATCGACGTCACCCGGCGCACGGACTCCGCCAGGGCGAGCCGCGCCTCCTCCGACGTCGTCCGGCGGGACTGCAGCCGCAACAGCGCGGCCACCGTCTGCAGGTTGTTCTTCACCCGGTGGTGGATCTCCCGGATCGTCGCGTCCTTCGACAGCAGCGCGCGATCGCGCCGCTTCACCTCGGTGACGTCGCGCACCAGCACCAGCGCGCCCGCCGCCTGACCGGCCGGCCGCAGCGGCAGCGCGCGGAACAGCACCACGGCGCCGCGCCGGGAATCGGCCTCCGTGCGGCTCGACGGCTTCCCGTCGAGAGCCTCGATGATCCGGTGGGACACCTCGGTCGCGTCGAACGGGTCGCGGATCAGCGACCGCGTCAGCGGCGCCAAACGCGTCCCGACCAGGTCGGACTCATGCCCCATCCGGTGGTACGCGGACAGGCCGTTCGGGCTGGCGAACACGACCGTGCCGCTCGAATCGAGACGGATCAGCCCGTCACCCACCCGCGGCGAGGTGTGGGTGTCGGTCGCGTTGGTGCCGTTCGGCGGGAACGTGCCGTCGACGATCATCTGGCACAGATCGCCGGCACTGCCCAGGTAAGCGATCTCCAACGGCGACGGCACCCGCGGCGCCGCCAGGTTCGTCTCGCGGCTCATCACGGCGATGACCTCGTCGTGGAACCGCACCGGGATCGCCTCGCGCCGCATCGGCAGGTCGCGGTACCAGTGCGGATCCTCTTCGCGGCAGATCCGCACCTCGCGCATGGCCTTCGCCAGCTGCGGGTGCTCCTGGACGGTGAACCGCGTGCCGACGACGTCTTCGGGGTGCGCGGTCGGGGCCGTCGTCGGGCGTGCGTGCGCGACACAGACGAAGTCGCCGCCGTCCGGCTGCAGTTCCTCGGTCACGGGGACCCAGAGCAGGAAGTCGGCGAAGGACAGGTCGGCCAGCAGCTGCCACTCGGCGACGACGGTCTGCAGATGGTCCGCCGCCTCCCCGGGGAGGCCGGTGTTGTCGGCGAGCAGTTCGGCGAGCGTGGACACGCACCCCATCCAACCAGAGCGCGACGTCATGACACACTTGAGAGGTTGACCCCAGCCCGGCAGGCGCCAGCGCCGCGGCCGTGGCCACCTTTGACGACGAGGAGTGAACATGTCGAAGCGCGCCCGCAAGCGTCGCAGCCGGAAGAAGAACAGCGCGAACCACGGCGGTAAGCCCAACTCCTGAATCCGGCGTCGGCACGCAAAAGGCCCCCGCACTCCTGCGCGGGGGCCTTCGTCGTGCTCGGGCGCTATTCGGAACGCTGCTCGAGGGTGATCTCGGTGCGTTCGACCGTGACACCGCCGCGCGTGGCGACGGTCTGGCGGATCGACGCGCGCAGCCGGCTCTTCAGCTCGGCCGGAGCGTGGTCGCCGCCGCACTTGCGGGCCAGCAGCTGCTTGATGTGCTCGTCGATGCCGTACTCCTCGAGGCACGGCGGGCAGTCCTCGATGTGTGAGCGCAGCGCGGCGTCCCGCTCGGGGCTGCACTCGCGGTCGAGCAGCAGGTAGATGTCGGCGAGCGCCTCTTCGCAGCGAACCTTGTCGGATGCGCCCTCGCACATGTCGTTCATCGCCCGGCCACCTCTTCCTTGGCCCCCCGGATGAAGCCGCGCTCGCGCGCGACGTCGGCGAGCAGGTCGCGCAGCTGGGCGCGGCCGCGGTGCAGGCGGGACATCACGGTGCCGATGGGCGTGTCCATGATCTCGGCGATCTCCTTGTACGCGAAGCCCTCGACGTCGGCCAAGTAGACGGCCAGCCGGAACTCCTCGGGCAGCTTCTGCAGGGCGGCCTTGACGTCGGTGTCGGGCAGGTTGTCCATCGCCTCGACCTCGGCCGACCGCAGCCCGCTGGAGGTGTGGTTCTCCGCCTTGGCGATCTGCCAGTCGGTGATCTCCTCGGTGGGCGCCTGCACGGGCTGCCGCTGTCGCTTGCGGTAGCCGTTGATGTAGGTGTTGGTCAGGATGCGGTACATCCAGGCCTTGAGGTTCGTGCCGGCCTTGAAGGACGCGAAGGCGGCGTACGCCTTGAGGTAGGTCTCCTGGACCAGGTCCTCGGCATCGGCGGGGTTACGGGTCATCCGCATCGCGGCCGAGTACAGCTGGTCGAGCAGCGGCATCGCGTCCCGCTCGAAACGTTCGGCGCGCTCGGCCTCGGTCGTTTCTTCCGGCGCTGAGTTCTGCGTGCTCGGCAAACCGTTCCCTTCCCGCTCGGCGTCGATGCGCGTGCGCGCATACGGCGGACCCGAGTTTACGCGGGGACCGGGCACGCCGCGGTTCGCCGGTGCCTGGGAACTGCGGCGGCTGCGTGAGCGTGTGGTGGCGAGCGTTGTTGTCACATCCCGTACAACCGATCGGGGTGATCCGGCATTCCCTAGACTTCCGCCATGGCTGGCAAGGGCACCCCGGCGACGGCGTTGCTGGGAAAGCAGAAAGTGGCGCACACGCTGCACGCTTACGACCACGACCCGCGCGCGGAGTCGTACGGGCTGGAGGCCGTGGAGGCACTGGGCCTGGACCGGGCGCGGGTGTTCAAGACGCTGGTCGCGGAGGTGGACGGCCGGCTCGTGGTGGGTGTGGTTCCGGTCACCGGGCAGCTGGACCTGAAGGCTCTGGCGGCCGCGGCGGGCGGCAAGAAGGCGAAGATGGCCGACCCGGCGGCCGCCCAGCGGGCGACGGGGTACGTGCTGGGCGGGATCTCGCCGCTGGGCCACCGGAGCCGGCTGCCGGTGGTGATCGACGCGTCGGCGGCGGGGTTCGAGACGGTGTTCTGCTCGGCCGGGCGGCGCGGGCTCGAGGTGGAACTGGCTCCGGGTGAGCTGATCCGGCTGACCGGCGCCGTGGTGGCGTCGATCGGGGCCTGAGCTGCCGGCCGGGTCCTTCGAGCCGTCGTGGTGCGGGTATCAGCCCGGTTCGGTGGCGGGCCTCGGCGTCTTGAATGACTCATTCAGGACCTCCGATGCCAGGAATGAGTCATTCAGGACACCAGTCACAGTCCTCGCACCGCCGGCGCGGCCTCGCCCGCCTCGGCCCAGTGAGAGGGCCACTTTGCCGGGCCCCAGTAACCAGACATCCCCCACCGCTCCCAGGGGGGCGTCCCCAAGTCCAGTCTATCCGCGGCAGGGGCGCAAAACGGGTCACCGGCAAATCTGTGGACAGCCGACCCCGATGTGGACAACTCAGGCCAGCGGCCGCAGCACCCGCGACAGCCACTCGGTCGCCGCCCGGGAGACCGTCTCCAGGTCCTTGCCCAGGTTGTGGTCGCCGTCCACCAGCACCAGCTCCTGGTGCGGTCCCGGCTTCGGCCGCCCGAACGGGTCGCGCTCCCCCTGGATCACCAGGGTCGGCACCTCGACCGCGTCGAACTCCGGCTGGCGGGTCTTCTCCGGCCGGCCCGGCGGGTGCTCCGGGAACGCCAGGCACAGGACCGCGACCGCCTGGCCCACGGAAGCCGTCCGGCAGGCCACCCGCGCGCCCGAGGACCGGCCTCCGAACACGAACGGCAGGCCGTCGAAGCGCTCCGACAGCTCGTCCGCCACCGTCAGCCACGCCGTGTCCAGCTGGTTCGCCGGGGCCGGCGCGCGGCGGCCGGCCACCTTGTACGGCTGCTCGACCAGCGCCACGTGCACGCCCGCATCCCGGGCCGCGCGCGTCACCGCCACCAGGTCCTTCGCCCCGAGGCCGCCGCCCGCGCCGTGGCCGAGCATGAGCACCGCTTCGCCCTCCTCGGCGCAGTGCAGGTACACCCGCGCCGGGCCGTAGGCGGTCTCGATCGGGATGGCCGTCATGACTTCGGCGCGTCGAACAGGGCGCCTTCGTGCGCCGGGTCGACCCGCTCCAACAGTTCGGGGCCGTTGTTGCGGACGTTGTTGACCCGGCTCGAGATCGGCCGCAGCTCCAGCGACGCCACGATGTCCTCGGGCGTCGGCACCAGCAGGTCGGTGACGTCTTCGCGGTCCGGGTCCAGCCAGCCGTCCCAATGCGACTTCGGCACGATCAGCGGCATCCGGTGGTGGACGTCGGTGAGCTGGCCGGCCGCGTCGGTCGTGATGATCGAGAAGGTGATCAGCGGGGACGCCTTGTCGTCGTCCTTCGGCCGCCAGCTCTCCCAGATCCCGCCGAACGCGAGCGAGGATCCGTCCGGCTCCGTCATGTAGAACGGCTCCTTCTCCTTGCCGGTGCGGCGCCACTCGTACCAGCCGTCGGCGGGCACCAGGCAGCGGCGCGACACCAGCGCGCGGCGGAAGGCGGGCTTCTCGGCGGCCGTTTCGGAGCGCGTGTTGATCATCCGCGAGCCGACCGACGGGTCCTTGGCCCAGAACGGCACCAGGCCCCACTTCATCATCCGCAGCGAGCGCTCGGCGGGCTCGTCCTCGAGGACCTGGCCGTCTTCGTCACGCGGGTGCCGCTGCACAACCGTGACCACGTTCTTCGTCGGCGCCACGTTGTGGTCGGCGCGCGCGTGGCCTTCGGTGAGGTCGATCGCCTCGAACTCCTCGATCAGCTTCGCCGGGTCCTTCGTGGCGGCGTAGCGCCCGCACATGACCAACCTCCTCTGTGAGAGCCGGGGCTTCGCCCCGGGCCGGGGGCTCCGCCACCCGGACCCCCCGAAGCAGTCTGCCGGATACCTCCGGGACGCCATCGTTACACGCAGGCCAGGGCCGTGGCGAGCGACGTGGGATCATTCGGGTGGGCACCGGCACACGAGAGGACCACGGGTTTGGCGCGCAACGACTGGAGCAAGCTGGACGAGTCCGACGTCCGCGTGCGTCCGGGCAAGGGCACCCGGCCCCGCAGCAAGCGCCGTCCCGAGCACGCCGACGCCGTCACCGCCATGGTCATCGGCAAGGACCGCGGCCGCTGGACCTGCGCGATCGACGCCGATCCGGCCCGCGTGATCACCGCCATGCGCGCCCGCGAAATGGGCCGGACGCCGGTGGTCGTCGGCGACCTGGTCGGCATCGTCGGGGACGTCTCCGGCAAGCCGGACACCCTCGCGCGGATCGTCCGGGTCGACGAGCGCACCAGCTCGCTGCTGCGCACGGCCGACGACACCGACCCGTACGAGCGGCTGGTCGTGGCGAACGCCGAGCGCCTGCTGATCGTCACCGCGCTGGCCGACCCGCCGCCGCGCACCGGCTTCATCGATCGTTGCCTGGTCGCCTGCTACGCGGGCGGCGTCCAGCCGGTCCTGTGCTTGACGAAGGCCGACCTGGCCAGCCCGGACGAGCTGCTGGCGGGCTACGCGGGCCTCGACATCCCGGCGATCGTGAGCCGCTTCGACGAGAAGCCCGAAGGCCTCGACGAGCTGCTGAAGGACCGCGTGACGGCGCTGGTCGGCCACTCCGGTGTCGGTAAGTCGACATTGGTCAACCGTCTGGTCCCGGACGCCGACCTGGCCGTCGGCGTGGTGAGCGGGGTCGGCAAGGGGCGCCACACGTCCGTCGCGGCGGTGGCGCTGCCCCTGCCGGACGGCGGCTGGGTGATCGACACCCCCGGCGTGCGCTCGTTCGGGCTGGCCCACGTCACCGCGGACGACATCGTGGACGCCTTCGAGGAGTTCGCCGCGGCCGCCGAGGAATGCCCGTCCGGCTGCGGGCACCTGGGCGCGCCGGAGGACCCGGACTGCGCGCTCGACGACGTCGTCACCGACGGGAAGGCCAGCCCCGAGCGGCTCGCTTCGCTGCGGCGGCTGCTGGCGTCGCGCGGCGGCCACGAAGTGACCCGCGCCACCGAGTCCTGAGGCGGCCGGGAACCGATCGCCGCTCGTCACCGTCACATCGGCAACCATTCGCCCGTTCGGGTGATGTCCCGAGCGGAAGATCCGATCCTGAGGGGAACTCGATGCGCAAGACCACCCTGGTTGCCGCCGCGGGCGCGGCGCTGGTGCTCACGCTGACCGCGTGCAGCGGCAACTCCGCCACCGGCACGGCGGAACCGGCCGCCGCGAGCGAGCAGAGCCAGCCCGCCGGCCTCGCTTCGCCCTTCACCGACGCGATCAAGCTGGCGTCGGAGGCGAAGCAGGGCACCGAGAAGTCCAAGTCGGTGAAGTTCAGCATGGAGGGCTCCGCTGCCGGCCAGACCATCACCGCCACCGGCGCGATGGCCTTCGACGGCGCGAACACGAAGTTCTCGATGAGCAGCACCGCGGCCGGCCAGACCACCGAGATGCGCATGGTCGACAAGGTCATGTACATCAAGCTGCCCGCCGAAGAGCAGAAGCAGATGGGCACGGACAAGTCGTGGGCCAAGATCTCGGCCGACGGCACCGACCCGCTTTCGCAGGCGCTGGGTGGCGCGTTGTCGCAGTCGGCGGAGCAGAGCGACCCGAGCAAGATGCTCGAGCAGATCTCCAAGACGGGCCGGATCATCTCGTCCGACCAGACCGAGCTGAACGGCCAGAAGGTCAACCACTACAAGGTGGAGCTCGACGTCGCGAAGGCCCTGGACCAGTTCACCGACCAGGTCCCGGCCGCGGCGCGCGACCAGCTCACCGAGAAGCTCAAGGGCAAGGACCTCAAGCTCCCGGCCGAGCTGTGGCTCGACAAGGACAACCTGCCGCTGCAGATGACCATGGACCAGGGCCCGATGATGCAGGCGATGGGCGCGCCGGCCGGCGACGCCAAGTTCACGATGAAGTACAGCGACTGGGGCACCCAGGTCGACGTGGCGGCCCCGCCCGCCGACCAGGTCGTCGACCTCGGCGAGCTGATGAAGAAGGCCGGTCGCTGACGCCGGACGACGCTGAGTAGCGGCGGCTCCCCCGAACGAGGTCGGGGGAGCCGCTGTGTTTTTGTTGGCACCATGCGCAAAGCCGCCGTCGTGCTGCTGTTCGCCCTGCTCGCCGGGGCCTGTTCCGACCCGCCACCACGCCCGTCGTTCGACGACGCGCGAGCATTGGCGGACGCGGCCACGGCGGCCACGACGACCGGCGGCTCGGCGAAGTTCGGCACGGACGTCGCGGTCGGCTCGGTCCGGTCGAAGGGCCAGGGCCAGGCGCGGTTCGGCGCCGGCGGGACGGCCCAGGTGATGACGACGGACTTCCTCGGCGAGCCGGTGGAGCTGCGGCTGGTGGCCGGGAAGCTGTACGCGAAGGTGCCGGAAGGCTCCCGCGACGAGGTCGGCACGCAGAAGCCGTGGGTCGTGGTGGCGGCGGACGGCACGGACCCGTTTTCCCAGGTCCTCGGCGGCAGCCTGACCCAGCTGGCCACGCAGAACGACCCCGCGCACACGCTGGGCGAAATCCGGACGGCGGGCACGATCGTCGCGGCCGAGCGCACCAACCTGGGCGGCGTGCCGGCGGAGCACTACCGCATCGACCTCGAGCTGGCGCGCCTGGGCACGGACCTGCCTGCGGGGTTGCCCGCGGACGCGGCGGGGCAGGTGGGCGGGAAGTTCCCGGTGGAGCTGTGGCTCGACGAAGCCCACCGGCCGTTGCAGATCGTGCTGGACCTGTCGCCGATCCTGCCGGGGTCGGAGGCGCGCATCACGACCCGGTACACGGAGTGGGGCAGCCCGGTCGACGTGCAGCCGCCGCCCGCGGGCGAGGTGGGGTAGTCACGTCTCGCACCCCGCCCCTCCCGGGCAGGGGCCGGCAAAGTCGCGGTGGCTCGCTCACCCGGCAACGCAGCGCAGCCAACGTCTTGAATGACTCATTCAGGACCTCCGAAGCCCTGGCTCGTAAATCGAGGTGACTGTGGGCGCGCGGTAGCGCCCCCGGCGTAGCGCAGCGGAGCCGGGGCCCGGGGTGAAGGGGTTAGGCGGCGTGGGGTTGGAGGGTGACGTGCTGGCCGGTGAGG